>CAYNSL010000124.1:0-8490 GCA_964399755.1 uncultured Chitinophaga sp. | reverse complement strand
CTTTTATCTCAGCCCAATAAACACATTCCCAACCCACACGCCCAACTTTTATCTCCCACTACCAGTTATTCGCCTGGTCCGGGTTCATTCTTTCCGACACATCCTCGGGCTGGTGTTCTTCCCAGTGCGCGTCGTATTTCACGAACCAGGAAATCCAGATGCTGCGGCTTACCCGCATCAGCCAGGGCTGGAGCATGACCAGGAAAACGGCATTGCAACCCAGCCAGTAAAAGAAACGGTTGTCGGAGGTGGACATGCCGATCAAAACATACCAGGCAACAAGAGTGGCCACACTGATCGCTACCGTCAGCGCATAACTCACATAACTGGTGCCATAGTAAAAACCGACTTCAATTTCTGAGGGCTGGCTGCAAACGGGACAGGTATTGTTCATCTCCATGTTCCGCTTGAAACGGAAAGTAATCGGGTGCCGGAATAATTTTCCTTCGCGGCAGCGGGGACAGCGGCATCCCATCGTAGACAACAAATAACCCCGGTTCACTTTTTGATCCTTCATACGCTCCCGATTTGGGCTGCAAAGTTCGGGTTTTATAGCGGGATTACCGTCTTCAATGTGGTAAATGTTCCC
This sequence comes from uncultured Chitinophaga sp., assembly GCA_964399755.1. Lineage (GTDB taxonomy): Bacteria > Bacteroidota > Bacteroidia > Chitinophagales > Chitinophagaceae > JJ008. The sequence continues at coordinate 7,901 of CAYNSL010000124.1, read as the reverse complement.
GGATACGGCCGTATACCCAGGTGCCTGCAATCGCGCTCAGCAGTGTAATAATGATCACCGTAACACCCGATCCCGCGAGAGCATAAAGCGGGCCCGGGCAGGCGCCCGTGATCGCCCAGCCAAAACCGAAAAGCAGTCCGCCGTAAATATTTCCCTTGTTCAATTTCTTGCTCACAAATTCGATCGGTTCGCCGTATATGGTCCTGACCCTGTATTTTTTTATCAGCCATACCGAGACCATGCCCACGGCCACGGCTGAGCCGATGACGCCGTACATATGAAAACTTTGCAGCCGGAACATTTCCTGTATCCGGAACCAGGAGATCACTTCGGATTTTACGAGAATGATCCCGAACAATAAACCAGCCGCGAGGTATTTGAGATTATACCACCAGGGATGTTTCAATTCGGATTCATTAAAACAAACAGCGTCGAGCGACCGGACTTCAAAATCCGTATTCAGGGTACCCGTTGCAGGAGGAACTGATTTGTCAGTTATCGCCGATGTCTTCATAATCGTTTATTTTAATAATAGCGGGAGCACCCAGTTCGCCACTAAAAATCCGCCGGCCATGAAACTGGCCGTTGCCACCAGCGAAGGCCACTGGAGATTGGAAAGACCCATTATGGCGTGTCCCGATGTACAGCCCCCCGCGTAACGGGTGCCGAATCCCACCAGGAAACCGCCTGCTACGAATATGAGCAGTCCGTTAAGCGAAAGCAGGTTTGCCCAGTTGAACAATTGCACCGGCGCCTGTGCCGAATAATCGGTAATGCCGTATTGTTTCAGCTCTTTCACCAGGGCAGGGTGCACCTGCACGGGATGCGTGTCCTGTAAAAAAAGAAAGGAAAAAAATCCGCCGAGCAGGATTCCCGCCGCAAAGAACAGGTTCCAGCGTTCTTTTTTCCAGTCGTACTGAAAGAACGGAATTTTTGAAGGCGCACAGGCTGCGCAGATATGCCGCAGCGAAGAAGAAACGCCGAAAGTTTTGTTCCCTGTAATCAGCAGGAGGGGGACCATCAATCCGATCAGCGGGCCCGCCACATACCAGGGCCATGGTTGTTTGAGAAATTCAGGCATCATTCAATTTTTAGGGGCGATGATTTTTTCCATTTGCATGCTGCGGCTTCCCTTGATCAGCACGTGCGTGTTTTCAAAATGCTGCTGCCGGAACCATTCGGCTGCCTGATCGGCGTTTGGAAAAGAAAAATAGGGATGATTTATATTCAGGAAATCTCCACCGGTAAGGACTACGGCTTTCCAGGCATACTGACCGATCAGGTCGATGATGGCCTGGTGTTCCCGCAGACTCTCATTACCGAGTTCCGCCATCGCGCCCAGCGCCAGCACTTTATTGGCGGCATGGAGCCGCGCGAAGTTCTCAATGGCCAGTTTCATGCTGCTGGGATTGGCATTATAGGCATCCAGCACAATGTGGTTGGTACCGATCTGTAATAGTTGTGAACGGCTGTTGGAAGGCACATAATGCTCAATCGCTTTTTTTATGTCATCATCCGGCACGATAAAATATTTGCCGGCCGCCGCGGCGGCCAGCACGTTTGGTAAATTGTAATCACCGACAAGTTGCGTCTGCCATATCCCGTTCTTCATGCCGCGCGTGATGCGGACACTGAGAAAAGGTTCGCTTTGATCCACGCTTCCTTCCAGGTCTGCATCTCCCGTACCGTACCTTACCAGATTCGGGATACCCCTGCTCATGTCGCGCAGGTAATCATAATCCCACATCACGAAGGCGGTTCCCCGGATCGCGCGCAAATGATCAAACAATTCGCCCTTTCCCTTCCGTACGCCTTCTTCACCACCAAACCCTTCGAGGTGCGCTTTTCCGCAATTGGTGATCAGGCCGTGCGTCGGCATGGCATACCGGCAATAGGAAGCGATCTCGCCGCGGTGATTGGCGCCCATCTCGATCACGGCGATCTCGGCGTCATCCTTTATTTTCAAAATCGTCAAGGGGATGCCGATATGGTTGTTCAGGTTTCCTTCCGTAGTATAGGTGCGGAAAGAGGAGGACAGTACGGCGTGCACCAGTTCCTTGGTCGTGGTCTTGCCATTGCTCCCCGTGATGGCCAGGAAGGGGATATCGAATTGCCGGCGGTGGTATTTCGCCAGTTGCTGCAGGGCCGTTAATACGTCTTCCACCAGGATCGTCCTGCCCGGTATTTCAAATGCCTTTTCATCGATCACCGCATAAGCCGCGCCTTTTGCAAGCGCTTCGGCAGCAAACCGGTTCCCGTTGAACTGCTCTCCTTTAAGGGCAAAGAAGAGGTCGCCGGGTTTCAGCCGCCGGGTATCAGTCTGCACGGAGGGATACTCCTTATATATGCGATATAATGCTTCGGTCTGCATCAGGCAAAAATAAACCTCGGCGCCTGTTTATGCTGTTAAAAAAGTCCCGGTTTGCACCGGGACTTTAACCATATTAATATGAAACGGAAATTACCTTTTCTGGCGGCGGGTCTTGTAATACTGTCCCGTTTTGCGTTTGTTACCTTCGGGGCTGCCCATGCGGTTCATAGCGCAACGGAAACCCAGGGTGCTCAGCGACTGGTCTTCCTCGAGGAAACGTCGGCTGCCCGGTGTTAACCAGTAAGCGCGGTCGTTCCAGCTTCCGCCTTTGTACACCTTCGATTTTTCGGGATGGATCAGCGTTGTCACGCCGTAACCATAAGAGGCCTGCGAGAGCGAGTCACCATCGAGATAGTTGATCACATTACCGCGCTGATAGTTGCGGCGGTTCTTGCTTTCTTCATCGGTCACATCCGCCATCTTCACGCGGCCGGTGCTGTCTTTTTCATAGCGGGTAGCCGGGTCCATCGTTGTGGAATCGGCCACGTATAATTTTTTGTATTTGTTACCGCGGAAAGGGGCAGGCATATCGTCAAAGTCGAGCGTTGAAAGCGGGCGATAAGTATCTTCCACCCATTCGCTCACGTTACCCGCCATATTGAACAGGCCGAAACCATTGGGGAAGAATGACTGGACCGGCGCCGTATAGAAAGCGCGGTCGTTCAGACCACCGGCCACACCGGCGTTGTCGCCCGAACCTCTTTTAAAGTTGGCGAGGAAGGTACCCTGCCAGGTACCGTGGCGCGTATCACGAAGGCCGTTCATGTTCTGGGCCCAGGGATATAATTGTTTGTTGGAGGCGAGCTCTTCCCCGCGTTTGCCTTCTTTCAGGCTGGGACGGGGATTCTGGTTGATCAATCCATAAGCGGCATATTCCCACTCCGCTTCAAAAGGAAGGCGGTAATCAGGTAAGAGAATTCCCGATTCCATCGATGCAATGGTTTGCTTGGGTTCTCCTTTTTTGGTTTTGATCTTGCCCGGAGGCGCCGTGTAAAGACCAAGCAGGTACGACTTCGTGGTAAAGTTGTTGTCGCCCTGCTGGGCGCCGGGTTTCAGGTTCGATTTATTGATGAAGTTTTTATCCTTCAGTAATTTTTCGTTCACGCGGTCGCTTCTCCAGAGACAGAAATCCTTGGCCTGGCGCCAGGTAACGCCCACCACCGGGTAATCGTTGAAACCGGGGTGACGGAAATAAAATTCAACCAGGGGTTCATTGTAACTCAGTTCGCTTCTCCAGCAGAGCGTATCGGGCAAAGCGCCTTCGATGATCTTGGCGTTCGCCGGATCGGAGGGATCGAATACGCGGGTCAGCCAGTGCAGGTACTCACGGTAATGCACATTCGCAACTTCGGTTTTATCGATATAAAACGAAGGCACGGATACGCGGCGCGGAATATTGTTCCAGTCGCCCATCACGTCCTCTTCGGTTTGACCCATGGTGAAGGTACCACCCTGCACAAACACCAAACCGGGTCCCAGGCCCTGTTCCTTGGATTTGGTAACCTGGAATCCACCCATGTTTTTGTCGTTGTAGTTCCATCCGGTCACACTCGACTTATCGGGTTTCTTCTTGAAAAGCCCGCCGTTCTTACAGGAGCCGAGCAGCAGCACGCAGGACAAAAGGATCAGTGTGTTTTTCACGCTTATTGTTTTTTGCATAAACCTGTGAATTGGAATATTTTTAACGCCGGCTGGGGTAAAATATTGCGCCTGAAAACAAGATTTACCTGCCGGATTTGCGAATATAGGCACTTTCGGTAAAAAGGATTACGCAGAACTACTTTTTTTCGGCTGTAAAATCCCCTGCGTACATGTTAATTACGGCTATGAAATGCAGCAGGTTACTGATGTTGACCGGATGGCTGATCGCGGGGCTTGCCCCGGGGGCGGCCCAGCGGGTTTATGCCCCCGCTTCGGTATTGTCGGCCGGAACCTGGTACAAACTTTCGACGGGCGCCCCGGGGATCTACAAAATCGACATTCCATTCCTGGCCAGCCTGGGGGTCAATACCGGCAATATTCCCTCGGGGTCGGTTCGCCTTTTCGGTAACGGGGGAAAAATGCTCCCGGAGGCCAATAACGGGCCCTGGACCGATGACCTCCGGGAGAACGCCATTGAGGTAGTAGATGGAGGAGACGGCGTGCTCAATGGTTCGGATTATATCCTGTTTTACGCCGATGGCCCCGATGCCTGGCAAAAGGATTCGGCCAACCTCAGTTTTTTTCATCAGAAAAACCTCTACAGCGACCGCGCCTATTATTTCCTGAGCGTGGGAGGCTCCGGCAAGCGGGTACAGACAGCTCCCCTGGTAACCGCTCCGAATATGACGGTCACAAATTTTTCCGAAAGGTATTTTCATGAACTGGATACGGTTAATTTTTTAAGCAGCGGCAAGGAATGGTACGGTGAAGAATTTTCAGACATGCCCGGACGAACGCTGAGCCGGACATTTTCCGTAAATCTTCCCAATATACCGAACGGGTCGCCGGTGCAGTTGCGCGCCCTTTGCGCAGCGCGTTCTGCGGGCTCCGCCAGCCGTTTTACCATCAGCGTAAATAACCAGCTAACCGGCCAGGTAGTCATTAATCCGGTAGGCGGTGGTACTTACGACCTCTTCGCACAGGAAAATTCAGCCTTGTTATCAGGCGCAGCGGGCCAGTCTGTCAACAATATCGTTTTTTCATTTACGCCCGGGGGCTTCAACGCGCAGGGATGGCTGAACTGGTTCGAATTGTTTACCCGCCGCGCGATATCGCTCAATGGTGCCGGCCAGTTATTATTCCGCGATTGGCTGAGCGTGGGCAATAACAGGGCTGAGTTTGCAGTGGCCGGCGCCACGAATGCCACACAGGTTTGGGATATCACGGATCCGCTGAACCCGTTAAAAATGCAGGGACAATTCAGCGGTTCCGACTACCGTTTTGTGAATGATTGTTCGCGGCTCCGGGAATATGTGGCTTTTAATGCATCGGGGTTCCTCACCCCCGCAGCTGTTGGACAGGTGCCCCCTCAAAACCTGCATGCATCCGCCGCCGCGGACCTGCTTATCATCTCACCTGTGTCATTGCTTCCGCAGGCAGAGCGGCTTGCCGATATTCACCGGCAACGGGATCATCTCCGTGTCAATGTCGTCAGCACCGACCAGGTATACAATGAATTCGGAAGCGGTAGCCCGGACCCGACAGCCCTCCGAGATCTCGCAAAAATGTACCGGGATAAATACGGTGGCGCGCCGGGAATTTTTAAATACCTTTTATTATTCGGGGATGCGTCTTTCGATTACCGCGACCGGATCAGGAACAACAGCAACCTGGTGCCGGCCTACCAGAGCATATCGTCGCTTGATCCGCTGGCAACTTATACTTCCGATGATTTTTTCGCCTTTCTTGACGACAATGAAGATATCAACTCGGGTATCGTAACCAATTTACTGGACATCGGCGTGGGAAGGATCCCGGCAAAAAGTATCGGGGAGGCGAAGGATTTCGTGGATAAACTCAGCGTCTATATTTCATCACAATCCCTCGGGCCCTGGCGGAACAATCTCTGTTTTATCGCGGATGATGAGGATAATAACCTGCACCTGCAGGATGCGGAGCAGATCAGCGCCACGGCATCGGCAACCGCCCCGGTATTTGACATCCGGAAGATCTATCTCGACGCTTTTAAGCAGGAAACCGGCCCCGGGGGAAGTCAATATCCACAAGCGAATCAAGACATTAATAACCAGGTCTTTAACGGTGTACTGATCTGGAATTACAATGGACATGGCGGGCCGGCCCGGTTGGCGGAGGAAACGATCCTGGATCAATCCATCGTAAACGGCTGGAACAACCCCTACCGTCTTCCCTTGTTTATCACGGCCACCTGCGATTTTGCCCCATACGACAATCCGCTAATCAGTTCGCTTGGTGAGAACATTTTATTGCGGCCCAAAACGGGCGCCATCGCACTGATGACCACGACCAGGCCGGTATTTGCCTTCAGCAACCGCATTATGAACAATAACTACCTGCAATATGCCCTCCAGCCCGATGCGGGCGGAAAATACAGGTCGCTGGGCATGGCGCTGAAAGACGCCAAGAATTTTACGTATCAAACATTGTCGGATATCGCCAACAACCGGAAATTCACCCTGCTGGGCGATCCGGCCCTGACCCTTTCCTTTCCCGCGCAAAGCGTGCGGGTTACGAGGCTGAACGGAATTCCCGCCGCGACAACTGATACGGTGAGCGCCACGGAAAATGTGCAGGTGGAAGGCGAGGTAACAGACCTGCAGGGAAACCTGTTAAGCGGGTATAACGGGTTTTTGTACCCGGTGGTGTTCGACAAACCGCAAATCCTCAGCACACTCGCCAACGACCCCGGCAGCCAGGTAACGGGATTCTCGTCCCGTTCAACCATATTATTCAGGGGCCGTTCTTCGGTATCGCAGGGAAAATTCAGTTTCACATTCAAAGTGCCGAAAGATATCAACTATAGTTTCGGGAATGGAAAAATTACATTGTATGCGGAAGACGGATCGGTAGATGCCAATGGCTATTTTACCAATTTTATCGTGGGAGGTAATGGTCCGGGTAATGCCGGCGACCAGGAAGGCCCTTCGATCCGCGCCTACCTGAACGATGAGATGTTTGTCAATGGCGGCATCACCAACCAGCAACCCGTTCTGATCGTCAAACTGGCCGATTCGTCGGGGATCAATACTGCCGGAACGGGTATCGGGCACGATATCGTGGCCACGCTCGACAATGACAACCGGAGCTATTTTATACTGAATGATTTTTACCAGGGAGATCTGGACAGTTACCGTCGGGGTGTGGCCCGTTTTCAGCTGCCGGAACTGGATCCCGGACCGCATACGCTCCGGGTGAAAGCATGGGATGTGCTGAATAATTCCAATGAAACAACACTTGATTTCACCGTGGCGGGGGATGAATCTCTTGCCATCAGTCATGTGTTGAATTACCCCAACCCTTTTACCACCCGGACCCGATTCTGGTTTGAGCACAATAAACCCGGACAGCCGCTGCAGGTGCAATTGCAGGTAATGACCATCACCGGGAGAGTGGTGCGCACATTCAGCCAGACGATTCTGACGGAAGGAAACCGCTCGGCCAGCCTTGAATGGGATGGAAGGGATGAATTCGGGGACCGGCTCGGCAGGGGTGTATATCTCTATAAATTGCGGGTTTCTGCACCGGGAAACACAAAAAAAGAAGTGATCGGGAAACTGGTCATACTTTGAGATCAGAATTGTGCGTATATTCCCATTTTCCCGGATTAAGTAGTAGTGCTTACGAATGATGCCTTCCCAGCGGCCGGGCCGGGATATTCCGGCAGTTGTTGCTGCGGAGATAAGCCAAAAGATGCCGGGATATTGTGTTTTGGGGCAAAAAAAAATTTTTGGCAATAAAATTGAAAACAACACGTTTTTTCTTGAAATTTGCCGGGCGGCCGAGGCCGGCAAAAGTCTTCCAATATCCGGGAAATCAGAAAAAAAAGTGATTTTTTTGGTTTCCGATAAAA
>CAYNSL010000123.1:0-8548 GCA_964399755.1 uncultured Chitinophaga sp. | reverse complement strand
ATTACCTGCCCAATAAACTGCGCCTGGCCACCGATGATAACGGGCGGCCCAAATTCCTTTTCCTATATTATGTAACAAATGAAGGTTCAGATGATAACGAAGAGCGGGCCCTGGTGGGTAAAACGGGGGGTTATGTGCACCTGGTCGTGGGACTGAATGTACTTCCGGAAGAATTAGAAGATGCGAAAATGGAACTAAAACGCGTCAATCCAAAAGGTATGATCATGGGCCCGGTGATCTATCGCGGCGGTACCATGGCCCTGGTAACCAAGAGCCTGATCACGAACAGTTCTTCCACCAATTCCGATCCCGGCCAGAAAAGGGTGCTCGGCATCGGTCCCGCCCCCGTGATGGAAGGCGATAATGTGGCGGTTTCTTTTATCCTCGATTCGCTCGACGCACGGATCATGTGGGAATCACTTCAATCGCCTACGCCGGATATTTCCTTTAACCTGAACATGACCATCGGTGGCTTTCAATCGCCGCTCAGTTTCGGCATCGACATGGATTTTGATAAGATCTACCAGCATAAGATTTTTAATGCCGGCCTGGCCACGCCGATCCTGAAAGCGGAAATCGGCATTGCCGCACAGGAATTACAGGAAAACGGTGCTATAAAGATTACGCAGGTAGGGGAAGATGCCAATATGCAGAAATTACAGGAGACCATACTCAATAAATTCCTGGAACTATGTTTTGTTCCTTTTGGCGGTGAAGGATCGCCCGACTGGAACGCTTTAGGCAAACCCCTGAATGACGGAAAGAGTTACCTGGACCGTGCCGGCGATGCACTGGCGGAAGAAACCCGGCGGGTAGACGAACATAACAGGGAGATCCGCGCCGAGAACCTGGCCAAACAATATTCCTATGATCAGTTAATGGAGAAAAAAGCGGAAAGCGAAGACCGGCTGAATGCACTCCGGGAGGAACAAAAGCGGAAAGATGCGGAAGCAAAGGATGCAGATCAGAAAGTGGCCATTGAAAAAGATCCCGGGCGAAAAAAAGCGGCGCAGGAAGAGGCCACCCGGAAACACGAAGAAGCGCAGGAAACACAGAAAAAGAAAGACACGGAAGAATCAGGCTTCAAGGACTGGTTATCAGCTTTGAAGAAAAAACTCACGAGAAAAGATACCACCGCCACACCCAAACCTAAAACAGATACAACAAAGACAAAGCCTCCCCGTTCCACTTCCGGCAAATCCATGGCCGGACCTCCGCTCCGGGTGGAAACGCTGGCGGCTCCTGCCGGCTTGCCCAATACTGCGTTTAATCATGACCGTGATACAATACCGGGCGTTAAACCCCCTGAAATGAAGGAAGAGGAACCCCGGCCCACTATTGCAGTAGTCGCTTCTTATCAACAAAAGAAGATCAGGCATTCCGGGCATTTTACAGCAGAGGCCAAAACCTATTTTACCACTTCCCTCGCCGAGCCCTTTGGCGACAATATCGGGAAAGTGAATTGCCGCGACTGCATCCGGAAGATCAATACCTACGATCCGCTTTACGTACAACGGGAAATTTTTTGTCACCTCGACGGTCAACTGGCTAACGATTTTGACAAGTACGTCAATTTCGTCACCGTGTCCATGCGCAAGACCCATGCCGGCGGGGATATTACCACCCAGGAAGTGGTGATCAAGCGCACGAATTTCAACAAGGAAGGCAACCGGTTCAAGTTGTTATATGGCTGGATGAAAGGGGATGACGATCGTCGTAACTGGCTGAACTACGAATACAAGGCCACCTGGAATTTCTTCGGTGGCGCCACGATCGAAACGGACTGGACCTCCTCCGAATTACCTATTATCTCGCTCGCCCCGCCGGTAACAAAATATACGGTCATCTTTGATTCGGACCCCGATAAACTGAAAGAGCAGAATATCCGGGCTATCACGGTGCGGGTCTTTTACACGATTGCCGGGGTGGAACAAATGCGACAGGCCAGTCTCAATGTGTCGAAAGGCGTGAATTCGGTGTCGCTGGATTACCTGCTGCCCGGCAACGAAACGGAATTTGAATACGAGGTGGAATGGACCAGGGGCAATACGTATGTCAAATCACAGCGAACCCGTACATCGCAATCTATCATTTTCGTTGACCAGGTACAATAAACATTTTGGTATAAATAGTAACCCTTAGAACTATCCGATCATTAAATAACATGGTATGAAAAAGAATTTCTTTTTTGCCGGAATCCTCGCTCTTATTCTATTATCGCCCGTTTTGACCCGGGCGCAGAAGGATTTTGTTCAGCAGATTCTGCTCGACAAGCCGGTAACAGCCGGTAAGTTGAAAGTCTTTCCCTCTTTCGGGAATGACTCCAATAAATATTATTACCTGCCCAACAAGCTGCGGCTGGCCACGGATGATAACGGGACGCCGAAGTTCCTCTTTCTCTACTATGTGACCAACGCAGCCACCACTGGCGGCGAATCTTCCCAAACCATCGGGAAAACGGGTGGTTACGTGCACGTGGTGGTGGGACTGCACGTGTTGCCCGAAGAACTAGACGAAGCCCGGCAGGAACTGAAGAAAATAAATCCTAAAGGTCAGATCGTCGGACCGGTAGTTTACCGCGGCGGCACCATGGCGCTCGTGACAAAGAGCGTGATCACGAACAGCTCCGCCACCAATCCCGATCCCAATGCGAAAAGGGTGCTGGGACTGGGCCCCGCCCCTGTGATCGAGGGCGATAATGTGGCGGTGTCTTTTATTCTCGATTCGCTCGACGCGAAGATCATGTGGGAGTCGCTTCAGTCTTCAACCCCTGATCTTTCCTTTAACCTGAACATGACATTGGGCGGATACAATTCACCGATCGGGTTCACGATTGATATGGACTGGGATAAGATTTACACGCATAAAATATTTAATGCGGGTCTTGCCACGCCGATCCTGAAATCCGAAATCGGTATCGCCGCACAGGAACTCAGGGAGAACGGTTCGATCAAAGTGGTGCAGGTAGGAGAGGACGCCAACCTGCAGAAACTGCAGGACGTACTCACGAACAAACTGATTGAAATGGCTTTTATACCCTTCGGGGCGGAAGGCTCGCCCAACTGGACCGAACTGGCCAAACCGCTCAACGACGGGAAGAGTTTCCTGGATCGGGCCACAGAACAACTGGCGAAGGAAACCGAAGCAGTGGAAAAAAGAAATAAAGAGATTCGCGAAAACAACCTGAAAGAACGGCAATACGCCGACGAAGAGAACCGTAAGCGCCGCGCCGAGACAGATGCTCGCCGCAAAGCTGCCCGCGAGGAAGCCGAACGGAAAGAAGCTGCTGCCGAAGCGGCCCGGCAGAAAGCCGAATCGGAAAAAGATCCCACGAAGAAAGCCGCGGCCGATGCTGATTTTAAAGCCAAGGCGACCGAAGCGGTAGACGCGCGTAAAAAATCCGACACCGAGGATGAAAAAGCCGACGCGGATGATATCATGAACGCCTTTGTACAACCTACCCGGACAAAACCTCCAACCGGCGACCCGGACGGCCTTGGTCCCGCCTTTACGGATCCGAAGAACTACAAGAACGCCGACAAACCGATCGAAGACCTTCCCGAAGTGAAACCCGACCTGAAAAAAGAACAGGAACTGCCCACTACCGCCGTCGTTGCCTCCTACCAGCAGAAAAAAATACGGCACAAGGGACACTATACCGCCGAAGCAAAAACATATTTCACCACCACCCTGGCCGAACCCTTCGGGGATAATATCGGCAAGGTGAACTGCCGCGATTGCATCCGCAAGATCAATACCTACGATCCCCTGTACGTACAGCGCGAAGTGATCTGTTTTCTCGACGGGGAGATCGCGAACGACTTCAACAAGTACATCAATTATGTAACCGTGCTGATGCGGAAGAAACACGCGGGCGGCGATATCACCACCGCCGATATCATAATCAAACGAAACAACTTCAACCTGGAAGGAAACCAGTTCAAATTATTATACGGATGGATGAAAGGCGACGACGACCGCCGCAACTGGATGAACTATGAATACAGGACTATCTGGAATTTCTTTGGCGGGGCCAGCGTGGAAACCGACTGGACGAAGACAGATTTGGGGGCATTATCTCTCGCCGCCCCGGTGAGTAAATATACCGTGAACTTCAAAGCCAAGGCCGATATTGTAAAGGCGAACAATATCCGCGCCATTACCGTTCGTATCTATTATAAGATCGGTGGCGTGGAATATATGAAGCAAACGTCGCTCGACGTGGACAACGAAGTGTATTCGGCCAGCCTTGATTACCTGCTTCCCAACGGACAATCGGAATACGAATACGAAGTGGAATGGACCAAAGGGAACAGCAATGTGAAATCGGCCCGCACCCGCGCGTCTACCGGTACCATTTTCGTGGATGATGTGCGGTAAAATCAACATTTAAAACTGCAAAACATGTTACGTAAAAGATACCTGCTGGCTGTCACTGCGCTCCTGTCCTTTTTTCAGCTCAAGGCACAGGACCCGCGGCCCGCTGATGTAAAACAGTTTTTACTGGACAACATACATATAAGTTATATTGCCGATCCCAACCAGCCCACACCGGATATCCGGCCGATTTCCACGCAATTCATCTCTGATAATACCGATGGCATCCTGTTCGGGAAAACCGGTAACAACGGAATGGATCTTTGCGCGGAATTCCTGACGGAACTTATCAACAGGGTTGGCGGCGATCTGAAATTCCAGCAAACCGTTTACTACGCACTGAAACTGGCGGGAAAACCGATCGATCTTTTTTTTGTGAACGACAGCCGGAAAGGGATTGAAGACGGCTACCTGTCGGTGTACAACCTCTACACGGCGCCGGGTACCGGTGGACGCAATATGGTATGGCCAGCCACTTATTCAGTAACGGATGCACCGGGTACAAGGCCCGCTATTGTATTCGGTTCCGAGCCCAATACCTCTTTGCTGAAACTAAAGGAAATGTTTTGCGGAATGACGGCTTCACTGGGAATTGGAAATTTCGGACCGGCCCGCAAATTCCTCTTCCGGAAAGTGACAGTCGCCTCCAAAGGACAGCCGGTGAACGAAATGATTCTCGCTTTCCCGATATCTGATATACGCCGGGTGGCCGCACAGGCCCTGGCCAATGTATTTTCTATGCACTACAGCATGAGTTTGCGCGAAACGTATAATGAATGGATTAAAAGCGACGGGTTTGTCTGGCCGGTAAAAGCGGATCCGGCAGGTTTGCCGGACGAATTCAACCTGCGTCAGCAACTCATCAAAGAACTTAAAAAGGATCCGGGAGGGGAGATGAAAAAACCGGACTGGAAAGTTTCAGATGAATTTTCCCGTGATTTCCGGAAATATGAGCCCGACCTGATTGCCATGGACCTCAAATACGGGGCTAAATACAGGATCCTGAATGATGTGTTCCTGGGAATGATCTTCTACCAGTATGCAAAAAACCTGGGGATGAACGCCCTGATACAGGCCATCCGGTATAAGGATAATCGTTTCGTGAAAAGTCCGAAAGGAAATAAAGTGCTGATGATGTTTGAAAATCTCTGCCTCTCGCGCCTGAATGGCAAAACCTACGAAGACCTTGCGCGGGCCCGGGGCACTTCAAAACAGGGGGAATCCTTTGGCATCGGTTTGCTGGACATTTATGCATTCATTAATATCCTCGGCGAGCACAGCAGCCTGGCCAGCGATTTCAGTGAAACGGTTGAAGCCATCACGGGGGGCATGATATCGGCAGGAGAAGCGGAGAATATCATTCCTTATTATGTGAGCACCTGGCAGTATGATTTACAGCAACGGTTTAAGAAGATGAAAAAGGATCCGCAGACGAATATCCGGGAAATGGCCGTTTCGGAATTGGCAACACTGATGGGATTAAAATGATTTAAATGCTGTAGTGTCCGGGGTGTTCTGATTGGAATTAGTAAAATACTATGACAAAAGCAAGAATTATATTATCGATTGTTTTCCTGTTTCAACTGGCAGCACCCGGTATCGCCCAGACCCAGTCGGAAATGATCACCTGGCTGAAAAAGAATATCCATGTGTATTATGTGCAGAACCCCTATGTGGTAAAAAACGGCATACAACCGGTAACTACGGATAAGATCGCGGCGGCCAGGAATGGGATTATTTTCGGGCAATCGGAAAACAACAGCATGAACATCAGCGCCCAGGTATTGCTGGCGCTGTTCAAGGGAACACCCGCAGATGGGAGGACGGCCATTGTAAAAAGTGAAAACGGCGATCCCGAGTTTCAGAAGGCCGTTTACCAGGCCATGCAGATCGCCAAAAAACCGGTCTCGCTTTATTTTTTCAATGATGTGGAGACGAAAATTCTGACCACCAACCCGCCGGATTATACCATCTATGTTTCCGACGGGATGCAGGGACAGACCTTCGTTTATCCCAGCGTATCGAAAATGGGGGATAACGGCGCGGAAGCCGCCATTATCCTGGGCGAAAATCTTTTCGCTTTACAGCGACGGATGCAGGAAATGATCCTCAACCTCGTGGTAAGGGCCGAACTTGGCGATTTCGGACCGGCCAAGGGTCTCCGCTTTGTTACTTATGATAAAATACCCTATGGATTTGTCATGCATGATATCCGGCACACCGTCAGCCAGGGCATCGCGAATGCGTTCACGTTTGCTTACAGCAGCGCCATGCGGCAGGAAGTGAATGATTGGGATAATGCTGGCGGCTATTTCTTTTTACCCGACCTGAGCGCCATCACCACGGAAGAGCAGAAGAAAAGGGATATGATCCCGGCAGAGTTTGACCTGAATAATGCCATCCTGCGGATCGATTCCCGGCAGCGCACGTACAGCGCCTCCACGTACGCGGGTAAGATTCCCGATGCAATTTTGAAATCTTACCTAATACGATCAGATCACATGTTCATGGCGATGGGAGATCCTGAAACCTTTAAATTTTTAAACGATATCCATATCGGGATGATGTGTTACCAGTTTATCCGCAAATTCGGGGTAATGAAATTCGTGGAAGCGTTGCGGTTCAACAGCAGCGAGGTCATCAAAGCTGCTTATGACCTGAAATTGTCCACCCTCTTCAAGAACATGGCGCTGGTGATGCTGAACGGGAAGGCCATGGAGACCGTGAAAAATGACCCGAAAGATCCCGACGGGGCAAAAGCCATGTTTTCCCTGGCGATCTTTCACTGGTACGGTTTCAAATTTCCAAAACCCGGTACGGAGCGTACGCCCCCCGACTATTACTCCGCTGCGTTTATGAAAAAAACAGGTATGGGTACCCGTGATCTTCCTCAACCCCTGCTGTTGCTGCTTGACTATTATTATCATAACTACCAGGAGCGGGTAAAAACGGTGATTGATAAAGCCACCCCGGATCAACCCGGCTTCACCCGGCTTGAATCGAAGATCAACGAGATCTATGACGCGCTGGGGATTAAATAAACGATTATACTTACGCAGTATGAGGAGATTTGCAATTTTATTTTCTGCAGGATTGTTTTCATCTGTATTCACCGGATTATACGCGCAAACGCCCGCCGAAGAACTTGATTATCTCAAACAAAACATCCGGTTATGGGTCGTTCACAAGCCCAATGACGATTCCATTTCATTTTATACCGTGAAAACAGAAGGCGTATTCCTGGATACCGACGGCATCATCATGGGAAAAAAATCGAATAATGGCATGACCCTTTGCGCCCGTTTGCTGTCGGCCCTCTTCAAAAACCCCGAAAAAAAGTATAATGGGGGAGATCTCGAACTCCAGCACACTGTGTACGGGCTGCTCCGGATGCTGAATAAACCTCTTGACATCTGTTTTGTGAATGATGCAGCAGCGCCGATGGGGAGAAAATTCAAAGAGAAGACTTCCATCTATACCTACGAGGTTTCCGAAACCGAACTGCAGGTTTGGCCGGCTTGTTATAAATATATGGGCGTGGATACAACGGTTGGGGCGATCATTGTAGGTGAAGCTTTTTCCGGCAGTCTGCGGGATATGAAAGCTTACCTGGTAATGGTGCTCGCCAAGCTCTGCCTGGGGAACTACTCCTATACACCCTTTTTACCATTATTCACGCTCCCGAATAAGAATGCCCCGGAAAAAATGTACAAAACGGATCCCCTGGTGTGTCATTTAATGTGTTCTGACTTCCGGAACATGACCGCTGACGGCATCGCTTTTGCATTCCTGCATCTTTCAGAAACTTCTACGCACCCTTATACAACGGTATACCTCGACGACTGGATGGCCCGCACTCCTTATATTTTTGTTGGTGATGATCATGAAGCGACCGAAACAAGCCGTAATATTCCCGGCGCTTATTTCATGAAGAATCTTATCAGGAAAGATTTCACCAATATGAAAGATACCGGGCGCCATTTGACCAACCCGCCGTTCACGTTCGATCCGGGGCAACTGGACAAATGGAAAATTTACCCGCTGGGGGCGCTGACCCCGTATCGCCTGATCCGGTTGGATATCATATTAGGATTTCTTTGTTACGAATATTGCCTTCGGTTCGGCCAGGACCGGTTCATCGACTGTCTCCTGCTAAATGAACGCCGCCTGC
>CAYNSL010000122.1:7617-8821 GCA_964399755.1 uncultured Chitinophaga sp. | reverse complement strand
ACCCATTTGACAAAATTCTCTTTATGGCTTTACAGGCAGGCATCGTAGGACTCCCCAATGTGGGTAAATCGACCCTATTCAACGCGGTCAGCAGCAGCGCCAAGGCGCAGGCCAGCAATTACCGTTTTTGTACCATCGACCCCAATGTGGGACTGGTAGATGTGCCGGATCCGCGGCTCAGCAAACTGGCAGAATTAGTACAGCCCCTCCGGGTGGTGCCCACCCAGATCGAGATCGTGGATATCGCGGGGCTGGTGCGCGGCGCCAGCAAGGGCGAAGGATTGGGAAATAAATTTTTGGCGAATATCCGCGAAGTAGATGCGATCATCCATGTGATCCGTTGTTTCGAGGACGAGAATATCCTGCGGGACGAGGGACCGATCAACCCTGTTGGTGATAAAGAGATCATCGATACCGAACTGCAGTTGAAGGATCTTGACGGCGTGGAGAAAAAAATACAGAAGACCGAAAAACAGGCCCGGATCGATCCCAAACTAAAGACGGAACTGGATGTGCTGATCCGCTGCAGGGAACACCTCGAAAAAGGAAGAAGCATCCGCGAACTGGATCTGTCGAAAGAAGAAAAAACGGCAATCGCCGACCTGTTCCTGCTCACCGATAAACCCGTATTGTACGTTGCCAATGTAGATGAACTTTCCATGCATACCGGCAATAAATTTTCGTCGGCCCTGGCCGAGGCGGTCAAAAACGAAAATGCCGAAGTGATCCTCATGAATAATTCCATCGAAGCGCAGATCGCTGAAATGGAAAACCCGGAGGATAAACACTTATTCATGGAAGAATACAAAATGACCGAGCCCGCGCTGGACCGCCTGATCCACTCGGCCTACCGCTTACTGAACCTGTTTACCTATTTCACCGCCGGGGTGCAGGAAGTCAGGGCCTGGACCATCCACCAGGGCTGGAAAGCCCCGCAGGCCGCCGGCGTGATCCACACCGATTTTGAAAAAGGTTTTATCAAGGCCGAAGTGATCAGTTACGAAGACTTCGTCTTTTATGGCTCCGAAGCCGCCTGCCGGGAAGCCGGTAAATTAAGGATAGAAGGAAAGGAATACGTGGTGAAGGACGGGGATGTGATGCATTTCAGGTTTAATGTCTGATGCCTTTTCTTTATAGTTTGCTGTTCCCAATTACCGGCCTTACTCAAGGTTCGTAATACCAGCAACAAGCAACCAGTAACCAG
>CAYNSL010000122.1:0-7517 GCA_964399755.1 uncultured Chitinophaga sp. | reverse complement strand
ACCAGCAACAAGCAACCAGTAACCAGCAACAAATCAAAACAACGCTGTAATACCCGCTCTCCCGAAATGCACGGTTCGTGAAGTCCCGGCTTTCCTCCCATCATACTGGAAAGTCAGCTCGAGGTTGTTCAGCAGTCGCCGCGACAATCCGAGTGACCACAAAAAATTCTTCCCCGGCAGCAGGCCATCGAGCATGATATAACTGACCGTGGTGTTGGCGGGATAATTATAGGTAATATTATTAAAGGTGAATTTTCCCGTCACGGATGTGCTTTGCAGGATATTGTATTTGGACTCGATATTGACCGAATGGGAAGCGGATTTTTCACCGCCATACAGCGGCAGGTTCTTCTTGCTGTCGAACCGGTAACTGGTCACCACCCGGAAAGTGGTTCCCCTGATATACGTGAGGAAAGGTTCAAGGCTGTAGACCGACAGCTGGTAATTACGATTGGAGAACTGCGGCGTATAGAGTGCATTCAGTCCTTTCCGGCCATTAAAAGTCAGCAGGAGGCTGCGGTTGATATTCCATCGCCATTTGAGGGTCCAGTCGTTTAATTTCCTGCTCTCATACCCGTAGGTCAGTAATGATTTCCCGTTGTTGCGCAGGTTACTGAGGTCCAATCCCCATTTCGTACTGAAGCGGTTATAGGATACCGTATTCAGGAAAGTGGTGTTCAGGGTGATCAGCGCGGTATCCTTTACCCCGTATTTAAAAGGATTGAATTCAAAATCGCCGCGCGCGATCGATTTTTTATTTGTTTGCAGCGAAGTGGAGAGAATCAGTTTGGAGAGGAATTTCCGGAACCCCTTCAGGCCGGCGGCGCTGAGCAGGGAACGGGGACTGATGTTCAGGCTGTAGTTGAATGTAATATAATTGGCCTTGATAAAATCATTCGTAGGCGTGAAGATCCTGATAAACCGGGCCTGGTCGGGAAAGGCGGCCAGCTCAAATTCGTTCAGCTGCTGCACACCATCGCTGTTATAATCGATCCAGGCATACTGCCCTGTGCCCGCGGGCACTTCGAGATAGGCGAAGTCACGGCGCTGCTCCTGCCCCGCTCCCACTTCGTATAAAATATTCCCGCTGAGCAATCCCTTCCATTCACTCATCACATATTCGGCACGGCCTAAAATGGTCTCATCGTTTTTTTGCCGTGATAACGCCGTATTCAGCACTTTCAGTTTACGGAAGGTGGTATTGAGGTAAAACTGGCGGTTGGGGTTCGACAATAATTCGGTTTGCAGGTTCAGGTTCAGGCTGCGGTCGCCCCGGGTCAGTTCCTTACCTGACGGATATTTATCCGAGCGGGTGAAAAATGTGACCTGGTATTTGTTCTTCATGGTTTCAGCCGAACGCAGGTAGGCCGAATAAACATCAAATGAAAACGCGGTGGGCAGCAGGCTGTCGTTTACCTTATACCGCGCCGTATTCTGTTCCAGGGAATAATTGAACCCCAGCCGCCAGTTATGCAGCGCTTTCAGTTGTTTGCTGATATCAAGGGCGGGTCTCACAAAACTTCCCTTATTACCGGCCGCGTCGAAATGCGTGATAACAAAGCGGTCGTTCAGCGTCCAGCCCTTCCAGTTGGCGGCGTGTTCGATGGCGTTTTGAAATCCGTTGTACCGATCGCTGCGGTGGTAATTCACAAACTGGTAAGCCAGCGAATGATTGCGATTGTCTTTGAGCCTTGCCGTGGCCCGGATGATATTTTCATCCGCCGCAACCGGCCCTGTTCCAGTCGCGAGGCCCCAGTCGCGGGAGAACTCCACGTTCCGCAACCGTTCGATGGGCTTGAATTTTCCCTGTACGTATTCATAATCGAGCCCCGTGCTCAGTTGCGGTTTACGGGCTCCGGGGAAATAGGATTCGTGCGTGAGCAGCAGTTTCGCGGCCCAGCCCCGGTCATCACCGTCATCCTTAGCCGAAAAGGTGTTTACGTCGTTGCTGCTCGTGGCCACTTCTGTTTTCAGCAGGGTGGCCGCGTTGATCCGGTAATCCATGCCCAGGCTGGCCACCTGCTGCCGGCGGGGCGCAACCAGCACCTGCACCGGTTCGTACTGTCCCTGTTTCACATTACCGACAGGCGCTACATACCGGTACACTTTCCCGTTGGCGCCGTTGAAATCGGGCACATAATTGCCATTCCCCTGTTTCACATCCACGAACGACAAACTATATCTGGCCAAAGCGGGATCGGTGGAATAACGGTAAAAAGAATCCAGTCCTATATATACCTTTTCATATAATATTTTTCCCGCGGCGAAAGTATCCAGGGTGGCCGCGGGATAGAAAGCCCGCTGTACGCTGTCGCCCAGAGATGTGAGAAAAAGTTTTTGCTTGTCGTCAAGCACCTGGTTGATGGGCGAATTCTTCGCGTCGCCGTTCTGGAAAAAACCCAGCCGGAAAATCAGCTTGCGGCTGATCTCCAGTTCCTCGGAGAGATATAGGTTCGCATTCAGGTAATTCCGGTCGGCGTATTCAAATTCCACCTGGATGCGGCTGTCCTTGGTGATCATTCGCTTAGGCGTAAACGTTATCTCCGCCGTGTTGTAATTGATCACGTAGTCCTGGTCCTCCCCGCGCTGTAACAACTGCCCGTCGTAATAAACCCTTTCGGTATTGGCCAGCACGATAAAAAAGAATTCGTTATTGGCGCCGCGCAGGCGGTAAGGGCCCTGGTTCCCTTCGAGGGGGTCGAGGATATTGCGGGTGAATTTTCCCTTGGCCACCGAGCCGCTGACAAGGGTCCGGCTATTGATATTTTTTGAGATCCGGTTATCCGTGCGGAAAGCAATTCCCTGCAGGCGCTTGTAAAAATTCAGGAAATAGCCCTGGTTCTGGCGCAGGTCGATATCCCCAAGGTCCAGTTCCCAACCTCTTTTCCTGAACTGGAGATATACCTGGTCGAATTCATTTAACTGCTGCGTGTTCCCGTCGGGCTGGATGGGGATATTATTATCGGTGATCGCCGCCTGTATCTCGATACTGTCGCCCAGCATCCCGCTCAGCTGCAGGTTGAAATTGGAATTCAGCACGGCATCCTGGCTGTTGCCAAAACCGATCTGGCGCCCGAAACTTCCTTCCGCTTTCAGGGTGCCGAAATCGAATATACCCCGCTGCGATCCCGTTAGCCCGTCGTTGAATGCGAAGGGCTTTACATAAAAATTATTCATGATGCTGTCGTACCGGAGGTGCTGCACGGCTGATGTCAGCAGGAAGGGGAAGACACGGTATGTTATCGTAACGCTGTCGGCCGCCGGCTTTTTCTTCCAGTGCAGCACCGCGTTTACAAAATCAAGCCGGTAATCGCCGGGGGCCGCGCCGGTAACAGTAATACTGGAAGGGATGATGCTAACCGAATCAAGCCGGATGCTGTCGGCGCGGACCGCCACTGTTTTCAGCCGCAGGTTTGACGGATTGGGCTGGGTGAATGGCGCCTGCGCATGGCTCTGCAGGAAGGTCAGTGTTATAAATAAGGTGCAGGATATGCGGGCGAACCAAATCAACAGCGGCGGGTTTAGCTCAAAATCGCAAAATTCGATGTTTTTCCCCCCGAAAGTTATCCCATGCTGTTAATTCCCCGAAAAAGCGGCAATTTTGAGCAGGAACCGCCTTCGTGCTCCTGTAAAAACAAATTCACTGCTGCGCATGAATAAAAAATCCGTTCTGTTCCTGATCATTTCCCTCGCAGGTTGCATGGCCCGGGCGCAGGAACGGGAAGCGCCTGCAAAAAAGATCGAACCCGCTAAAAGCAATACGGTGGCTGCGGGTGTGCTCATTCCCCTTGGTGATTTTTCCTCCTCGCACCTGATTGGGGCGGGTATTGACTATTCCCGAAGCAAACACCGTTTTGGGGCGATGCAGAAATTACCGGCTAAAAAATTCGCCTTTGCCTGCCGTGGCGGTATCGCGTATTATTTCGGGAAAAAAGTTACTGTCGGCGGGTATCCATACGATTATCCCGGTTATTTTTTACTCCATGCATTGGGCGGGTTGCTCTATACCGTTTCAAAAAAAAATAATCTTGAACTAGCAGCCGGCCCCGCACTCGGGGTATACAGGAGCAGGACGCGATTCAATATCGGCGCGGTACTGGAAGGAACTCATTTTTTTAATGCCCGCTGGGGCCTCGCGCCTTCGGTTCATTTCATAAAAGAATCCGGGGCCGATCCGATATGGTCATTCGGGCTGAAAGCCGTGAAAACCTTTTAGTAAACTCCAATAGCCAGCACTGGTTTTACCAATTGATGTAAAGGCCCGTCATTGCGGGCGGAGCGAAGCCCGTCATTGCGAGCGGAGCGAAGCCCGTCATTGCGAGCGGAGCGAAGCCCGTCATTGCGAGCGGAGCGAAGCAATCATTGCGACGCCGCAAAACCCGCGAGCCCGTATTCGCGGTTAAGCCGGGCGATATTTTCGATGGAGATCTCTTTGGGACAAACCGCTTCGCAGGCGCCGGTATTGGTGCAGGCGCCGAAACCTTCCTTGTCCATTTGCGCCACCATATTCAATACCCTGGATTTTCGCTCCGGGTCGCCCTGCGGCAGGAGGGCGAGGTGCGATACTTTCGCGGAAACGAATAAAAGGGCGGAAGAATTTTTACAGGCCGCCACGCAGGCGCCGCAACCGATGCAGGCCGCTGCCGCGAATGCCGCGTCGGCTTTATCCTTTTCGATGGCAATGGCATTGGCGTCGACGGGACTACCGGTGTTGACGGAAATATAACCGCCGGCCTGTATGATCCGGTCAAAGGCGCTGCGGTCCACCATCAGGTCTTTGATAACGGGAAAGGCTTTCGCGCGCCAGGGTTCCACCACGATGGTGTCGCCGTCTTTATAAGCCCGCATGTGCAGCTGGCAAACGGTATTGGCCTGCCAGGGTCCATGGGGCCGGCCATTGATATACATGGAACACATCCCGCAGATGCCCTCGCGGCAGTCGTGGTCAAAGGCGATCGGGTCTTTGCCCTCGCGGATCAATTCTTCGTTCAGCACATCAAACATTTCAAGAAAAGACATCTCCGACGAAATATTTTTGACCTGGTAAGTTTCAAAACTTCCCTTGTCATCCGCATTTTTTTGCCGCCAGATTTTCAGCGTAAGATTCATGTTATACGTTTCCATATTTCAATACGTGCATTCGTTACTGAGAATTATTTATAGCTTCTTTGCGTCGGTTTCGCCACTTCAAAATTCAACACTTCCTTATTCATCACCCATTCGCTTTCTCCTTTGTACTCCCAGGCCGCTACATAAGCATAATTATCGTCATCGCGCTTCGCCTCCCCTTCCGGCGTCTGGCTTTCTTCCCGGAAATGCCCGCCGCAGCTTTCATTGCGGTCCAGCGCGTCGCGGCACATCAGCTCGCCCAGCTCGATAAAATCCGCCACGCGCCCGGCCTTGTCGAGCTCGGGATTCATTTCCTTTATATCGCCGGGTATCCGGAGGTCCGACCAGAATTCCTTTTTCAATGCCTGTATTTCTGTAATGGCTTCCCGCAAACCGGCGGCGTTGCGGGCCATGCCGCATTTCTCCCACATGATCTTGCCGAGGCGTTTGTGGAAACTCTCTACCGTTTGTTTTCCCTTTATGTTCATCAGCGCTTGGATCCTGCCGGCCACCGCATTTTCCGTTTCCACGAATGCGGGATGATCGGTAGGGATCGGTTTTACCGCAATCTCATCCGCGAGGTAATTACCGATGGTATAGGGAATCACAAAATAGCCGTCTGCCAGTCCCTGCATCAGGGCCGATGCGCCGAGCCGGTTGGCGCCGTGATCCGAGAAATTGGCTTCACCCAATGCATAAAGTCCCTTCACTGTCGTCATCAGTTCATAATCCACCCATAACCCGCCCATGGTATAGTGCACGGCCGGGTAGATCCGCATCGGCACTTCATAGGGATTTTCGCCCGTGATCTTTTCGTACATGTCGAAAAGATTCCCGTATTCCTCTTTCACCACTTCCTTGCCCAGCGTCACGAGCGTCGCTTCATCGGGTTGATGAATTCCGCGCTTATTGGCTTCGGCCCTCCCGTATTTATTAATCAGGTTAAAACGAAAATCAAGATACACCGCCTGTTTGGTGGTGCCCACGCCATAGCCCGCATCGCATCTTTCCTTGGCGGCGCGGGAAGCCACATCGCGCGGAACCAGATTCCCGAAGGCGGGATACCTCCGCTCCAGGTAATAATCCCTGTCCTCTTCCGGAATATCATTGGGCTTACGGTTATCGTCCTTGTTTTTCGGTACCCAGATCCTGCCGTCGTTCCGCAGCGATTCCGACATCAGCGTGAGTTTCGACTGGTGGTCGCCGCTCACCGGTATGCAGGTGGGATGGATCTGCGTAAAACAGGGATTGCCGAACCAGGCGCCCTTTTTATGCGCCTTCCAGATGGCCGTTACATTGCTCCCCATCGCATTCGTGGAAAGATAGAATACGTTCCCGTAGCCGCCGGTGCATAACAGTACCGCATGACCGAAATGCCGTTCCAGTTCCCCGTTCACCAGGTTGCGGCAAATAATACCCCGCGCCTTCCCGTCGATGATCACCACGTCGAGCATTTCATGGCGCGTATACATCTCCACGCTGCCCAGCGCCACCTGCCGTTCCAGGGCCTGGTAGGCGCCGATCAGTAACTGCTGCCCCGTTTGGCCCGCGGCATAAAATGTTCTTTTTACCTGGGTGCCGCCGAAAGAACGGTTGTTCAGCAACCCGCCGTATTCCCGCGCAAAAGGCACGCCCTGCGCCACGCACTGGTCAATGATGTTGACGCTCACTTCCGCGAGCCGGTGCACATTGCCTTCACGGGCGCGGTAATCGCCGCCCTTTACCGTATCATAAAATAAACGGAATACGGAATCGCCGTCGTTCTGGTAATTTTTGGCCGCGTTGATGCCACCCTGCGCGGCGATGGAGTGCGCGCGCCGGGGGGAATCCTGGAAACAGAATGCCTTGACCCTGTATCCCAGTTCACCGAGGGATGCGGCCGCCGAAGCGCCGGCAAGGCCCGTGCCGACCACGATGATCTCGAGTTTTCTTTTATTGGCGGGATTGACCAGCTTGCAATGTCCCTTGTAATCGGTCCATTTATTTTCCAGCGGCCCGGCCGGGATCTTTGAATCCAACATAAACAGGTATTTCAATGATTGAAATGAAATCAATTTTTTTGTCCCGGCGCCGGTTCCCTGATCAACTTCGTTGCGTCGCACACTTGTACGTCCTGTTCACTGCTCAGCTATGTTGAACCCCTACGGGGTTCCGGGATCATTATTCACATCTGCTACCGGCCTGTTGCCCCTACGGGGCATTTAATCATCACCCTTATCATCGATTGATCATTACGTTTGTCATCGATTGATCATTACGTTTGCTACCTACATATTGCCCCTACGGGGCATTTAATCATCGCCTTTATCATCGATCGATCATTACGTTTATCATCGATTGATCATTACGTTTGTCATCGATTGATCATTACGTTTGCTACCTACATATTGCCCCTACGGGGCATGTCC
>CAYNSL010000121.1:0-9309 GCA_964399755.1 uncultured Chitinophaga sp. | reverse complement strand
TTTTGATGTGAGACGCAAAATGTTGCGTCTCTACGCATCAAAATGTTAGCCTGAAACTACCGAAAACCCCGAAATTTTTATCATTTGATCCGGGAAGAGAGGAAGGAAGGACCCGCCAGATGAAGTCGATCCGGAAAACATGGAAGATATTATCGATGCCGGTTCCCAGTTCGAGGTATGTTTTCCCGTCGAGGGTCCGGAAATTATTTCCCTGTTTGAAATTAAGGGCTTTATTGGCGGCCGACATATTTCCCCAGAGGGCTTTGGCGGTCCAGAATTGCCGGAAACGCAGTTTGGGCAAGAACCGGAAGATCCCGTTGCCGATATTGTGTTCGAAATTGAACCCGGCATACTGGTCATGCACGAATTCCCAGCGGTTCATCATGTTGAAGGCGTACTTATTGTAATAATGCAGTTCATTGCCCGGGGCGATGTCGAGGAACATATAGGGCAGCGTGCCGAAGGTTTTGCCGCCATAGAGATACCAGGAAATATTTCCAAAGGGAGGTATTTTATTATCATCCGAAATACTGGCGGAGATCTTGGTATAATTATAACTGCTTTTGAAAACGCCGGCAAATCCATGACTGATATTGATCTCGCCGATGGGATAGGGGCTTCCGAGGCTGCTGCGGTAAAAATGACTTTCCACGAAGCGTTCGAGGTAGGCAAAACGGAACCGAAGCGACACTTCGAAATTGGTAAAGGGCTGGCCCCTGCCGGTTACCGGGAATGAATCGGCCGGCAGGAGATTGCGTAGCGCGGTGGTGTTTTTATAAATGACGGAGAGGCGGTTCGACATCCAGGGCAGGTTTTCCCGGAAAAATTCAAACCGTTTTTCTTCCACCTTGATATTTTTAACCGGGATGCCATTCTTACGGGCCGCGAGCGCGAAAATATTATCGGAGGTTACTTCACCGTAATAGTTCTGCCCGAAATCAAGATCATTGGTGTAAGATGCGTAGAGGTACATGCGGGGATCCTTATTCGGGAGATAAAAGGTTTCGGCCATGCCTTTCCATTTTTTGTCGCCGAACCCATAAGCGAGGTAGGTATGAAAACGGATCTTCTTGTCGAAATGTTTGTTGGTGCCGAGATCGAACCGCAGCCGTAATCCTTCCCAGCTGTTGGAGCTGATCCAGTTGAACCAGGGTCCGATCTGGTAATTCCCGATATCCAGGTAACCCGTACCGAGAAAGGCCAATGTTTTGGTAAACCGCTGGAAGACCGGCGCGTTGGTTAGCGTATCGATCATCCGGATAATACCGACTTCCGTCCTGCTTAAGGGCTCGTGCCGGGCCGAATCCCAGTAAGCGCGGCTTTTTTCAGCGGCATCAGTGAGCATGATGATCTCTTCGGATGTTTTATTTTTTTTCAGCTCATTGATGATGGAACTGTCATTCACGATGACGTTACGGTAAGTCGAGGTCTTGCGCCCGATAAAACCGGGTCTTGTTTTTCCCGCGGGGGATACTTCGGCTACAAACTTGTCTTTCGACAGGAACCAGGTCGAGTCGTTGATCATCGTGTATTCCTCGATCAGGCTCAGGTTCTCCAGGAAATTCACGTTGGCGTCTTTGCCCAGCCGCAGGCTCATTTTCTGGATGGCAAAAGTTCCTGCCTGCACCCAGCAATCGCCTTCGAAGGTATCACCGCCCCGGCGGCGCGGGGTGAATACCAGGCGGTAAAACCGTTTGTTGGCGATCACCTGCGTATCCAGCACGCGGTAATTGTAATAGTAATCCCCGTTATCGCTGATCGGGCTGATAAACTGCTTGTCGAATACCGGGATGAAATTGTTATATACATTCACGACCTGCGCCGTGCCGCCCAGTTGTTTGAATACGCTTTCATTCCGGGCGCCGGAGGCGTTGACCGCTTTCTGTATCTCCCGGCTGCGTCTCGGATTTTTCTGCCGGTAAAAATCGGAGATCGACTCGGTCAGGTAGGTAGGCAGGTATTTCAGGCCTTCGGACGTATCTATATTCTTATTGATCAGGTCGCTGATCGGTTTCAGTGGCTTGAAACGACCCAGTTTCCCGAAATTGATATTGAGGATATCCAGTTCGAGCTTATTGTCCAGCTCATAATAAAAACAATTAAAGCGATAGGGATCGTTTTGCGGTTTATGCTCCACGATCTTCCTCCAGACCAGCAGTCCCTTGTTCACTTTCACTTTTACCTGGGCGCCGTCATTATAAGTGCCCCTTTCCAAACGCAGGGTAAACTGAAGCGAATCTTTACGCAGGTCAATAGGGTACCGGTAGGGCTGGTATCCCACGCAGGTGACCTCCAGCGTATCCGAGGGCCAGTTGCTGAGGTTGAAATAAAAATGCCCGGCCGAATCCGTGAGTTTCCCTACGGTTGAATTTTTAAAACTAACCGAAGCGAAAGCCACGCCTTCATAACTGTTGGCATCCTGCACCGTGCCGATGATCACCCGGCGCTGGGCGGTGACCCGGCCGGCGGTTGCCAGTAAAAGCAGGAGGACGAAAACGATGCGGTATTGTTTCGACGGGTGCATGAACCCGTAAAATTAAGTCCTGCGCCGGTAAACCCCTCGTTAAATTGACGGCCCTCAGGGGGCATTTGGCAACGGGCGGGTTGTCATTGGCCGGGGGAAATGCAGCGGAAAAGGATTTGGTGATCCGGGGAAATCCTATTTACTTTGTATCACAAAGTACTTTTTATGTCAGTAATCCATTCCAACTCCGGCGGGCAGCCACCCGAGGAAATCGTAAGGGATATTCGTCAGCTGATGGAACGCAGCAGCCGGTTTATATCGCTGAGCGGATTGAGCGGTGTCGCGGCGGGGCTCTGCGGGCTCACCGGCGCCTGGCTTGCTTCCAAAGAAACCGGGTGCTGGCGCATCGATCTATGTATATTCGACAGGTTACGCGCGGGTGACAAAAAGCTTGCCGCCACGCTCAGCCTGATCGCGGCGGGTACATTCCTGCTGGCCTTTGCCGGGGCTTTCTTTTTTACCTGGCTGCGCAGTAAAAAAACAGGGCTTCCGCTTTGGGGACCGGCCGCAAGGCGCATGTTCGGGTCGGTTGTCATTCCTGTATCAGCGGGAGCCGTTTTCCTGTACCGTATGATCGCCCTGCAACAATACGAACTCATCGCCCCCGGCTGTCTTGTCTTTTACGGACTCGCGCTTGTCAACGCTTCGCGGTACACATTGGGAGAGACCCGCTATCTCGGTTATGCTGAGATCGTACTGGGACTTATCACCGCCTGGTACCCCGAATACGGTCTTCCCGCCTGGATGATCGGGTTTGGCGTTATGCATGTTATATACGGGGTCGTGATGTGGTGGAGATATGAGAGGGTGGGAGAAGTCAAATAGGTCAAATCGGTCAAATAAGTCATATAGGTCATATAGGTCAAATGGGTCATATCAGTCAGTAGGACTATGAAGAATCCTATCATTGGTTTGAATAAGGTTTTCGAAAGCCGCATACGCCTGGGGGTGATGAGCATCCTCATGGTAAACGGGGAAGTCAATTTCAACGACCTGAAAACCCTGCTGGAAGTGACCGACGGCAACCTTGCCACCCACCTCGTTACCCTGGAAGAGAACGGCTATATCAAGGTGCACAAGGGTTTTATCGGTCGCAAAACCAACACCACCTATTCCATCACCAAACCGGGAAGCAGGGCTTTTAACGAACATATCAATGCCCTGGAATCCATGATCAGGGGAATAAAATAAACGACGATGCGAAACATCCTGCAAAAAATTCGTTCGGCCGTACTGGTCTTCCTGACACATAAAATCGCGCTGCCCCTGCTGCGGCTGACCCGGAAACCCGCGGATTTTTCCCGGACGATGGACGAGATGAAAAATTTACCCGCGGGCAGCCTGGGCAACGACCTCTATCATTTCCTCGATCAAAGAAAGCTGCCGCTTTTAAAACACTATGCCCGCCACGATCTCAAACATGTATTGCTCGGTTACGATACCACCGACGAGGGAGAAGCCTGCCTGCAGTGTTTTATGCTGGGGAACGGACGGGTGTCATTCCCGGTTCTGGCCACAATCATATACAGTTTCGCGACAATGCCCGAATATTGGCGGAAAATGCGGGAGGCTTACCGGCTGGGCCGGCGCTGCTCCCCCTTTCATCACTGGAAATGGAATGAACTGATGCCGGAACCCACAAGCAGGCTCCGGAATATCATTTTTAAAACACACTAATATTAAATATATGGAAAGGACCAATTTCCGTTTTACCTGGCTGAACGCGGTATCGCTGATGCTGGTCATGCCCGCCGCCTGGGTGATCATTATTTCCCTGCTCAAATATGGATTGGGGGTTGAAGGTCCCTTCAATGCTTCCGAACCATTTCTTGAAAGAATGGGTATCCACGAGCACATCGGGCGGAATGTCAACCTGCTGATCCTGCTCGGCCCGCTGGCGGCCATGCTGATCTCCGTTTTCCAGGTCATGACCATCGAATGGATGATCAGCCCCGAACAGGTGGACTTCCGCATCACCATCCGGAAGAAATGGTATTCCCTGGTGATCGGGACTTTCAGTCTTTTTGTGCTGCTTGCGTTATTTGTTTACCTCGTTGGGGAAAACAGCTGATCGTAAAACAAATTATATGAAAGAAAACTGGTTCAGACCCCTGGGATGGTTTTACCTTCCCGTGCACCCGATGGGTTACCTCGTCACCCTGCTGGCGCTGCTATTCATGGTACCGGTTTGCGGGGCAGTCTTTCGCAACGGGCATTCTGTGAGCGACGACCTGTACAGGATATTTGTCTATGGCACCTGCACCGCGTTCTGGTGGAAATGGGTCGCCGAAAAAACGAGTTGAGGAAATTTTGGAATTTTGGAATTTCGAAATTTTGGAATTTCTTTCAATGCAAATCGCTTTCGCGATTTATAAGTACCAGAAGATTTTTAGGAAATTTTACATTAAAGACAATTTCGAAATTTCCCAATTGCACTTTCCAAAATTCAAAACCTTCCCGGATCAAAAATCGAGACCCATCGCGAAATACCACATCGGTTTTCCCTTGAACAGCCCGTTCATTTCCCAGGCCGCGTCCACCCGCAGGAAATATCCCAGTACCGTACTGCGGGCGCCGAAACCATAACCGCCGGCGAAGGGTCCCAGTCCGCCCGCTTTCACTTTTACCGTAATGGGCGGAGCAATATAAGTTACATGCGGTCTTTCGATCTTGTCGTATTTCCCGTTCCAGGCCGTGCCTAAATCAAAAAACTGCACCAGCTGGAAATTGCGGAGGAAGGCATTGTTGATCGGCTTGTTGAAAAAGGAAGTGAACACCGGCACACGAACCTCGCTGTTGATCACCACCGCGTTATTGCCGTTGGCCACGTTTTGTTTGAAGCCGCGCATGTTCACGGCCAGCGACTGGAATGCGTAGGTATTATCGGGATCGGGCTGGTTCGACGGGTCGAAATAACGGTACTTGCCGTTGTCCTTCTGGTTGGAACCGAACATCAGCCAGTTGTCGACGCCTCCCAGGTAATAAATGATCTTCTGGTTGCCCCAGGAAAAATCACCGGCGGCCCTTACGGCCCAGATGATATTACGGTAGATGGGCAGGTAATGCCGCGCGTCAAACCCGAAATTAAAAGTGGTGGGGCGTTTGGTTCCCCCCAGCGAATCTTTCTTCCGGAGCTGGGCATTGAAATCAATAAAGGCTTTCCAGCGGAGTCCGTGCCAGATGTTCATCGCGGGACTGATCACGTCATCATATACATATTCCAGGTGCGCCAGCCCGTAGGTCTGACGGATATCCTTGCCGCGGAGGGAAAGGTCCGGTACGAAGTTATTGGCCAGCTTCACGTATTTGTCGCTCCGGTAGGCCAGGTTGAACCGGATGCTGCGGATCTTATTGAAGGGATAGGCCACGCTGACCTGGTACAAATTCGTATACTGCTTCACGTTATAAGAGGCCGTATCGAAAAGCGGCGGGTTCTTCACCGCGTTGCGGTAATAAGTGACCCCGTAATCGATCCGCTTTTTGAGGTATTGCGTACTCAGTACGTATTCGTTATTGTTCAGGTCGGGACTGATCCGGAATCCCCCTGCGAATTTCCAGTCTTCAAACAGATCGCTGGTGCCCACGCGCAGGATGCCGTTAAACGGATCTCCGTTGCTGAGCTGGATGGGCCCGAACCCGCCCTGGTAGGGCTGGTAGCGGGTGATCAGCACGTTGTTGTTGAAACCGCTTACGAGGTAGTCGTTGAAGAATTTCGGGGGGCGGTATTCAAACACTTTCGCTTTTTTGAGCACCGGTTCCTTCACCACTTCTTCCGCGGCCACCACCTGTCCCAGTTTGCTGCTGTCCTTTTTTTCCTCGTCGAAACCGCTGTTGAAAAAATCTTTTTGCTTTTTGGAGAGCGTATCCGTTTTGGGCAGGAAAAGCGCTTCCTTGCGGGCGGCCTTTTTTTCCTCTTCGATCACCTTGCGCATGTATTCCGTGGGGCGCGCATTGATATTGCGGCGGCGCAGGGCGTTTTCGTCCACTTTCAAACGATATAATAATTTGAGATCGCCACCCAGCCTGATCACTTCGCTCACCTGCT
This sequence comes from uncultured Chitinophaga sp., assembly GCA_964399755.1. Taxonomy (GTDB): domain Bacteria; phylum Bacteroidota; class Bacteroidia; order Chitinophagales; family Chitinophagaceae; genus JJ008. The sequence goes on along the minus strand of CAYNSL010000121.1, from coordinate 2,740 downwards.
GGTTATCGCCCGCCGTGCGGGTCTCCAGCATGCTGCTCTGGTAATTGGTGAGCGGGAAAACATAGGAGGAGTCGTTGGTAATCGAAACATATCCCACCGAATCGATATCTTTTTTACCCCATTCTTTCAGCAGGCTGTCCACATCCCGTTTCGGCGGGTTGCGCAGCACTTCATCGCCAACGAACACGAGCGTGTCCAGCCCGGCCCTTTCCGTTGTGAAGAACCCGGCATAGCGGTTGTTGATCCCGTTCTCATCGCTTACAAATGTAAAATGCGACTGGTTATACTGCGAAGGGAAGCGGGCGTTGCCGTGTTTCAGGTCGGAAAGTTTGGAGATCTGTTTGAAATCGGATTTGTTCCAGTTATCGATCAGGTAAATATTAAAATGTTTGGCGGGCAGGGAGTCATCGCTGCTGGCCGCCTGCGCCGTGGGCCGGTTGCTGGCGTACAGGATACCGGTCTTGTTGGGGAAGGCGACAAAGGACGGGTCGAGATCGTCATATACGTCGTTCGTCACCTGTTCAAATGTGCCCTTATCGATCCTGAACACATAAATATCCGATTGCCCGCTCCGCACGGCGCTCATCAGCAGGGTGTTGTTGTCGAGCATGTACTTCATGTCCTGCACCTGGTCTACTTTGTCGATCTCCTGCTTCCAGAGCTTGTCGTGGTTCACGAGGTCGTACACAAAGAATTTCGTTTTGCCCTCATCGTTATACAATACCGCCAGCCGCGTGCCCTTTCCGTCCCAGGCGAGCAGCGGGTAATTGGGGTGCAGGTCCTTTTCAAGCGAGCGCACGCCCAGTTTGAGCAGGATCCGCCGGGTTACGAAGTTCTCCATCAGCACCACCTGGTAGCGGCCTTTTTTATATTCCACCACGGCGTAGGTATAGTTGCGGGGCAGGGGGTTGGCATTGAAGCGGATGAAATCTTTTTTACCCGTCTCCTCCGATACGGTCTGTTGCCCGCGGGGCGTGTTGCGGCGGCCGCGGATATCCTTGAAATACTGCTGCTGCACGTCGGTCATGAAATCCTGCAGGATCTTTTTGAATTTCTTTTTCGCGATCTTCTGCGAAGCCTGGTTCAGGTTGCGGTAGATGCGGGCGAGGTAGAGGAAATATGTGGTTTTGTTTTTCCCGTATTTATCGGCCATGTATTTCCAGAAAGCGTGCCCGGCCAGCAGGGGCCTGGCGAAGGCGAACTGGTAAAAATTATTGTAATCGCCCGCCAGCATTACCGCGCGCAGGTCGTCGTCAAGCGAAGAGCTCCAGTTCTCGGCGGCAAAAGCGATATACCCGTCGGTCAGCCATTTGGGCAGGTCGAGCAGGGCCTGGTTGGCGGCGAATTCGCCGAGATCGTCCCCGAAAAGTAAATTATCGACCAGCACTTTCGCGATGCCCTGGCGGATCTGGCGGCGCAGGTTGTCGTGGTTGCCGTCGAAATACACGATCATTTTATTGTTCACCAGTTTGGTGACCCCGCCGGTGTTCTGCCAGTCGATCCCCAGCCCGATATTGGACTGCTGCATTTCGTCGTAATTATTATAGACCACGATATTGATGCGGCGCTGCGACCCGTATTCCACGAATTCCTCGATCGAGGGCAGTTCAAGTTCCGCCACCTGGGCCACGTATTTGCCCAGTCCCAGCCCGTCCTGGCTGAAGTAAGTGTTGAAATTTTCGGTCTGGTAATATTTCCATTTGAATTTCTGGTATTGCACGCGGTTCTTCCCAAACTCCACGGTATTGACCTGGGCCGCGGTTTCCATCATCATGAAAACGCAAAGGCAGGTGATCAGCAGGCTGTTTATTTTCTTCATAGATTCCTTTACTCGCTGTTTATTTTTTTGCCGGCTATAGCCCGATTGCCCACCCGGATAAACCGTTCGGACGGCAACGCGCTTCTCAACATCCGGCTTCTTGCTCATCTTTTTGTTGCGCCACCTACGGGGCGCGGGAGCAAGGGTCGATTATTTATTACTACTACCTACCTGTTGCCCCTACGGGGCATTTGGATTCGTGTTTTATCACTCCTTACCAGGTAACAGGCAGTTGGCCAGATCAAACACAATCCCGGATCAAAAGTAGTTGTTTTGTACTTTTGAGATATTTGTAAGTCGTTCCGCGGGAAAGATTTACAAGTTTTTTTACCCGGAAAGGGGCCGGCCTTAAAATTACGTAAAAACCATCCATGTTAGCAGTTAAGTCATTCACTTTTAGTCCCGTCCAGGAGAATACATACGTAGTCTATAACGAAGAGGGGCAGTGCTGCATTATCGATCCGGGTTGTTATTTTCCGGGGGAAAGGGACGAATTAAAAACGGGCATTGAAAAGACAGGACTGAAGCCTGTTTTGCTGCTTAACACGCATTGCCATCTCGACCATGTGTTTGGCAACAAGTTCGTACACGAAACCTGGGGCCTCCCCCTGCACCTCCATAAAAACGAAAAACCGGTACTTGACTTTGCCCCCGAGGCCGGAAAAATGTGGCAGCTACCCTTTGACAATTACGAAGGCCCCCTGGTTTACCTGGACCCAGGGAAAATTATCAAAATCGGTGAGGAAGTACTGGAAATCCGCTTTACACCCGGTCATTCACCCGGGAGTATATCCCTTTATCACCAGGCCGGGGGTTTTATCATTGGCGGGGATGTATTGTTTAACGGGAGCGTTGGCCGTACCGATCTCCCCGGGGGGAGTTTTGAAATCCTGGAAAAAAGCATCCGGGAACAGTTTTATA
>CAYNSL010000120.1:3811-9355 GCA_964399755.1 uncultured Chitinophaga sp. | reverse complement strand
CTTTTTGATACGGCATCGTAGATATAAACAAACGCTTTGGAAGAGCGTCGGTAGATCATCTCGGTTCCTTTTTTGAGGAGCACGGTATTGGGAAAAGCGGAGCTGAAAATGATATCGTCCGCCTGCCCGAAGGGTTTGCCGTTTTCGTCCTTCAGTTCATCAGTCTTTAATTCGGGGTCCCTGCTGGTCTGCCCGAAATCGGCCCTGACGGGTTCAACGCGGAAACTGCCCTTTTTATAAATGTCTTCCAGCGTAATCTCTTTTTTCTGGGCGATGGTGATCAGCGGTACCAGGAACAGCAACAAGAAAAGCCTGCGCATATGCGTAAATATTTAGGAGGGTAAATTTACTGGAAACGGACTGAAACGGCATGCCGTACAAATAAAAGAGGCGGCCTTTGCGGGCCGCCTCCTGCGGGATATTCTATTTGATCAGCGCGCGTCCGCCATATCGGGGATCGCTTCCACTTTGTATGCGCCGGCATCCAGTTTTTTCTTGGTGGCCGAAAATGCTTCCAGCGTTTGCCGGATATCCTCGTCGTTATGCGCGGCGGTGGGGATCAGGCGGTAAATGATATGTCCCTTCGGAATAACGGGGTACACCACGATGGAACAGAAAATATGGTAATTCTCCCGCAGGTCCATTACCATCGCGGTCGCTTCGGGCACATCGCCTTTCATGTACACGGGAGTAACTACGGAGTCGGTATTCCCGATATCGAACCCCCGGTCGCGCAGTCCCTGCTGCAGTTTACGCGCGTTTTCCCAGAGTTTTTCCTTCAGTTGCGGTTGGGTGCGCAGCAGTTCCAGTCTTTTCAGGTTGCCGATCACCAGCGGCATGGGCAGGCTCTTGGCGAAGATCTGCGAACGGATATTGTAGCGGATATAATCGATGATCTTCCTGTCGCCGGCGATAAAGGCGCCGATTGAGGCCATGGATTTGGCGAAAGTGGAAAAATAGAGGTCGATCTTATCCTGGCATCCCTGTTCTTCGCCCGCGCCCGCGCCGGTTTTTCCGAGCGTGCCGAAACCGTGCGCATCGTCGACCAGTAAGCGAAAATCGTATTTGGATTTCAGCGCGCAGATCTCTTTCAGTTTGCCCTGGTCTCCCGCCATACCGAATACGCCTTCGGTGATGACGAGGATTCCGCCGGCTTTCTGTTTTTCGATGAGCGCGGTAGCCCTCTGTAATTGTTTTTCGAAATCATCCATATCGTTATGCTTGAAAACATAACGGTGCCCGGGGTGCAGCCGCAGGCCATCGATGATGCAGGCATGGCTCTCGGCGTCGTATACGATCACGTCGTGACGGCCGCAGAGCACATCGATCAGGCTCACCATTCCCTGGTAGCCATAATTAAGCAGGATTGCGTCTTCTTTTCCTTCAAAGGCCGCGAGCTCGGCTTCCAGTTTTTCATGCAGGTCGCTGTTGCCGCTCATCATCCGCGCCCCCATGGGCAGGGCCAGTCCGTATGCAGCGGCGCCTTCGGCGTCGGCTTTCCGCACTTCGGGGTGGTTCGCCAGGCCCAGGTAATTGTTCAGGCTCCATACGATCATGTCTTTGCCGCGGAATTTCATCCGGCTTCCGATCTCTCCTTCCAGTTTGGGGAAGGCAAAATAACCATGCGCCCTTTCGCGGTGCTGCCCGATCGGGCCATAATGTTTCAGTAATCTTTCAAAAATGTCAGCCATACCCATGTAGATTTTAGCTTGCAGGGCCCAGATTCAGAAGATGTTGATAACCAATCTATCATCCTGCAAAAGATTTGAAAAGTTGCTGCAAAAATAAGGGATTGTCGTCAAATGGTTTCCAGGGGGCTGCCGGGTCCAACAAGGTCCCATAGGTTTCCATATAAATCCCGGAAAACGGCAACGGTTCCGTAGGACTCTTTTGCGGGCGGCCTTATAAATTCAATTCCATTTTCCAGGTAACTATTATAATCTCTTTCGAAATGATCGGTATGTAAAAATAGAAAGACGCGGCCGCCGGTCTGGTTTCCGATCCGCGTTCTTTGTTCTTCAGTTGCGGCCCTGGCCAGTAATAACTGGCATTGGCCATTTCCTTTCGGTGAAAGGAGTACCCATCTTTTTTCGGGACCAAGGATAGTATCCTCCACTACCGTGAAATCCAGTTTACGGGTATAGAAGGCAATCGCTTCATCGTAATCATCCACCACGAGGGCTACCTGCGCGATATGCCGGTTTATTGTTTTTTCAGTTCCTCCCATTTTTTCTTTAATGCGTTGAATTGTTGTTCAAGATCCTTTGCCGTATTGATCATGGTTTGCGTCGGGGGCCAGTCGCTGTCCTGTACCACGTTGAACAGCCCGGCAAATGAACTGCTGATCCGGCCGAAACTGGGTTCATTACTCCCCGGCGGCGTTGTTTCCAGATTTTTTGCCGCTTTATCTTTTTTATCCAGCTCATTTGCTACCGTAACCGGGGGATTGGTCATTTGCCCCTGGAGCATCAGCCTGTATTTTCTTATTTCATCGAGTATTTTCATGCAATCCTTCCGGCCCTTATAACATTGAAGGGCTATATCATGCTGCGTTTGCAGGTCTTTTTGTCCCGTTTTCACACGCGGATCCATTTTTACCGTAAAACGTTGCGTAAAAATTTTTCCGTCAACCGTCAGCCGGGCCATATAATTTCCCGGCATCACCCAGGGCGCCGTGGCATCGGGCGCCGTATTCATATAGGTGGCCGAAATAGGATAGGAGGGCGGCAGGTTGAGCGGATCATATTTCATATCCCAGCAGAAGCGGTGGTGACCGGCTTCCGCGGATAAAATTTGTTGCGGACGTATCCAGTACAGGGGGATATTTACATTGCCGATAGTATACAAAGTATCCCGGTTCGAATAGGTGCGGCAAATTCTGCCATTCGATCCTGCTCCATCAGGACCGGCAGCGTCCTGCAGGATTTCAAGCGTGATATCCTGCGCTTTTTCTTTTAAAAAATAATCGATCATGGCGCCGTCGGGCGGATTCTCGCCCGCGGGTTCTTCCTGCGGCAAAGGCGTATCGGGATACATGTTCCACCTGACGCGGAATGCGGTTTGCGGTTTGTAAAGAATGACGGCCGGGTTCGTCATTTGCGCAGCGCGTTGGCGTAACGGCGTGATATTATCGAGTATCCAGAAACTTCTGCCATGCGTGCCCACAACAATATCATCATCCTTGATCACGAGGTCCCTGATCGATGTGGCGGGCATGTTCAGGCGCAGGGACTGCCAGTTCCCCCCATCATCAAAAGAAATATAGACGGCCCTTTCGCTGCCGGCATAAAGTAATCCTTTCACGTTTGGATCTTCCCGCACCACATTGATCGGGTCCTTGGGTAATCCCTTTACGATTTCCTGCCATGTTTTGCCGCCGTCATGCGTCCTGTATATATGCGGATGCAGGTCATCGCAGCGAATCCGGTTCACGGCCGCATAGGCTGTGTTGTTATCAAAATGACCCGCTTCCATCAGCGATATCTTGCTCCAGCTTGTAATCCCCGGGGGCGTGACGTTTGTCCAGTTTTTTCCCCCATCTTTCGTAATATGGATCAGACCGTCATCGGTACCGCACCAGATGGTATTGATATCTTTATTAGAAGGCGCCACGGTGTAAATAACCCCGCGCCGCGGCATGGTCTTCATATCTTCTTTGGTGTATATGCCCACACTGGCGGGTATCTCCCAGTGATCCCTTGAAAGATCGGGGCTGATGACCTGCCAGCGGCTGCCGCCATTCGTTGTTTTGAACAGGACATTACCGGCATAGTACAATGTTTTTTTATCAACCGGGCTGAACAGCACCGGCGCCGTACGGAGAAACCTGTATTTCCCGCTGCGCACCGCTTCGGGGGATATATTCTGCGTTTGCCCCGTCCTTTTATCATAACGTGAGATCTTTCCTCCGTAGATAATATTATTGTCAAGCGGGTCTGCCGCCACATACGCATATTCCTCGGCCCCCACCGGGTGCCATTCGCGGAAAGTGATGGCGCCGTCATTGCCCCGCGACGCGATCCCCACGCTGCCGCTTTCCTGCTGACCGCCGTATACATTATAGGGAAACGCGTTGTCGGTGCTCACATGATAGAACTGGGCCGTGGGTTGGTTGTACCAGCTGGAAAATGTTTCACCGCCGTTTACGGTGATGATCGCGCCCTGGTCGCTTGCGATCAGAATGATTTTCGGGTTGGCGGGATTGATCCAGATGCGGTGATAATCATCCCCGCCCGGCGCGCCGCGGAAGGCCTTCCAGTTATGACCGCCGTCCGTGCTTTTCCAGGTTACCACGTTGGCGGAATAAACGATATCGGGATCGGAAGGATCCGCTTTTAGTTCGGCGAAATCGCTGCCCCTTCCCCAAAACCGGTTATCCGCATTGATTCTTTTCCATGATTCGCCTCCGTCATCACTCCGGTAGATGCCGCCTTCCCGTCCCGCGTCCACGGTGGCATACATTCTTTTTGAGAGGGAGGGAGCGATGCAAAAGCCGATCCGGCCCAGTCCCTGTTCGGTCGTGGGTAAGCCGTTCGTTATTTTTCTCCAGGTATCTCCACCGTCTGTCGATTTAAACAATCCGCTTTCGGTCCCGTTCCAGGCCCCGTTTTCCCAGGGGCCCTGGCGACCAGCCCAGAGCGAGGCAAAGACTACTTTCGGATTATTGGGGTCGATCGTTACCTGTATAGCGCCAGTGTTCTCATCCTTGTATAAAACGTTTTTCCAGGTTTTTCCTCCGTCGGTAGAACGGAATACACCTCTTTCCGGATTGGGGCCATAGGGATGCCCCAGCGCCGCCGCGAAAACAATATTTTCATCCGTGGGGTCTATGGCCAGTCCGCCGATCTGCTGCGCATCGGAAAGCCCGAGATGCGTCCAGGTTTTACCGGCGTCATACGATTTGTAGATACCGTCGCCGGTAGAGAGATCGGGTCTTTGCAATCCCTCGCCGCTGCCCACGTAAATGGTAAAAGGATTGGAAGGCGCTACGGCGATATCGCCGATAGACCCGGTGGGCTGGTCGTCGAAGATGGGAAACCAGGTGCGGCCATAGTCGGTGGTCTTCCAGACACCGCCGTTGTTGACGCCGATATAAAATACATTCGGTTGTTGCGGAACGCCCACGGCGCCAACGGTGCGGCCGCCACGGTGCGGACCAATACAGCGCCAGCGAAGGTCATTGAAGTAGGAAGGGTCAACCGGTTGCGCATCGAGCATGATGCCAAATCCCAATAAACAGGGGATCACAAGAAAATATTTTCTCATAGCAGAAGGTTGGTGCCAAGGTAGAGTATTTACGGGAAAATGTTTATATGTAAATATGTAGATAAGTATATAGAGTAAGAGTGGTTGAGAGAAGGAGCCGGGAAGGGGTAAAGCGTTACACTACTGTCCCGGATAATGAATAAATACCTGCGTTAATCTGTGTTCATCTATGGCAAACAAATAATCAATAATTCTTATTTGTGAAATTATTGGCCTGAGAAACTTAGGTCAATACGATCAGGAATGGGATAAATCAGGCGGTGCAGATACAAGCGCGGG
>CAYNSL010000120.1:0-3711 GCA_964399755.1 uncultured Chitinophaga sp. | reverse complement strand
TTGCCGGTTCAGATCAGTTTATGTTCATACGCGTACTTCACCAGCCCGATCACCGAATTCGTATTGGTCTTCCGGAAGATGTTCTTGCGGTGGGTTTCCACCGTTCTTTCGGAGATGTACAGGGTTTCCGCGATCTGTTTGTTATTGCATTCTTTTTCGATGAGCCGGATGATCTCCACTTCGCGGTCGGTGAGGTGGGCTTCTTCTTTTTGTTTCTTGCGCAGGCTGCTGCGTTCCAGTTCACCCAGCACTTCCTCGCTGAAATAGATCCCGCCGCCGGCGATCTTTTCCAGGGCCGCTACCAGTTCCTGTTTGCCTACGTTCTTCAGTACATAGCCCGAAATATCGGCGTCCTCGATCATTTCATTCACCAGGTCGCCCTGCCCGCTCATAGAAAGCGCCAGGATCTTCACTTTCGGGTAATTTTCCCGTACCTGTTTGGCAAGCAGGTTGCCGGGGAGTTTGGGCATCATCACGTCGGTCAGTAAAATGTCTATAGGTTTCTCTTTCATTTTTTCTATCACTTCCATGGAATGGGTGGTAGCGAAAGCGAAATTGAATTTCTCATGACCCTTCAGCAGGGAAGTGAGCCCGTCGATAACGATCTGGTGGTCATCCACGAGACCCAGCGTGATTTTGTTATTTTTCATCCTGGTAGCCGGTTTGGTGCCGTTCACGGCGCCATTAGTGATGGTAATGTACATAAAATTGGTTTTTGGTTGTTGTCAGGATGTTGCTGACGTCAATAAGGATGCGGGGGTTGAAGGAATTATTGTTTGGGAATTGTTAAAGAGGAAAATAGGGTGTAAGTTGTTGGTATTGAGGGGAGCTGCGTGTTTGCTTACAGTCGTTTATGATGTTAGGGGTTATGGGTTACGGGTTACGGGGTTACGTGCTTTTTAAAGGTCGTTTAATATTTTGGATAACTGATTTTTTTTTGATGCGGAATTCCGGATCCTCTATTTTCTCTCTACTCCAAAACAATTTAAGAAACCTGAAAAATCTGGAAAGCCGGTCAGGATATGGCGCCGGGCATTCTGCTTGTATATATCACTGTGTAAATCTCTCTTTCTTCTGTCTTCCGTATCCATAGTTAACCCAACATCTTTCACTTCAGCGGCACATGAAAAGCCACCAGCGTGCCCCGGCCGGGAGCGCTGTCGAAGTCTACGGTTCCCTTCAGGTATTCGATACGTGTCGTAATATTTTTCAGGCCGATGCCGTCGCTGGTATCTTTCACGGACGTATCAAATCCTTTTCCGTTGTCTTCGATCGTTCCGCTGATGCCCTCCCGGTCGCGGATCAGTGATATGTCAAGCGTGCTGGCCCCGGCGTGTTTGATGGCATTGTGTACGCATTCCTGCACCACGCGGTAGAGAACGGTTTCGACATTGGAATCAATTTTTTCATCGAGACCTTCGGTATAAACATGCACCTGCAGTGATTTCTGGCTGAGCTTGTTCACGAAATCGCGGATCGCCGTGGCGAGGTTGGTCTTGAGGAGGGCGCTGGGCATCATGATATGCGAAACGGTCCTGATCTCCCGGCAGCTCTCATCCACGAGGTTGATGATCTTTTCAAAATCCTTTTTTTGTTCCCCGCTGTTAAAATGGAATTCCGATTCAAATGCTGATAAGCTCATTTTGGCGGCGCTCATCATCTGCCCGATGCCGTCGTGCAGGTCCTGTGCGATGCGCTGTCTTTCGTTTTCCTCGGCCTCGAGCACGGCTTTCGCTTTGAGTTCCTGCTGCTTCATGATTTCGGCCTGCAGTTGACCTTCTTTCCGCATCCGGTAGCGTTTGTATTGCGAGTATACCAGCAGGGCGGCGAGGAGGATCAGTCCGCCGATACCGATAAACAAAAAACTCTGCAGCCGCAGCCGGTTCTGCTGGTTCAGGATCTGCTGTTCCTTGCGCGCCGATTCGTACTGCGAGTTCAGTTCCTGGAAGGCCTTGTTCTTTTCCAGGTTCGAGAGGCTGTCGCGCAGCGCGGCCCTTTTGGTATAATATTCAAAAGCCTTCTGGTAGTCGTGGTCCTGGCGTGCCGCTTTTGACAGTTCATTATAATTGCTCGACTGGAGATCGGTATAGCCGATTTTCTCCGCCATATTATTGCTGAGCAGGAAATATTCGATGGCCTTTTTAAAATCACCTTTGGCGCTCATCACGCCGCCAAGGTCGGAGTAGGTGGTCGCGATCGAAACGGTATCTTTCAGTTCATTCCAGATATTGAGGCAGCGCAGGTAGGTATGTTCCGCAGAATCATATTCCCGCTGGCTGGCATACACGCCCGCAATATTGCTGAGGGAGTAGGAAACGCTGAGCGAGTCCCCGGCTTTTTCCGCGAGTTTCAGGGAAGCGGTATAGCGCCGGATGGCTTCCAGGTAACCGGCGGAATCGCTTTTTGAACCGTTGAAATTTTTGAGATGACGTTTTTCGGCATTGGGCGTATCCTGCGCCGAAAGACATACCGGCGAGAGCAGCAAGAGGGCGGTGAGCAGGTGGCCAATCCATTTCATGAGTCGGGTTTTCAAAGGTGCAGTACGTCTTTCATCGTGAAGAATCCTTTCCGGTCTTTGATAAATTCGGCGGCCAGTACGGCCCCTCCCGCAAATCCTTTGCGGCTATGGGCCGTATGGATGATCTCGATGGTATCGATCGCAGAGGAATATTTCACATGATGGGTGCCCGGTGCGGGATCGATCCGCTGGCTGATGATCTCCAGGTCTTCGGGGTTATCGCTGAGTTCGTTCACCCATTGTTTTTTTCTTTTGATCTGGTCCAGGATCTGTTCCGCCAGCGTGATCGCGGTGCCGCTGGGGGCGTCTTTTTTCTGCGTATGATGGATCTCTTCGAGTATCACTTCGTAGTCGGGATGCGCGGCCATCAGGGCGGCCAGTTTTTTATTTAGTTCAAAAAAGATATTGACCCCGATGCTGAAATTGCTGGAGTAGACAAAAGCGCCGTTCCGGTCGGCGCATTTCCTGACCAGTTCACCCAGTTTTTCGGTCCAGCCGGTAGAACCCGATACTACGGGGATGCCCCAGTCGAGACAAGATGAAATATTGGCAAAGGCGCTTTCGGGGCCGGTAAATTCGATCGCCGCGTCGGCGCGGAAGAGGTTGTCCCGGGTAAACTCATGAAGGTTGGGCTGATCGATAGTCAGTATGATTTCGTGTCCCCGGTGGATGGCCAGTTCTTCGATGGCCCGGCCCATTTTGCCATAACCGATTAAGGCCAGTTTCATGATGGAAAACTTTTATATGATTTCGCAGAACGATAGATAGGTTTTGGAAATTAAGCAAATGTAATTATTAATGAATGCTGATGTAACCCGTGCTGGTACGGATTTTAACGGGCAAGGGATCCCTGTTCCGGGAAATCAACTTAAGGACCCGGAGGAAGCGCGGTAAAAAAGACAAGCAGGTCAGTTCAAATCAGCAGGAACCGTAATTGGTTGGAGTTTCCAGTCAAACGGGTTTAAGAGGACAGAGGTGATCCGCAGATTGCCTTTTTTCAGTTGAGATGGATGACCGGAAAATTGCCGGTATGTCAAGGAATGACTGCCGGAATCGTAGATTTACGATTCCCGGGCCCTGAAAAATATTTTTGAAAATCACTTGGTTATGTTGTTTGATTAAGTAGATTTACTTGCTTTTTGATTTAAGCCTTCAAAAAGTCTTCGATCACCATCCTCTAATATCCTCTGCAT
>CAYNSL010000119.1:0-9442 GCA_964399755.1 uncultured Chitinophaga sp. | reverse complement strand
AAGCCTGTTACGACTGCCACAGCAACAATACCCGTTATCCCTGGTATGCAAAGATCCAGCCCGTACACTGGTGGCTGGATAAACATATCCGCGAAGGAAAAAAAGGGCTCAACTTTGATGAGTACACCAACCGCAGCCTCCGTTACCAGTATCATAAAATGGAAGAAGTGACGGAACAGGTAAAAGAAGGCGACATGCCGCTCAATTCCTATACCTGGACGCATAAAGATGCGAGACTTACCAAAGAAGAAAGAGCCGCGATCACGGGATGGGCGCAATCGGTGATGGACACCATGAAGGCCAAATACCCGGCCGACAGCCTGAAACGGAAAAAATAAATCTATATTTGCCCGTTTATCATGAAAAACGGGTTCCGAAAAATATCCGCCGTCTTCCTGCTCGTACCTGCACTGGCACCCATCTTCTATGTACTGGCATTTCATGTCAACCAGCGGGAGATCCGGCAGCATATATCCTCCGAACTGGACCAGCGTCCGCTGAAAACCATAACGGTTTCCGCTGACAATATAAGCTGGGTAAGACCCGGGACCGAAATTTCCATTGAAGGGCGTTTATTTGATATCAAACAGATTGTTTACCATCCCGACGGCCGCATCAGTTTGACCGGGTTGTTTGACGTTGACGAATCGGAACTGATCTCGGAACTGCAAAAAGACATGGATGCGGAGGGCGATTCGGAATACAATGATCAGCCTTCCCCTGTTTTCCAGTTGTACTGGATGGCTCATGCCACGGATCAATCAAGGGTCCGGGTCAGCGGCATGAAACGGACCTACCGTAATACCCCCGCACTTTCCACTTGCATCAAAGACATCCTGACGCCACCCCCGCAGGCTTGATTACAGGCAGGTTCCGTTTTTCCAATTTCATTCTGTAATCAAAAAAGATCATCATGAGAAAAATCATATTGCTGGCGGCATGCTGCTGCGCCAGCTTCGTTGTACAGGCGCAGGAGGACAGTACCGTTGAAAAAAACCTGGATGAAGCGGTTGTATACACGGGAAAATTTGCTGAAAAGAAAAAAAACCTGGTGCAGAAGATCGATGTCATTTCCGCGCGCGCCATCGCGAGATTTAACGGGCAGAACACCGGCGACCTGCTGATCAACAGCGGGAATGTATTTGTACAGAAAAGCCAGCAGGGCGGAAGCAGTCCCGTCATCCGCGGCTTTGAAGCCAGCAGGGTGCTGATCGTGGTGGACGGCGTTCGGCTGAACAACGCCATTTACCGCGCCGGTCATTTGCAAAACGTGATCACCATCGATCAAAACATGCTGGAAAGGGTTGAAGTACTCTACGGTCCCGCTTCTACCCTGTACGGCAGCGATGCCCTGGGCGGTGTCGTGCTGCTGCGCTCCAAATCACCGCGGCTGTCACCGGGAAAAAAGATCCTTGTCGCGGGTTCGGCCTTTACCAGGTACAGTACGGTAAATGATGAAAAAACCCTGCATGCCGACATCAGTCTCGGCGGCCGGAAGCTGGCCTGGCTCCCCGCTTTTACGTTCAGTGATTTCGGCGACATGAAAATGGGCGGCCGTTACCCTGACCGGTATCCGGCTTTCGGGCGTCGTGATTCCCTGATCGCCTTTTTCGGGTTCAGGGATTCGGTGATCGCCAATACGGATTCGCGCATACAAAAATATTCGGGATACAAACAATGGGATATGACCCAGAAACTGCTGTTCAGGCAAAATGACAGGATCAGTCACTTGCTGAACATCCAGTTTTCCAATACCACCGATGTGCCCCGGTACGACCGCCTGCAGGACAAAAGGAATTTCGGCGGCGCTATCGGGAATACCTTGCGTTTTGCAAACTGGTTTTATGGTCCGCAGAAAAGATGGCTGGGGGCCTATGAAATGACGGTGAACCGCGCGGGATTCATGGATGAGTTCAGGGTTAATCTGAATTTCCAGGAAGTGGAAGAAAGCCGGCAGCAGCGCGAATACCGCCGGTACGACCGGTTTGACAGCCGGCGGGAGAAAGTAAAAGTATGGGGCTGGGTAATCGACGGGAAGAAAATGCTCGGTAACCACGAACTCACGATCGGCACGGACGGACAATTGAATGACGTCATCTCCCGGGCTTCCCGCACCAACCTCAATACCGGTGCCGTAACCAAACTCGATACCCGCTACCCCGACGGGGAAAACAACATGAACTACTTCGGGATTTACGCGCAACACCTGCTGAAATTCGGTAACGGGAAATGGGTGCTGAATGACGGCCTTCGCCTGCAAACGGTATCCTTACGGTCACGGGTAGACGATAATTCATTCTTCAGCCTGCCGGTAACGCGGTTTGAACAAACTAATTTCTCGGTAACCGGTAACCTGGGCCTGGTGTACATGCCCGGGCCATCAACCCGCCTCACCCTCGGATTTTCTTCCGGCTTCCGGAGCCCGAACATCGATGACCTGGTCAAGGTGTTTGATTTCTCGGTGGCTAAAAGAGTTTATGTTCCGAACGCGGAGATCGATCCCGAATACACTTATAATATCGACCTGGGCTTGCGCCGGCAAATCGCCGGTAAGATCAGGGTGGAACTGACGGGTTTCTGCACTTTTTTCCGGAACGCGATCGTTTCTGCGCCCTTCCGGCTGAACGGCAGCGATTCCATCCTGTATAATAATGTGATGAGCGCCGTGTATGCCAACCAGAATCTCAATAAAGCGCTGACCACCGGCTTCAACGCCAATATTAATATTGAATTTACCAAAAGGCTGGCCCTGACGAGTACGGGCACCTATACCCATGGCCGGCTGAAAAAATTTGATGGTACGGAAATCCCGCAGGATCATATTCCACCGTTCTTCGGAAAAACCAGTCTTGCCTACCAGCATCCGCGGTTCGGGCTGGAATTGTACGGGATGTATAACGGATGGAAAAGGATCAGGGATTATAATCCCGACGGGGAAGACAACCAGCAGTATGCCACTCCCGATGGTATGCCTTCCTGGTTCACGCTGAACTGGCGGGGACAGTTAAACCTGAATAAATATGTACAGGTGCAGGCTGGCATCGAAAATTTGCTGGACCGCAATTACCGGTATTTCGCCTCCGGGTTTTCGGCGCCGGGCAGAAATTTTATCATTGCCATCAGGAGCAGCTGGTGAAATTCATGGGGCCGGGAAAGGGATAAGGGCGCTTATCCCTTTTTCATGCCTGGTAATGTAAGCTGCTGCGATCCAGCGATCTGTGCAAGGATCACTTCATTTTAAAATAGCCGGCAGGGTTATATATCCGGGGAAAATAACATTATATTTGCCCATTGATTTTGAACGTGAGAACCCGGAAGTTTACCATAGCAACCCTCTTCCTGCTTGTGCTGGCACTGGCCCCTGTATTCTATTCTCTCCAGTTCAATATCCGGCAGCAAAATATCCGCAGGAGAATGAAAGAGCAGCTCGAGGAAAAAATGCTGCATACCGTTTTGCTGAACACCCGTGACATAAAATGGGTCCGACCGGGAAAAGAGATCATGATGAACGACCGCATGTTCGACGTGAAGAGCATCGCGTATAACCCGGATGGTTCAGTAACGGTTACCGGCCTGTTCGATGAAGAAGAGACCGTGTTGGTACAGCAACTCCAAAAACAACAGGAGGATAATAATACGCAGGGCAATCAACAACTGGTAAAATTATTCCAGCAATTCCTCACCTTACCGGAAGAAGCAAGGGAGGGTACCGGCATCGTCGTACGTGCCGGCAAGCCCCTGTTCCCGGATCCCCATGCCGCCCTCGCCAGCACGTTTAAAGACATTCTCACTCCTCCCCCGCAGGCCTGATTGCGCCTTACTGCCGTCAATCAATTTATTATTTCACAAAACATCTTTTATGAAAAGAATTGCACTCGCCTGTGCAATGCTGTTCATGGCCTGCACAGCATTTACACAAAAAACGATCAAAGGAAAAATTTTCGACAAATCGACCAATAACCCGCTTTCCGGCGCCACCATCAGTTTTGCCGGGAAAGGCGGTACCAATACGGATAAGGACGGAAACTTCAGCATCGAATGCGGAAAGACCAATAAGATCACCGTCACATTCGTGGGATATGAACCCATGCATATCGATATCAAAAACTGCGATGACAGGCTCGATATCGGGCTTACGGCCGTGGGTCAATACCTGGACGATGTGGAAATATCCGTTACTTCATCAGATAACAAAAACCTGCTCTACCAGCCCGTTTCGATCTCCAAGCTTTCTAAAACCGAGTTGAAAAGAGGCACCGGTCTCTTTCTTGATGACGCCATCAACGGAAATGTGCCGGGCGTAACGATGAACCGCAGGAGTGTTTCCGGCGGTCAGCAGTTCAATATCCGCGGCTATGGCAACGGCTCCCGCGGCACCCGCGGTATCAGCAGCAATTTCGACGGCCAGGGTTATAAAGTTTACCTTAATGGCATACCCGTCACCGATGCGGAAGGCATCACCACACTCGATGATATTGATTACGGATCCATCGGGAACGTGGAAGTGGTGAAGGGCCCCGCCGGCACACTCTACGGACTGGCCATCGCAGGCGCGGTGAATCTCAAGACCGTCAAACCGGAAAAAGGGAAAACCAGTATCGGGCAGGATGTCCTTTTTGGCAATTATGGTTTACAACGCTACACCACCCACCTGCAAATGGGAGCAGAACGCTCTTCGGTATTGCTGAACTACGGTCACCAGCAATCAGACGGGTTTTCCATCCACAATAAATCCCATAAGGATTTTGTCAATTTCGCCGGTGATTTCACACCGAATGAGAAACAGACCATCACGACCTATGCGGGTTTTACCGACAGTTATGATGAACGCCTGGGTGAGTTGACCCTGACCCAGTGGGCCAATAAAGATTATTCGGGCAACCCCGAGTATATCAAGAGAAATGCGCATAGCCATGTCGTTACATTCCGCGGCGGGGTGGGACATACCTATGCTTTCAGCAGGAACATCTCCAATTCCACCTTTGTTTTCGGCACCGGTTTCAGGAGTGATGCCAGTTCGGCCGGCGGGTGGACCGATAAGACGGCCGTCAACTACGGGCTCCGGTCTTCATTCGATACCCGGTTTTCCCTGCAGCAGGATATCACCCTGAGCGGCATCACCGGTATCGAAACGCAACGCCAGATCGCGCATACGATCGGGTACAGCATGAAGGTGAATCCTTTCGATAACCAGACCACGACTTCCAATCCCTGGGTATGGGGACGTCCCTATTATATCGTGGACGCCACTACCTCCAACAATGCCACGGTAACAGGAACAACATCCCTGTTCACGGAATGGACCCTCGCCCTGAAGCATGACCTTTCATTTACCGCCGGGATCGGGCTTTCAAACCAGAAGATCATACTCGATGACCGGCTGAACCCGGCCACGACAACGCGGAAATCACACTATGATACCACGTATAAGAACATGGCATCGCCCCATTTCGCGATCAACAAAGTGTTTAATAAGAACATTTCGGCTTACGCGTCGTACAGCGTGGGCTATAAAGCACCGGTGAGTTCCTATTTCTTTATCACCACGCCCACGGGCACGCCTCCCGTTACCAGCCGGATCAACGGTGTGCTGAAAGCGGAAAAAGGCAAACAATTCGAGATCGGTTCAAAAGGCAGCCTGCTGCGCAACCGCCTGAATTACCAGCTGGCCTTATTCAGCACCAAATTCGATGATAAGATGACCACGGTGGCGGTACTGTATAATAATACCACCACGGCCTATTCGTATATGGTGAATGCGGGCGACCAGCAGCACAAGGGTATCGAAGCCCTGGTGAAGTATATCGTTTACAAATCAGACAACGGGTTCTTTACCCATATTACGCCTTTCGCCAACCTGGCTTATTCCGATTTCAAGTACGGTGATAATTACAAGTACCAGTCGATCGGGAAAACCACGGTAACCCCGGTTAAGGATTCGATCATCACCGTCAATTACAGTGGCAAAGCCGTTGCAGGCGTGGCCCGGGTCGTTTTCAACTGGGGATTCGATATCATGACCAAACCCGGGGTGTACCTGAATTTCATCCACAATATCAGGGATGATATGCCGATCACTTCTGACGGGCTGTACAGGACCAAAAATTACAGCCTGCTGAATATGAAAATCGGGTTGCAGCGTTCGCTGTCGAAACATGTTGATCTCGACGCGTTTTTCGGCGTGAACAATATCGCCGGTACGCAGTACCCGATCATGGTTTTTGTGAACCAGTTGCCCGATGCCTATATCCCGGCGCCGCCCAACGCGGTGGTATTCGGCGGGATCAACCTGAAATATAACTTCGGTAAATAAAATTCAAAGCGGCCGTTACCTGATAACGGCCGCTTTCACTTTTAAAAAAGTGTTCATGAAAAAAAATGTATGGTGGGTAATTGTGGTCCTGCTGCTGTCCGCCTGCGGACGCTTCGGCAACAGGGAAAATGAAGGCAAAAAACAAATGCGGATCGTTTGCCTGTCCAAGCACCTCACGGAAATGATGTATGCCATCGGCAGGGGCCACGACCTGGTGGCGGTAGACCTCAGCAGCACCTATCCCGACAGCGCCAAATTGCTGAAGACCGTCGGCTATCACCGGGCCCTCAGCGCGGAAGGCATTATTTCGATGAATCCGGATCTCGTGATCCACAGCAATGATATCGGGCCTGAAAATGTACAACCCCAGCTGATCAAAGCAGGACTGAAGGTGAAAACATTCGGCGGCGCCAACACGATCGACAGCGCAAAACTGCTGCTGACCGAACTGGGTAAATATTTCGGGGCAGAACAGCAAGCTGATTCGGTCATCAGGAAAATGGATGCGGATATCGCGAAAGCGGTTGAAACCGTTAAACAAATGAACATTACCGATTCGCCTTCCGTCATGATCATTCATTTTGGCCGCGCCAGCAATATTTATTTTGTCATGAGCGGCCGCAACGGCGTTGGCGATAAAATGATCCGGCTCGCGGGCGGCACCACGGCAAGATATGATGCCAAAGGGGCCAGACAGATCAGCGCCGAAGCGGTGGCCGCGGCCAACCCCGATATCATCATTGCCACGGATTACGGGTTTGACCAGATGGGGAGCATGGACAAGTTTATAACAGGTGTACCCGGCGTTTCGCTGACCAATGCGGCGAAAAACAGGCGGATCTACCGTTTTGAAGAACACGACCTGATTTATTTCGGACCCCGGACAGGAGAAAACATCATCAAAATGCTGAACCTGATTCATCCTGCCTCCCATGCTCAGGAAAAATAAATTTTTCTTTCCCGCATTGATAGCCGGGCTGGCGCTGGTGCTGTTATGCGCCATCGCGTTCGGCGCCGTATCCATCCGGCCTGCGGAAATGTTTTCATCGCTGAAACATTTTTTGCAGGGCAAACCCTCCGCCAATATATATGAAGGCGTCTTTTTACAGCTCCGGCTGCCGCGCGTATTGCTCTGTGCCATCACGGGCGCCATACTCGCCGTTTCCGGCGTTTTAATGCAAGGTCTCTTCAGAAATCCGATCGTGGAACCCGGGCTGGCCGGCACCAGCGCCGGGGCCGCTTTCGGGGCCTCCTTTATTTTTGTGATGGCGCCAAAAATGAGCCCCGCGCTCAAGAGCGTAACCGGTCCGTTGCTGGTGCCCATCTTTGCTTTCGCGGGCGGCCTGCTCGCCACCTATCTCGTGTATTCGCTTGCCCGGAATGCCAGCCGGGTATCGATCATGTCACTGTTGCTCGTCGGGATCGCGGTAAATGCCATCGGGCTAAGCGGAACCGGCTTTATGACCTATATCGCGCGTGACCCGCAGGCCCGGAGCATTACATTCTGGAACCTGGGCACATTCGCAGGGGCATCCTGGCTGCAGGTCTTTCTTGTGGGCGGAGTGGCCGCCTTTATTTTCATTTTATCGCTGCGGTATTCCAAACAACTGAATGCATTATTACTGGGCGAGGAAGAAGCGACTTACCTCGGCGTAGATACGGCACGCCTGAAAAGCCGGATCATGATCCTCAACACCGCCATGGTTTCCGTGGCCACCGCCTTTGTAGGCGTGATCGGATTCATGGGTTTGATCGTGCCGCATATTCTTCGCTTGCTGATCGGCAGCGATAATAAAAGATTACTGCCCGCCGCCATGATCGCCGGCGCCCTGCTGCTGACCCTCGCCGATATGGGCGCGCGCTTATTACTCGCGCCCGCCGAAATGCCGATCGGTATTATTACCTCGCTGGTGGGGGCGCCTGTTTTTATCATTTTGCTCAAACAATTCAATATCCTGGATACAAAAGGAGGATACCATGCTTAGCACATCTTCCATACATTACAGGATCGGTAAGAAAACCATATTGCAAAATATCACGGCCGATTTTTTACCCGGGGAATTCAATATGATCCTGGGACCGAATGGTTCGGGCAAATCCACTTTTCTGAAAATATTCAGCGGGGAGATACACCGGTACGACGGAACCGTTCTGTACGGGCAAAAGAAAATCGCTTCCCTCCCTTACAAAGAACTGGCGAAAAAAAGGGCGGTCATGAGCCAGCAGCCCGAGCTGGGCTTCCCCCTCACCGTAGAAGAAGTGGTGATGATGGGCCGTTACCCGCATTTTTCACTCAACCCGCGCAAAAAAGACGAAACCATCTGCCAGGAGGTAATGGACCGGCTGAACCTGCACGCTTTTGCGGAAAGAAATTACCTGACCCTCAGCGGCGGTGAAAAACAAAGGGTGCAATATGCGCGCGTGCTGGCGCAGGTATGGGAAAAACCGGAAGAGGGTCATCGTTACCTGATCCTGGATGAACCCCTGACCAGTCTCGACATCAGCTACCAGCACGAGTTCCTGCAGGTGGCCCGCGAATTCCTTTCACCCGATACGGTGTTGATCGCGATCATGCATGATATCAACCTGGCGATCCAGTATGCCGACCGCTTGTTTTTCCTGAAAGAAGGCGAACTGGCGGCGCAGGGTCCGCCGGCTTCGGTGTTGTCGGAAAGCCTCGTCGAAAAAGTGTTCGGGGTCAGGACCACCATCGCCAAAAACCCCGTAACCGGTTCCCCCCTTGTTATTTACAGCAGCAATACCCCGACTGCCCATAAAGGATAGCCGGGAGCAAATCCTTGTCTTATCCTGTCTTTTTACCCTCCATAATTTTCATTCATGCAAGGATAACACGGAGCTAAACAGGTGGTAGCCAGTGTATTTTTGCGGGGGTGCCCTGCGGGATGGGGAATGAAAATTTACAATTTCATGCAGCTATCAAAAGGGAAAATTGTCTAATTTACAGGCAACCAAAGGATATATGACCGAGGAAGCCATATTAAGAGGCTGTTTGAACAACGAAGCGGCTGCCCAAAGGGAACTGTACAACCGGTACAGCCCAAAGATGCTGGCAGTCTGTTATCGTTTTGCGCACAACCGGGAAGATGCCGAGGATATGTTGCAGGAAGG
>CAYNSL010000118.1:0-9519 GCA_964399755.1 uncultured Chitinophaga sp. | reverse complement strand
CTATGCTTGCGCCGTCGGTCCCCCGAAATTCATCGGCAACTGTATTTCTTCCAGATCCTTGATGCTGCCGTTGATGGATTCGTATGACTGGATATTTTCCGTAATGATTTTCATGAACCGCTTGGCATGCTGGGGAGTAAAGATGATGCGGGATTTCACTTTGCTCTTGGGGGTGCCGGGCATCACGTTCACAAAATCGATCACGAATTCGGCATGGGAATGGGTAATGATGGCGAGGTTGGCATAAGTGCCTTCGGCCACATCTTCGGATATTTCAATATTGAGCTGTTTGGGCAGGTTATTGGGGGCGTCCATGTTGAATATTTAGGGCAAAAATAGGCAGAAGGCGGGAACGACCGGAAATAAAACAACGGAGCCGTTCCTGTACAGAACGGCTCCGTTTATCGCTATTCGAAATTGATCATTATCTGGGGCCAATATAAGTCCAGGTCTCGTTAAAGGAACTACGGTGCGGCGTGATCACAGAAGGCTGATCCAGCCAGTATTTGATCTTTATCACTGCAGGAGAACCGGGGATATATTTGTTGACACCTGAAGGATCCAGGTTGGCGCTACGTCCGTTTGACGAAGGCTGACCGTAGAAATTGGTTACGCTGGCTACGTTATCGGCAGCATCAAAGTTAACGATCAGGCCAAAGCTACCATAATAGGAATAGGCGCTGCCGGTCCAGAAGATAAAGGCCGGAGTAGGCGTACCGAAGTCAACGGCATCCTGCACTTTACACTGGGTGGGGCCGGTGGTCACCAGCTGCCATTCCAGCGGATAGGCGCCAACGAATGCGGCATTGGAATAATCAACAAAAGTACCGTCGATCTCGTAAGTACCGTCGAATTTATTCTTCACCAGCACCGTTACAACGATGTTTTTCTGAAGCTGGTCGATAACGCCTTCGCTCACAGATTCAATCTTAATACCAATGGCATAAGCGTTCTGCAGGTTCAGGTTATTCTTGTTCAGCGTCAGGGGTAATGTATACTGACCCGAATTCCCGGCAGGCAGATCAAATTCCAGCCCATTAGGCAGGCTATAAGAATTGGTAGGCAGGGCCAGGAAATTCGTACCGTTGGCGGTATTATATGCTGTTACCAGCGAATTATCTACAGCCAGTTTTACATGGATCGTTCCTGCTTTCTTCCTTGCAGCGGAATAGCGGATATCCAGGAAGTCCAGCGTTTCGATGGCCGGGCTGCCGGTGAGGGCAAAAGACTTGGCTGCGCCGTAGTAAAAGGCGTCAAAGATACCTGTGGTGATGCTGCCGTCATCGGCAATCACACCCAGGCTGTCTTTACTCTTGAGGCAAGAGGTCAGTAACGCCGGTACCAGGGCTATAGTTAATAATGATCTCAGTTTCATATTGTGTAGTTTTTATGGTTATCATTAATTAATGTCCCAGAAAATACGGCTGGTGAAGATACTGATCCCCTGGGGTACATTGGCGCCATTTACGTTCTCTTCACGCAGGGGGTAAAACAAACGCACCGGCTCGGGTCCTGTAACCGCCACAGAGTGCGCAGTATAACTGGCAGCAGGCAGCGGCAGGATTCCATTCGGATTTGCAGGCGATGTTGTTCTGCGGTATTCTGCAAAAGCTTCGGATCCGTCAATATTGCAAAGCGCGATCCATTTTTGCACCCAAATCGCTTTCAGTTTATCGGCAGAAGCGCTCCAGTCGCACTGGCTCAGCCCGTTTGTGAGATAAGCATTAGCGGCATTATTGGCAGCGGTTGTTGTGGCCGAGGCAAATGAAGCATAAGTATTAGCGGCGATATTGAAAGAACGGCGTACACCCTCTTCGTAAGCGGCTTGTGCACTTCCGGCCAGCCAGCCTCTTTGCCTTGCTTCAGCCTGTAAAAGCCATGATTCTGCATCTGACATAATGATCATTCCGCGGGAAGCGTCGCCTTTTTTGATTTGCATGCGACCCATAGCAGAAACGTTAGAACTTAAATAAGGGTTGCCTGCACCACCCAGGGGAACGCCTGCATAGTCAGCCGGGTTGTTACTGAGCTGGTCATTGGCAGGGTCAGCCTTGGCGGAACAAATGCGCTGAAGGCGGAAAATGTCGCTGCTGGCCTTCAACCACTCAACGATTGCAAAACCCATTTTCCGGAAATCGCCGGTAGGAGCGTCGTTCTCGTTGAAACCATAGTTATTGTAATACTGGTTGAGTTTACCAACTGTTTTGGTATAACCGGGATTGCTCAGCACTACTGCATCGATAAACCCGTCGCCGGAGATCGTTGCAATATCGTTAGCGGCATTATAACCGGCCACATTACTGCGGCGAATGATCAGGCGCAGTTTCAGGGTATTGGCAAATTGTTTCCAGCGGGTTTTGTTAGCGTTGAAAATGATATCGCTGGGTTCATTGGCCGGGAAAGTCGTTGCATTGATATTGGCAACGGCTGCGGTCAGTTTGGCTACCAGGCTCTGGTAAATGGTAGCGGCGTCATCATATTTCGGCGTTACGAATTTTGTGCCTTGCAACGCTTCGCTGTAAGGAACATTGCCGTAGAAATCAACCAGTTTCTGCCACATCATGGCCTGCATGATCATGCTGGGTCCTACCAGGTGGGGGAAACCATCGGCCGCCGCGTGATCGATCACGTACTGGTAGTCGTTCAGGTTATCCATCACACCATCGAAGAAGTTGAAACTGTTGTTGGTGAATACGTAGGTCTTTTCTTCACCACCGCCGGTAAAGCTGGTACTGTGACCATAATAACCAGTCCAGGTACCTGCAGTAATATGCATACCGCCGACCATCACACGGGCCGAGGAGTTGAGTGCATTGGCGAAGATGTAGTTCGCCTTTGTCACGGTTGCTGTGTTCGGGTTGGTATTAACGTTGATGTATTTCTTACAGCTGGTCATTGCTGCCGTTGACACCACCAAAACATATAAAAGTATTTTTTTCATTTTCTAGATTTTATCTTTTAACAATGTCGTGGTTTTAGAACGTAACTTTTAAAGTAGCTCCGTACTGGCGGACAGGAGGCGTGTTACCGGTAGTATTGATACCAACGCCGTTACCGTTTGTATTGGAGAACTCAGGGTCTGTATAGATGTTCTCGTCAGGCAGGAACATGAACAGGTTACGCCCGAAGAAAGACAAGTCAACTTGTTTAAGCGCTTTGAAACCACGATACCATTTTTGCGGGAAAGCAAAATCCAGCGAAATGTCCCTTATTTTCCAGAAAGCGCCGGAAGTAGTGAACCAGTCGGCTACACCCAGAATACTGCGGCTAAAGGAGTAGTCTCCCCAGCCCAGGTAGATAGCGATGTCGTTACGAACGGCGATATTGGAATTGGGAACGTATTTGGAACCATCCCAGTAAACCGAGTTGGGCCAAATGAACTGCTGGCGGTGATAGCGGGTCGTACCGGCAGTAGAACCAGTGAACGACATATCCTGACCAAGGTCATGATAGATCACGTTGCCACCACGGTATTCAGCGTTAGCCGTCAGGGTTACCCATTTGTAAGCCACGCGCAGGCCGAGACCCAGCTGATGCTTCGGAATGGTAGTGCCTTCAGTTTTCAGACCGGCTCCTACAGTAGGCCATCCGTCAGCAGGGTTGATGATGGTGCTGCCCGATGCAGAATCGATCGCATAATAAGTACATTTCAGCAGCGGGAAAGGCTGACCGAGCGAAGCAAAGATGAAGGAAGTAAAGGCTGTGGAAGTAGCACCACCCGAGTTCAGCTGAACCTGAGTCAGACCGCCAAACAGTTTCTTTACGGTATTGGTATTCCAGGTATAGTTACCGGAAACATCGATATTCCAGTTTTTGCTTTGCACCAGTTTCACTTTCACTTCTGATTCGATACCCTTATTAACCACCTGTCCTGCGTTCAGCAGTGTGGAGGTGTAACCGGTAGAAGAAGAGATGTCCACGTTGAACACCTGGTTCTTTACATCCTGGTTGAAATAAGAGAAGTCAACATTCACGCGGTTTTTCCAGAAAGAAGCTTCAAAACCAACTTCTTTGGAATAAGCGAATTCAGGCTGCAGGGAAGGATCGGGATATACGTTATCAACCGTTACACCCACGTTGCTTCCGTAGGGGAAGCCGGCGCCGGGTGAGAAGGTAGGATCCAGGCTGTAAGGCCCGAGGTTTTCGTTACCGTTCTTGTTATAGCTGGCCCTTATTTTCAGGTAGTTCATGACGTTCGACTTCAGGGTCGGGAACATATCCGTAACCACGAAGGAGATATCACCACCGTAGTAAGTGAAGTTATACAGTTTCCTGTCGCGCAGGGGCGAGAAGAAAAGCGAAGAAGCGTCGTGACGAACCGAACCGTGTACGAACACCATATCCTTGATACCTACGGTAAGGTCGGCGAAATTACCTACCCTTCTTTGCACGCTGTTGCTTTCACCACCGGTCAGTTCACCTGCGCGGTTGGCTACGTTAAACAGGTCGGGGATGATAACAGAGGTGCTACCTACGTTCAGGGATTTGCTCTTCCTGTCCTGGATGCTGTTACCCAGGATCAGCTTGGTATTGATATTACCCCATGTTTTATCGATCGTAGCGAAGAAGTCGGAGTTGATCCTCCAGCCATAGCTGGATGCATCACCCACGGCCCCGGCGATGGGGGTGTTACGCGCTCTCCAAACATAGCTATAGTCGTTGTACTGGGGATCAGCGGTTGTGGGTTTAACGGCGAGGTTACCCTTGGCGAATTCTGTATAGTCAAAACGGTTAGTCCAGCCCTTGGTGAAGGTATTGGTGATGGCCGTACCTACGCGGTAGTTCAATTCCAGCCAGCTAACGGGTTTGAAGTTCAGGTTTACGTTACCGTTGAAATAGTTATTCCTGGAATCGTTGCGGTTGTTATCCAGTTCGAACCAGGGGTTGTTATAATAGTCGTTGAAATAACCATTGGGATTAGCGAAAGGATTGGTCCTCCAGTCCCTTAACTTGTCAATGGGAACCCATGCGGGTGTATTGATAGCAAAGAAATAGAAATCGGAGCTGGTACGCTGTGCACGGTCAAAGGCAAAAGTACCGTCGAATGAGGTTTTGAATTTGCCATAGGTCTTTGAACCGTTGAAGCGAAGGGCGTCCCTGTGGTATTGGTCTTTCGGAACGATACCTTTAATATATGCATCCTGGAATGACAGGTAGAATTTGCTGTTGGCATCGCCACCGGAAATGCTGATATCGTTGGTGATGGATACTCCCAGGTTCCATACTTTTTTACGGATACCGGGGATATACTCATAAGGATAAGACTGGAAGGAACCGTCAGCCAGTTTCCGGCCGGCGGAACGAACAGAACCGTCGTAACGGTCGCCGTATTGTTGGTTCTCAAAAGGACGGAAGTTCTCTTCGAGGGTCAGGCCGTAACCCGAACCCGAACCGAATTCCTTCTGGAACTTAGGCAGGTAGGAAACATCTTCAAAGTTGGTGGTGCTTGAAAACTGGATCATGGGTTTACCACCGCCTTTTTTGGTAGTGATAACCAGGGCTCCGTTTACACCATCAGGACCGTAAAGAGTAGCGGCCTGACCACCTTTCAGGATGGTTACATTCTCCACATCGTTGGGATTCAGGTAGTTCAGCGTATTTTGCGGAACAGGAACACCATCCACAACTATCAACGCAGTGTTATCACCCGTGATAGAGCGGTTACCGCGCAGAACGATACGGGGAGAAGCGTTAACTGAGTTTGACGTATTATATACAGTAAGACCGGCTGCTTTACCGGAAAGAGCCTGGCCAAGACGCGGTGCCTGGCCGTTGGTGATCTGGTCAGATTTGATCGTGGTATTCGCGTAACCAACTTCCTTGGGTCTCCTTCTGATACCCAGGGCGGTTACAACCACCTCTGTACCAACGCCAACTTGTCTTTTTGCTTTTACTGTAATGTTATTATCGGTACCTACGGTAACCTCGATGGGCTCGATACCACCGGTGATTTGCAACACATCGCCGGTTTTAGCCAGGATGCGGAACATTCCGTTGTTATCGGCGGCCACCCCGGTGCGGGTACCCTTAATTCGGATGGATGCGCCCTGAACAGGAGCACCATTCTCATCGGTCACGGTACCGGTTATCGTCCGGTTTTGACCAAATGCCAATGAAGCAAACAACATTAGCACCGTAAACAGTGATGTAATTTTTCTCATGTTAACGTCAATTTTAGAATTTAAAAGCATTGATTATCAGGGAAAACCGTCAATTTTCCGGGGTAAGGATTATAGCTAAAGACACAATGGCCTTTAAAAATGCTGCGGCAAGGTAAAAATTTTTTTAACAATTACTTAAAAACCAATAAAAAAAATTGGGTTTCCCCGGCATCCTTTAAAACAGGCGGCGCAGCTGGATTTTGATCTCAGATTTGCGGCGGCCCGGGATTTCGTCGGGTCCGGAGCCGATTGAGGTTTTATCCTGGTAGATAGTTTGCGCCCACCTGACCCAGAAATCCCATTTCCGGCCCATTTCATATTGAAGGTTCAGGTAATAACGGAAACCTTTACCGGAGAATGCTGGAATCGAGAAACTGTACAATACATCGTTTTCAAAAGCATAGATTCTTGAATCATATCCATCTGATTCAAAATACTGAAGGCGGAGAGTTCCCCCGAAATTTTTTAAAGGTGGTCTGTAAATGAGATCGCTGTAAATAAGGAAACCATTTTCCCGGTGCGTTCCCTGATGATCATACCAGAGCAATTCAATGCGGTTGCGAAGGGTAATTGCCGTGTTGACCTGAACACTGAGCTGGGTTCGCCAATTCTGCCGGGGAAGCAGAACCAGCGCATGGGTAACTGTTGACGCACCGGTTTCGTTAGTTTGTTTTGATCCATTTCGATACCGGGTGTAAAATTCAGTCCTTTTATCGGGATTGCAGGTTAGTTGTACGAGGAAATCGCTGCCCGTTGCAGGCGCGTCTGCGCCATACTTCAGCCAGGGAAAACGATAAATATCGGCGTAGGCTTCCAGTCGCCAGCCATCTGCGGGACGAAGACAGATTCCTGTATAGAACCCCTTTTCATCGGAGGGATAAGTGTTTTCAGTAAACGCATTGCCGTTTATAGACTGAAAGGCCGGTTGAATATTTCTGTACAATAAAGAAAGGTCAACCCGCGGATCAACGCTGATCAGTATTCCATTGAGGAAAGCAGTATTCAATTGCGGATCGGTCGCCGCTTCCCCGAAAAAATGCAGGTTTTTGTAAGTATAGCTGTAATCAAGGCTGAGATTATACCATTTGTTTCCCCGGATGGCAAACAGATTATAGGGTTCCTCTCTTTTTTGCACCGGCACAGAAAACCGGTAAAAGATCCCATTCAAACCTGCCTGCCAGCGGCGGGATTTATATTGCAGGTTTATTCCGAAACAAATCTGATTGATGCTGTTCCGGTCGGCCATTTCGTCTGAACTGCGGTGATAGCCGGAGCTAAGAAAGGAGGAAATAGAACTGCTGTGTTGTATTGAGTCGTATACCCGGTTGGCACTGAGTTTACGGAAAGAAGCAAACACCGTTGATTCGGTTTTGCTTTTTTTTAGGGTAAGTCCAATTCCGCGGTGGAAAAAGAATTCCCCTGCAGACCGGTACGGTTGCAAAACGGCCGATTGACGTTTTATCCCGGTTATTTCCGCACTTTTTTTGAATGCCAGGTCCTGCCACTGGATCAGTCCCTGACCCATATTCACTGTAAAATCTCCAAGCGCCAGCGACTGGATAACCCCGGTTTTGCGGATAAAGAAATGGAAGGAATAGAAATCAAATCCCAGGCGCTGCGACTTGCTGAAAAAGGGTTCGCCTGCGTCTTTATCGCCCAGCAACCCGAATTGCAGCAGGTTTTTATAGGTATACCGGTACCGCAACAAAACATGCTGGGGGCCTCCCAGGTAGCGGGTACCGGTAGTCCCCCTTGCATAGCCTGCTGATTTTTCCGGCACCTGTGATATGCGGAGCAAGAGGCTGTGTTCGCCCCCGCGGAATCTTTTTTGAATACTTTCGCGCATATGCATCACCGTTGTTACGGTAATAAACGGCAGTACTTTTTTTATAGTGGGAATATCCCAGCCCGGCACCGCCTGCAGTTCATAGATATTGATCAGTTTTCCCAAACGCTCCCGGTAAGCAATGAGGTTGTCGATCTGGAGACCGGAAATTACCCGCAGTTGTTTCAATTCGCCGGCATCCGCTGTATTCAGGTTCAGCGGGTTTCTCCTGAATGGCTCGAGGTCCAGTAAACGCGTATCATCTTCGGATTCACCGGGGCCGGCCTCGGCCAGGTTTTCGAGTTGCTGTTCGGTAGCGGTAGCCGGTTCCTGTGCTGCAACGATATGCTGCAAAAAGACAAGTATAGATAATATGATTACCCGCGGATTCAATTTTCTTTTTTCCTGAAAGTAAACAGCAGCAGCATTCCCGGGGTTATGCCCAGTTGGGGGTGCCAGTTGCAGGTGATATCGACGCGGAAGGTCCGGATGGGGAATCCCAGTCCCACCCATGCCGAAGAAGTGGCGGATAAGATCCCGCCCCGGGCGATACATTGTGACATGAATTTGTACTCAGCGGCAGCATTGATGCTGACAGGCCGGTCTTCTTCTTTTTCAATTTCTGCAGAGACAAAAAATTTTTCGGAAGCATCGTAACCAGCTCCGAAACCATAGACAGCCGGAAGTTTTTCAATATGGCTTTTTCCGAATCCGGCGCCTGTGGGGTTACGGGCATACAGGCCGGCATGCATTCGTTCAGAGCAGTGCAAGATTAGACCAATACCCGCACTGATGGCAGACGAGCTGCCGTAACCTGCGGCGATTTTTATACCATGGTAAGTAAACTGAACGCCGGCATCAATTTTATCGCCGAGTTTCCGTCCGTAGGCCAATCCCAGTTGCGTTTCATTATAAGCGCTGAAACCGTAATAATCGGCGCTGAAGCCGAAACTGCCTGTATGTGCCGGGATGGCGATGACCGCAACACAGTTATTGAGTTCCTGTAGCAGGAACCTTCTTTCAGCATAGATGCCTGCGGCAGGTTGATTTATTACTGCCAGCGCTGCGGGGTTGGCAATAAAGGAAAAGGGGTTTGTATGGCGGGCGCTGCAGACGCCGGTACCGGCGGGTGATGCCGCAACGGGGTGGCGCAGGGTTTGGGATGCTGCGGGTAAGGCTATTAAAAAAAATAAGATAAGTAAGCCTGTGATGTTTCGTGGCACGCGCAATTATTTCCAAGAAAGTTACAGTACGAATGGGCCTGTAAAAAACAGCGATCCGTTAGCAAAAAGTCGTCAGGAGCATTCTGGATGTCAAAATATTGTTGTCGTCTGACGGGCGGTCTGACCAGGTAAATTTTTGTTGAGAAATGCGAAAAAAAGGGGAGAAAAAAATAATCTGGTCTGACGGGCGGTCTGACCAGAGAAATATCTGTTGAAAAGTTTTGATAAAAATCTGGAAAATTAATCTGGTCAGACGGGCGGTCTGACCAGCGAAAATTTAGTGGATTGGTTTTGATGTGACCCCAGAAAA
>CAYNSL010000117.1:0-9519 GCA_964399755.1 uncultured Chitinophaga sp. | reverse complement strand
CACCCCGGCGGCATTATCAGCGTGGGCACCTGCGAAGCCAACAAGTTCAAAGAGTGGATCGCCCAGGGTCAGCCACAATAAATAATTATGATGTTTTAAACAGACTTTGAATGTTCTTACAATAAAAACTGGCATTATGAAAAAGATATTACTGCTCTTCGCGCTCGGGTTCGGCTTCTGGACCGTAACCTTTGCCCAGGATACCACCCCGACGGAAGAGAAAGAAGCCCCCAAACAAAAATTCGCGCGGGCCACTTTTAACTCCACCAAGATCATCAACCTGCAAAGCACCGAGATCGTGAGCAAGGGCAGCCTGCAGTTTATGGTATCCCACCACTTCAGCGTGTTATGGAATAAAGATGCCGATGCGGGTGAAAACTTTGCCCAATTGCTGGGGATCAACTCCGGCGTAGCCAAGACCTACCTGTCTTTCGACTATTCGCCTACCGACTGGATGAACCTTGGACTGGCCGCCGCGGGCAGTTCCAAATTCGAAGGCTTCGCCAAATTCAGGATACTCCGCCAGCAAACGGGATTAAAAAATATACCGGTTTCCGTGAGCTGGTATTCCATGGTTAATGTGAACGCAGCCAAGGACCCGGATGTGAGCCTGGTCTGGAATAAATGGTCTTTCGAACACCAGCTGCTGATCGCGCGGAAATTCAGCAATAAGTTTTCGCTCGAGCTGGCCCCCACGCTGATCCATTTCAACGAAGTGCCCTACGGAATCAACAACAGTAATCTCGTTTACTCATTGGGGTTAGGCGCCAAATATAAACTCTCGGCCAAGAAGAACCTGACGCTTGAATATTCCCGCCAGCTGAACATGCACAAAAACATCATTTCAAAGAACGGTACGATCATTAATTACAGTCCCGACCTGCTGGCCCTCGGATTTGAGCTGAACACCGGCGGCCACCTCTTCCAGTTCTTTATCGGCAGCACGACAGACGCATCCAATATCGACCAGCTGGCCCGGAACAACAGCTGGATCAAAGACGGTCATTTCGCTTTTGGCTTTACCCTGAACAGGAGCATGAGCCTGAAAAAAGACAAGGAATAATTGGTTAAGGTATTTTTATAAAAGGGCGGCCCGGCCGCCCTTTTTTTATGCGGGTACCCGCCTATCCGAAGGATTTAAGTAGCTTGATGCGTCAACAGGGAAATCAATTTGCTTGAGCAGGAACTGATAGCGCAACTCCGGCAGGGCTCGGAACCTGCGTTCCGGTGGCTGGTGGAACAATACCGCAACCGGGTGTTTCATACTGCGCTGAATATTGTGCAGGACAGCCGGGAGGCGGAAGACGCGGCCCAGGAAACATTTATACAGGTCTTTGAATCGATCGATCGTTTCAGGGGGGAATCCTCCCTTTCCACCTGGATCTGCCGGATCGCCGTGCGCAAAGCCCTTGATAAACTGCGCCGGAAAAAAGCGCGGCAACGATTACAGCAGTGGCTGCCGGGATGGATGCCTGCGGAAAATAAAAGCGCAGCAACCCCCTTTCAGCACCCGGGGATCGATCTGGAGAACAGGGAAAAAGCGGCAGTGCTGTTCCGCGCCATCGCCACCCTGCCCGAAAAACAAAGACTGGCCTTTACGCTGATCAAAGTGCAGGGCATGCGATATGAAGAAGCCTGCGCCATCCTGCAGCAAAATATCAAAGCCGTGGAATCGCTGATCACGCGGGCGAGACTGAACCTGCAGAAAAAACTGGAAGAATATTACAGGAACCTAAATAAATGATATGAAAAACAAGGCTACACCATTGCTGGATGAACACCTGCAAAGCCTGAAGGGGATGCGCGAAACGGAAACAGACGCATTTTTTTACACCCGCCTGCGGGCCCGCATGGAAAAAAACGGAACCGCCAAAGGATGGAACTTACCGCTGCGGCCCGTTTGGGTGATCGGCGCACTCCTGCTGTTGCTGGGCGCAAACGGGTATATGCTCTCGCAGCAGGCCGGCCCGAAAAACGCAAGTGCCGCGAATGCGGCCACGATTCAAAGCTTTGCGGAATCTTACGACCAATCGATTACTTCAACCTACTGATACCTGAACAATGAACCCCGGAACCAAAAATAAATTACTCACCTGGCTGGTATTGCTGCTCCTGATCGCCAATGCGGCTACCCTTGTATTGTTCTGGACGGGTAAGCGGAAAAATCCTCCCGCGTCAACAGGAACGCCCAATGAATTCCTGGTAAAAGAACTGAAACTGGACGACCGGCAACAGCAGGCATTGACCGCGCTTGTAAAAGAACACCGCCGCGCCGTTGATCAGTTGCGCGGACAAGTGAAAGCGGCCAAGGACAGTTTATTCGACCTCGTGAAAAAAGAAAACCTCACCGACAGCGCCCGGCAATCTGCCGCGGCAGCGGTGAGCAGGATCACGGAACAGATCGACCTGCTGACACTCGATCATTTTAGAAAAATAAGAGCCTTGTGTAACCCGGAACAACAGCGGCAATTCGATGAAATCCTTCACCGGGTCGCCGCGATGCTGGGCGCACCCAGGCCACCGCGCGACGGCCGGGGTGGTCCGCCACCCGAAGGCGACCGGCCACCGCCCCCCGGGCAATGACGGATTGCGAAGGATTTTTGAAAGCGCATGCATCTATGTAAGAACAAAAACCAGCCATACATGAAGAGAACCCTTTTATATGCCACTGCCGTTTTTTTAATCACGCTCTCCTGCAGCAAGAGCGATCCGCCGGCCAATAACAATACCGCGGCCGCCATCACCGCCCTTTCCTGCGGCAGCGGATCTTTTTCCGCTACCGCTACGGCTGCCGTGCCCTTTTCTGCTACGGCCACCATTCCCTATGCAGGGGGCAACGGGAAAACATATGCCGCCGGCACCGCCATCGCATCGACCGGCGTAACGGGATTATCAGCCACATTACAGGCAGGCACGCTTGCCAGCGGTACGGGAAATTTATCTTTTTCCGTAACGGGAACGCCCGCCACTGCGGGTACCGCCAGTTTCGCGATCAGTTTCGGCGGGCAGTCCTGCAGCCTTTCATTAACCGTAAACAGCGCCGGCGGCGGCCCCACGCTCCCGCCGGTATATAATAAAATATACGGAGCCACCAGCATTACATTCGACGGAACATTTGTCACCATCAAATGCAACGCGCTCCCCGATCACAGGAGCGCGTATTATCCTGTTGGTAACCCGCTGTACCAGGCCTATAGCGGTACCACTTTCGGGGGCGGGACTTTTGTAAAAAATCCGAACACGATCGCTTCGCAGAATATTACGCTGAAGATCCCGGTGAACCCGGCGGTAGCGGCCACACATGCGGCAACCCCCATGGGCGTGATCGGCGTGGCGATAAACGGCGTTCCTTTCTTTAACCAGTATGCCGCAGGGGGATCGCCGCTGACAAACGAAATAAACAGCTTTGACCAGTTCTGGGGTCACCCGCAGATGACGGGCATGTACCACTATCATGTGGAACCGCTTTATTTAACTACGGTGCGGGCCACCAAATCCGCGCTGATGGGTTTTCTGCTGGACGGATTCCCCGTGTACGGGCCGCAGGAAGAAAACGGCTCGGCGCCCACCGGTCTCGACGCCTACCATGGTCACACGCATGCCACAGTTGATTTCCCTTCGGGTATTTATCATTACCATTTTACGGATGCCGCACCTTATCTTAACGGGAACGGGTTTTACGGCACGCCGGGAACGGTGACGCAATAAACACATGAAAATTTCCGGACGCTTGACGGTTTTGAAGCCACCTGTATCCCGGTGTACGCCGGGATACTTTTTAGGGGGAATGATCATGGCAGTACTAATAGTATCCTGTCAGCCCGCTGGCAAAAGGCCGGTTGCGGAAACTAAGATCGCCAAAGTCATTCCCGCCGTTTATATACCGGCCGCCGATACCGGTTTCGCCACGCACCAGGATACCCTGTATTACCGGGGACATTTTTTTACGGGCTACCGGTACCGCCTATACGAAAACGGGGACAGCGCCGCCCTGCAGGGATATTTTAACGGGATGGAGGAGGGATGGCAGCGGAAATGGTATCCCGGGGGACAAATTGCGGAAGAACGGTTTTATATCAACGGGAAAAAGGAAGGCCTGCACCGCGGCTGGTGGCCCGACGGCAAGCCCAAATTCCTGTTTACCGCCGCCGGCGACGAATACGAGGGCGAATTCAGGGAATGGTATGCGTCGGGACTATTGGGCAAGGCATTTCATTATCACGGCGGGTATGAAGAAGGCAGCCAGAAACTCTGGTGGGACAATGGTACGATCCGGGCCAATTATGTGATCCGCAACGGAAAGAAATACGGGCTGATCGGGTTAAAGACCTGTGTAAATCCATATGATTCGGTATATAAAAAATAGTTTTTTCCCGGTATTGCTCCTGCTTGCCGGTTGCCGGAACAAACCTTCCGCGGCATTGTCATTGCCTTTTATCAATCAGCCCGATTTTACGCCCGAATGGATCGGGAAAAACGATCCCGGGTATGCATCCATACACCGGGTGCCGGCCTTTTCATTTACCGACCAGGACGGCCTGACTGTTACTGAAAAAACAGTGTCGGGAAAGATCTATGTGGCCGATTTCTTTTTTACGCATTGCGGGAGCATCTGTCCGAAAATGACGAAAAATATGGGCCTGCTGCAGGCGTATTACCGGGATAACGACAATGTAATTTTTCTTTCACATTCTGTTTTACCCGAAATGGATAGCGTGCCCGTCCTGAAGAAATACGCGAAGGATCACGGCGTCATCAGCGGGAAATGGCATTTGCTGACGGGACCGAAAGACGCGATCTATTCGCTGGCGCGGAAACAGTATTTTGCCGGCGACACGATTGGGTATTACCAGACGGGAAACGAATTCCTGCATACGGAAAACTTTATCCTGGTCGACAAGCAGCGGCGGATCCGCGGCGTGTATAACGGTACCCTCGAACTGGAAATGGAAAGACTGGAGGAAGATATCAATACCCTGCTGCAGGAGGAATGATGATCAGCGGATCTCTTCAAAAACGCCGGTCTCTTTATTCTTGCGCACATTGTCCCAGTGGAAATAACGGCCATTCATCGCCACATACACGCCGGCGGGAAGGGTTTGGGCAAAGGCAAGCGCGCTCCCCAGGTTGAACAGGCCGTCGGAGCTGCCGAATTTTATCGGGATCATGGCCCCGGTCAGTATGATGGTCTTGTTCTTCACTTTTTCCGCCAGCATGCGGGCGGTTTCCGCCATCGTGTCGGTGCCGTGCGTAATCACGATCTGGGTTTCTTCCGAGTTGTTGCACTGGTAAGCGATCAGCTCCCGGTCATTGTCTGTCATCTCCAGGCTGTCGATCATCATCAGCGTGCGGATGGCCACGGGCAGGTTGCAGCGGCCCATGCCCAGCAAGTCGGGCATATGCGTGTCTTTAAAATACAGCTGGCCGTTCAGCTCGTTGTACTCTTTGTCAAAAGTGCCACCGGTAATAAAAATGCGGATCGACATGTTCAAACTCTTTAGCGCCGTGAAGATAGTCAATCGGGAATCTGCACCCCGGCAGCGTGAATAGACCAAATTCAATAAAGGGCGGGCGGGGATAGAAAAAATAAAAGAACAGGGAAAGAAATTATACCGTATTCATGAATCGTGGTGGCGGCGGGTGATAAAACAAAAAAGGTCCTTCCGTAGAAACGGACTGACCTCTAACGATTGCTTGCCATATGAAAATTCTTATATACTGCCCGGAGGGCCGGGGTTCCGGCGGTTGGAAGATTTTGAAGTATCTTTGCCATTCACGATTGCCTGCCTGTTGATCTTCCCTGCACGAAACTAGGGAGCCGCACCTTGTCCTTCAAACCCGATCCGGCATCATTTCAGCATGCCTAAAGGAACAGGCCCTTCGCCAAACCCTTGCCTGCAGGGGGTTTCAGCCCAAAAAAAATATGATGCCCAACCGCCCGGCCGATATATTATTCCAGCTGATCCGTTCGCTTGAAAAAGCGGAGAAAAGACATTTTAAACTGTATATCAAGCGCAGCTCCGGTAAGGAAGACCTGAAGATCGTGCGGCTTTTTGACGCGCTTGACCGCCAGAAGGAATACAATGAACAGGCACTGCTGAGAAAAATGGGGGATGTGACCAAACCGCAGTTGTACAATCTCAAAACACATTTATACCGGCAACTGCTGGCCAGCCTGCGCCTGCTGAAAAGCGCCGACAGTCTCGACCTGCAGCTCAATGAACAATTCGATTATGCGCATATCCTGTATAAAAAAGGATTGTTTCACCAAAGTCTCCGGATCATCGACCGGGCCAAGGAAATGGCAAAGACCCACCAGAAATTCAACCTGCTGCCGCAGCTGATCTCGCTGGAAAAAAGGATCGAAAACCTGCACATCACACGCAGCATGCAGCACCGGGCGGAATTACTTTCAGAGGAGGCCAACGAAGTGAACCGACATCTTGATATCGTGTCGCGCCTGTCCAACCTCGCCCTTAAACTCTACGGCTGGTACGTGGAGCACGGACATGCGCGGAACGAAGCGGATGAAAAAGACATCCGTCGTTTCATGAAAGAAAGCCTGCCCGCCGGCGCGGAGACGCTCACCGGATTTTATGAAAGGCTTTACCTGTACCAGAGCTATACCTGGTATGCCTTTATCCGCCAGGATTTTTTACAGTATTACCGGTATACGCAGAAATGGGTGGATCTTTTTGAGGAACAGCCCCTGATGATCAGGGTGGAAACGGGGCATTATATCAAGGGACTGCACAACCTGCTCAACGCCCATTTCGACCTGCGAAACCACCGCGCTTTTGAAAAAACCCTGCAGCGTTTCGAACGATTTTCACAGACGCCGCGGGTCATGGAACATGATAACTTCCGGGTGCAGTCCTTTATTTATACCAGCACGGCCCGGATCAACCAGCATTTCATGCGCGGCACTTTTACGGAAGGGTTAACGCTCGTGCCCGCGATCGAAAAGGAACTGTCGTCCTGTGAACTTTTCCTCGACCGGCACCGCGTGCTGGTGCTCAATTACAAATTCGCCATGCTCTATTTCGGCAGCGGCGACTTTAATACCTGCATCGATTACCTGCAAAAGATTATCCACGACAAGACCAACCTCCGCTATGATCTTCAGTGTTATGCCCGGGTGGTGCACCTGATGGCGCATTATGAACTCGGGAATGACATGCTGATGGAATCGCTCAGCAAATCGGTGTACCGCTTCATGGCCCGGATGAAAAACCTGACGGTGGTGGAAGAAGCCATGTTTGCTTTCCTGCGCCGGAGCCTTCCCCTGTCCCCGCGCCAATTAAAACCGGAATTTGAAAAATTACTGCACAGGATCAAACACCTCGAGAAGAACCGGTTTGAAACAAGGGCTTTCGCCTATCTTGATATTATTTCCTGGGTGGAGGGGAAAGTGTATGATAAAAGCATGGGGGCCGTTATACAGGAGAAGTATTTACAGAGTAAAAGGAAGTGATGGTGAGATGCGACACTGCAAGTATCGCATAGCGCTGCACCTATCATAAGTTTCTTATTTTTCAGTATGAAAAAGATTTTCTCCCTGGTTTTGCTGGCGGGTTTGAACGGCCACGCCCAAATGAATCCTGGCCGCATCACGATCGCCCGTGATAGTTTCGGCGTTCCCCATATTTTCGCGCCCACCGATCCCGAAGTAGCCTATGGCATCGCCTGGGCCCATGCGGAAGACGACTTTGAGACCCTGCAGCTGGTTGCCCTGAGCGGCAAGGCCGCGCTGGGCGGGGCGCTTGGTAAAAAAGGAGCCGAAGCGGATTACGTGATCAACCTGCTGCGCATCCGGCAGACGGTGGAAGAACAGTGGAATACCCTCAGCCCCGATTTTATCGCTCTCGTAAAAGGATACGTGGAAGGACTCAACGCTTACGCGAAAGCCCATCCCGGCGAAATAAAATATAAAAATGCCTTTCCGTACAATGAGAAAGAATATATGACCGCCTGTCTTTTTTCCATCAGTCTTTTTTGCGGTGTGGACGAAGCCCTGCCCCGTATACTGGGCGGAAAGATCGCGACGATACCGGGCTTCAACCCGCAGGGCTCCAACGCGTTTGCCTTTAATTCAAATAAGACCACCACGGGCGAAAGTTTCCTCGCCATCAACGCCCACCAGCCGCAGGAAGGACCGGTGGCTTTTTATGAAGCGCACCTGCAAAGCGAACAGGGATGGAACATGCTGGGCGGGTTGTTTCCCGGGAGTTGTTTGATCCTGCACGGTACCAATGAAAACCTGGGCTGGGCGCATACCGTAAACTACCAGGATAAAATTGATATCTACCAGCTCGAGATGAACCCGGCGGATAAGCGCCAGTACAAATTCGACGGGCAGTGGGTAAACCTCGAAGAAAACAAAGCCCGGTTAAAAGTGAAAGGCGTTCCCATCCGGATCGGTAAAAAAATATACCGGAGCAAATACGGCCCCACGCTGAAAACGGGAAAAGGGGTGTTTTCGATCCGCGTACCGGCGCTGATGGATATCAGGGCCATGGAAGAATGGTATCGGATGAACAAGGCGAAAAACTTTACGGAATTCTACCGGGCGATCAGCATGACCAGCCTCCCCATGTTCAATATCATGTATGCCGACCGTTACGATACCATTTTCTATATCAGCAACGGCAAGATGCCGCGGCGAAACCCCGACCCGAAGTACCAATGGAAAAGCACCCTGCCCGGGAATACTTCGGCCACCTTGTGGACGGAATTCAAACCCATCGCGGAACTGCCGCAATACCTGAACCCGCCATCCGGGTATTTGTTCAATACCAATCATTCGCCTTTCCTTGCCACGGATCCCCGATATAACCTCGATATGAGCAAAGCGGATAAGAATGACGGATATGAAACCTATCAAAACAACCGCAGCCAGCGGGTGACGGAACTCATCAATGGCGACAAAATAGACTACACCGCATTTAAAAAAATAAAATTCGATCAGCAATTACCGCAGCGCCTGCGGTATACCTACGGTATCGACACGATGCTGAACCTGAAAGCATCGGATTATCCGGCCTTACAGGAACTGATCAGCAGCCTGCAGGGCTGGGACCGGAAGGCCGTCGCCGGCAGCAGGGGCGCGGCGGTTTTCCTGCTGGTTTATGATGATGTCAGCAAAAAATTAAAAGGAACGCCATCCCGGCAACTCACAAAAGCCGAATCGGTGGAAACGCTTCAGCATGTACATGACTATATGAAGGAGCATTTTGGTAAAACGGATCTGACGCTTGGC
This sequence comes from uncultured Chitinophaga sp., assembly GCA_964399755.1. GTDB lineage: Bacteria > Bacteroidota > Bacteroidia > Chitinophagales > Chitinophagaceae > JJ008. The sequence continues at coordinate 260 of CAYNSL010000117.1, read as the reverse complement.
GATATCCAGAAACTGGTGAGGGGCGATGATGCCCGTCCTGCCTGGGGATTGCCGGACGTGCTGACCGCGGCCTATACGGAACCGTATAAAAACGGAATGCGGAAAGTAACTTCCGGCGATGCATATATCTGTTTTGTCCGTTACCCCAAAAACGGGGGTCTGCCGCAGATCGAGTCAGTCAACACATTTGGCGCCTCCATGCACCCGGATTCTCCGCATTACAAAGACCAGATGTCCATGTACCAGCAACAGCAGACCAA
>CAYNSL010000116.1:5109-9912 GCA_964399755.1 uncultured Chitinophaga sp. | reverse complement strand
GGTAATACAGGCGCTTTTAACAGTAAACGACCTTTGAATAACACGCCTACTAGCCACTCGCCACTAGCCACTCGCTCTTCCCCACTCCCTACTCCCCACTAGCCATTCCCCACTCGCCCTTCCCCACTATCCACCCCCATCCCCCCATTCAGCAAGATCCAATAAACCGCTCTCCCTGTAACTCATTATCTTTCCCTTCTAAAATAAAAACCATGGTAACAAAACTGTCCCACACGTCGTTTTTCGTGACCGACCAGAACAAAGCCTATGATTTTTACGTCAACAAACTGGGTTTTAAGGTGAACACCGATGTCACGATGGAAAATAATATGCGCTGGCTCACGCTCAACCCGCCCGAACAGCCCGACCTGGAAATCGTACTGATGGACGCCTCGGGTTTTAACGAAGGCATGGGCTGGGATGCCGAAACACAGGCCGCCCTGCAACTGCTGCTGAAAAAAGGAGTGATGGGCGCCGGCGTGTTACATACCAACGACTGCCGGGCCACTTATGAAGAGTTAAAAGCGAAGGGCGTAAAAATAACCGAACCCAAAGAACAATTTTACGGGCTCGAATGCATCGTAAACGATGAATGCGGCAACTGGTTCAGTATGACGCAACCCAAGGAAGGCTTCTGAGTTCGTCCCGCTTTCTTCACAATTTCTTTTGCTTTTGTTGGTTATTTTTGAACGTCATTTAACCGCATGAAAGGAAAAGGAATATTTGTTTGGGTCTCGCTGATCTTACCCGGGCTTGCCTACACACAGAAATTAGATCCGGGCAATCCCGATCTTTCACCGGAGAACTTCCACCTGGATTCATTGCCGGTTTCGGAGATCAATATCCCAATCCGGGTCAATCTCAGGCCCCTGTTTACGATGGCGGAAAAAAGCGTTGACACCCTTTTCACTTCACCCAATTATCCTGATGAATGGGTTCAGGACGGCTGCGACGTGCGTTACAAATACAGTTTCCGCCGCAGCCCGCTCCGCATACAGGGTTCGGTTAATACCCTCAGCCTTGGTTTCACAGGTTTTTACAAGATCGTCGGCTCCACCCGGCTTTGCGTAAAAGGCACGGTGGTATCGCCCTGGACGCCCCCCTGCAAATGCGGATTCGGGAGCGAAGGCGAAAGGCGTGTAAACGTATCATTTACCAGCGCTATCGGCGTCGACCCGGATTTTAAACTGAGACTGTACACCAAACGAAACGAACCAAAGCCGCTTGATAAATGCGAAGTCTGTTTCTGGGGACAGGATATCACCAAACAAGTGATGAAGGGCCTCAGCGCCGAACTCGATGCCGCGAAAACCGATATCGACAAAAATTACGGCAGCACCGACCTGCGATCCCGTTTCCAGCAGGTATGGGACCAGCTGAATAAAGTGTACAACCTGTACGGGCTGGGCTGGCTGCAGATCAACCCGCAGCAGTTCAGGGTGAATAACCTGCAAATCCTGCGTGACTCGCTCACCATCAATCTCGGGCTTTCGGCCAAGCCGGTAATCAGTTTTGAAAGACCCGCCGACCAGACTTCCTGGGTGCCCGCTTTGGGCGCTTATAGCGGGAAAAAAGGGTTCTCGATCTTTCTCGACGCCGTGCTTAACTATGATTCGCTCAGTACTATCATGAACCAGCAACTCGCCGGGAAAGAATTCAGCTTCAAAAAAGGCTTTGTCAAAAAGAAATTCATCATCGACGAATGTAAAATTTATGGCGGGGGCTTCGACCGGATGATCATTAAAATATTGTTTTCCGGCACCAATAACGGCGTGGTCTATCTTGTGGGCCGTCCCGTTTACGATAAGGAAAAACGCAGCATCGAAGTAAAAGAGATCGATTTCGACATCAAATCAAAAAACCTGCTCCTGGGTGCGGCCGACTGGCTCTTCGATAAAAAGATCACGCGGGAGATCAGCAAACAGGCCCGTTTTGAACTGGGCGCTTATATCGATACGGCCAAAACCGGCATCAACCAGCAGTTGAACCGGGAACTGGTAAAAGGCATCCGCAGCGCCGGCGCCATCAGCGATATCCAGCTGATCGGCATTTACCCGATGCAGCAGCACCTGGTGATCCGCAGCAATTGCGAAGGAGAATTATCGGTGAATGTGGAATCGATCAACTTCAGCCTGTAATATCCTCATCTTCCTCCCCGCCGGCCTTAAATGAATAATTGCGCTGCGCGATATAACTGAATACCACCACCACGGCGATCGTGATCACCTGCGCCAGCACGGCATAAAGATGGAATTCCTCAACGAGTATTTTCAGGATGATATAATTCAGCGCGAGGTTGAACAGGCAAACCATAAAATAACGGAACAACTGGATCCGCCCCTTCATTTTAGAGTCGCTGAACACAACATATTTCGACATGAAGAACCCCACGGGGAAAGTAACACAAAAGGAAACGATCAGGGCGGCGATATGCCCCTTGAAAGCATAAAAACCGAGGTCAAACATTTTTTCGCCAAAGACAAATTTGTAACTGATATAATAGACAATCAATCCCAGCAGCGTATTCCCCCCGCCCGATGCGGCATAACGGAAGGTCTGCAGGTTCACCAGATTCCGGAAAGGCGGGTAGAAAAAATCGATGATGGGGAGTACAAAATCCCGGGCACTATGAATATGACGGCGCATGAAGTGGCAAAGGTAGGGTTGAAGAAGGAATTGGGTTCCGCTAGCTATCGGGATTGGAAGGGGCCCGATCGTTACCGGGATGGGAATTGACCCGCCCTTTCGTAAGTTTGCGGCAAATTTGTCGGGGATGTCTATTGTAAATAAAATACGTTCAGCGGTAGTTAGGGTATTAAAAGAATTATACGGGACCGAATTCCCCGGCACCGATCTCACGATCAACAGCACCAAACCCGAATTTGAAGGCGATTATACCCTCGTGCTTTTCTCATTTGTAAAAACGCTGAAAAAACCACCCGAAGCGCTGGGAAAAGAGATCGGGGAAGCCCTTTGCGCGAAAGAACCGGGTTTGTTTCAATCTTATAATGTCATCAAGGGATTCCTTAACCTGGTGATTACCGACAGCTGGTGGCTGCAATTCCTGGAAACGACTCAGGGTAACCGGCAATTCGGGCTGAAGTCGCCGAACGGACAAACCGTGATGGTCGAGTACTCCTCCCCCAACACCAACAAACCCCTGCACCTGGGCCACCTGCGGAATAATTTTCTCGGCTGGAGCGTGGCCCGGATCCTGGAAGAAAGCGGTTACAAAGTCATTAAGAGCTGTATCGTGAACGACCGCGGCATCCATATCTGCAAGAGCATGATCGCCTGGGAACTGTTTGCCAACGGCGCCACTCCCGCTACCGCGGGGATGAAGGGCGACCATTTCGTCGGGGCCTATTACGTAAAATTCAACGATGAATACAAACGGCAGGTGGAAGCACTCGTATCGGGGGGGATGAAAAAGGAAGAGGCGGAGAAAGAAGCTCCCATCATGAAACAGACGCAGCAGATGCTGCTCGACTGGGAGGCCGGTAAACCCGAAGTGATCGACCTCTGGAAGAAAATGAACGGCTGGGTGTATGAAGGTTTCGACGTAACCTATAAAAGGATCGGCAGCGATTTTGATATCACTTATTATGAAAGCGACACTTACCTCCTCGGGAAAAAATCGGTGGAGGAAGGATTGGAAAAGGGCGTATTTACAAGAAAAGAGGACGGCAGCGTCTGGGCCGACCTGACGGAGGACGGCCTCGATGAGAAACTGGTGTTGCGGAAAGACGGCACCTCCGTGTATATGACGCAGGACCTGGGCCTGGCCCAGCAGAAATATGAACAATACCATTACGACCAGAGCATCTACGTGGTGGGCGACGAACAGAATTACCACCTGAAAGCCCTGAAGCTGATCCTGAAGAAAATGGGAAAGCCCTATGCCGACGGTGTGTACCACCTGAGTTACGGTATGGTGGAACTGCCCACTGGCCGTATGAAAAGCCGGGAAGGTACGGTGGTGGATGCCGATGACCTGGTGGAAGAAATGGTGAATGTGGCCCGGAAAAAAACAGAAGAACTGGGAAAAGTGGAGGACTTCACGGAACAGGAACTGAAAGAATTATATGATACCCTTGCCCTGGGGGCCCTGAAATTTTACCTGCTGCGGGTAGATCCCAAAAAGCGAATGATCTTTAACCCGGAAGAGTCCATCGATTTTCACGGTTTTACCGGGCCGTTTATTCAATTCATCCATGCCAGGATCCGGTCCATTTTTCGCAGGGAAAAGGGCGGTAGCGGTATGCTGCCGTTAACGGGCAAACTGCTGAAACTGGAAAGAGACCTGATTATTTTACTGGAACAATACCCGGTTATACTGGAACAGGCCTGTGCCGAACACAATCCCTCTGTCATCGCCATCTACCTCTATGATGTCGCCAAAACCTATAGTTCGTTTTACACGGAGCACAAAGTCCTGAACGCGGAATCTCCTGAGAAAAAGCAACTCCGTTTGCAGATTTCCGGGTTAACGGCGAATGTAATCGCAGCGGGAATGGGATTGCTGGGGATCAGGGTACCTGAAAGAATGTAAGGAGGAGTACGGAGTCTGGAGTTCGGAGTTAGGAGTTAGGAGTCGGGTCGTTTATTGTAAATAGACTCTACCTGTTATTAACGGCGTAAACGTGGATATTTGCAATCTGGTTTGAAAGTTGACTTCTTTAGATACAAAAAAAGCAACCTGGAAAAGGTTGCTTAAATTATTTCGGTATAATGATTTCAGAATAATGTTCCTGATCCGATCCTGCCGGCAGGCAGGCTCCCGGCTAACAACTCCGGACTAAC
>CAYNSL010000116.1:0-5009 GCA_964399755.1 uncultured Chitinophaga sp. | reverse complement strand
ACTCCGGACTAACGACTCCGGGCTAAACTACAATCCGGCCATCAGTTTTTTCTGTTTCAAACCCGCCAGCGTGGGGTCCATTTCAATCGCTTTATCACAGAGACGGGTGCCTTTTTCCATATTTTCCTTGCCGCCTTTTTTCTGGTAGCACATCCCGATCATATAAAGGGCCGAAGCATCGGTTTTATCATATTCCAGCATCCGGTCCCAGTAATCCATGGCCTGGTCATATTTCCCCTTGTCGTAATAGGCTTCCGCCATCATGTTGAGGATATTCATATCGCTGGGCTTTCTTTTCAGGATCTCTTCCAGCATGGCCACGCCCTGGTCGAGCTGCCCCACGTTGAGGTAGGCGATCGCCAGGTTCTCGAGGTAATCATTGTCTTTTTTATAGCCTTTTTCTCCGGCTTCGAGAATATACTTCAGGGCGTCCTTGTCGTTATGCATGGCATAACAGATCAGGCCCAGTTCGTAGATCCAGTAATTTTTTGTGGGATCCAGTTCGATCGCTTTTTTAAAAAAGGGCACGCTTAATTTATAGTTCATCATGTCGGCATAGCTGTGCGCGATCAGGTAAGGCACTTCTGCATTGGCAGGATCTTCGGTTTGGGCCAGGTTGAGGAATTTGATCGCTTCCCCGTAATTATCATTGTCGTAATGCACGCGGCCCACATAATAAGCCACTTTTTCCGCGGGATCCGCTTTTTTCAGTTTATCGGCATAGAGCAACACGTCATCGCTTTGTTTCAGCTGGAAGGAAAGCGTGAGCAGTTGTTTATAGGTCGCAGCGGATTCATCCCCGAGGCTGACCAGTTTCTTGAACATCTCCCTTGCCATCGCATAACGGCGCAGGTCGAGGTAGGCGGAAGCCAGTTCAGATGTAATGGGTTTGCTGTTGGCGTCATACTGCGCAGCCTTCTCAAAATATTTGAGTGATTCGAGTCGGCGTCCGTTTTGTTTTTCCAGCAATCCTTTTTGCAGGAAATAATCGGCGCTGTCGATTCCGGGCAGGATGGTGATCACGGAAGTCTGGGCAAAGGTCATCGCGGCTGTGAGTAACAGACCGAGGGTGAACAGGTTACGTTTCATAGGTCTACTATTAGGATTGGACGCAATTGGGTTTCTCATGCAAATTATCATTTGCGGTTGATGAATCAAAGCTTAACCGTTTACTAACCAGCGAATTTCATTCCAAAATAGTATTATTTCAGAATGATCCCGCCCAGGGCTGGTAAATTTACGGTCAGCCGGTACAGTTTTTGATCCTTATCAACCCGTTCGGAACGGATTTCGGGGTTATAAACATCCCCGGTACCCCAGTACGCTTTCGCATCGCTGTTGAAAAGTTCCCGCTGGTATTTTTTACCGCGAACTTCAAGGGTCCAGTCGTTCCGCACCACCGGCGTCATGTTCAGGATGATGAGCAGGTCATCCGCCGGTTTTTTCCCTTTTCTTTTATAGGCCACCACCGATTCGGCGCGGTGATCGAGGTCCACCCATTCAAATCCGTCGATATGAAACTGGTTTTGGTGCAGGGCAGGTTCGGTTTTCAGTAATTGATTCAGTTCCGCCACACAATCCTTCAGTAAACGGTGACAATCGAATTGTAACAGCGGCCAGTCGAGTTCCGATTTGTAATTCCATTCGCTGGTTTGCCCGAATTCATTTCCCATAAACAGGAGCCGGGCGCCGGGATGTGTCCACATGTAAGTATACAACAACCGCAGGTTGGCGAATTGCTGCCATTCGTCGCCGGGCACTTTGTAGATCATCGGGCTTTTGCCATGCACCACTTCATCGTGGCTGAGCGGCAGCATGAAGTTCTCATCATAATAATACATCATGCTGAACGAAAACTTATCCTGGTGAAACTGCCGGAATACGGGATCGATCTTAAAATAATCCAGCGTATCGTGCATCCAGCCCATCATCCATTTCATCCCGAAGCCCAGTCCGTCCTGCCAGGTTGGCTTTGAAATGCCGGGCCAGTCGGTGGCTTCCTCGGCGATGGTCTGCACGTCGGGAAAATCGCGGAAGATGGTTTCATTCAGGTCTTTGATAAAAGCGATCGCTTCCAGGTTGCCGTCGCCGCCGAATTCGTTGGGCTCCCATTGCCCGTGTTCACGCGAATAATTGAGCTTGAGCATGGAGGATACCGCGTCTACGCGAATGCCGTCGATATGAAAAAGGTCGAACCAGAACCGCGCGCTGCTGATCAGGAATGATTTCACCTCACCCCGCCTGTAGTTGAATATATAACTGTTCCAGTCGGGGTGAAACCCCTTGCGCATATCGGCGTATTCATACGTATGCGTGCCGTCGAACATAAAAAGTCCGTGCGCGTCGTAGGGAAAATGCGAAGGCACCCAATCGAGGATGACGCCGATCCCCGCCTGGTGAAAGGCGTCGATCAGCCGCATCAGTCCCTGCGGATCGCCAAAACGCGAAGTGGGCGCGAAAAAACCCGTGCACTGGTATCCCCAGCTCCCGTCGAAGGGATGCTCCATCACCGGCATGAATTCCACATGGGTAAATCCCATCTCCTGCACATAGGGCACCAGCCGTTCCCGCATCTGGTCGTATGTGTTGTAGCGCTCTTCATCGTTCTTGTCGGGTCGCTGCCAGCTGGCCAGGTGCACTTCATAAACGCTCCAGGGCGCGTCGAGCGCGTTTTTCTTTTTTCGCTGCTTCATCCACGCATCATCCTGCCAGGCATACTGCATATCCCAGGTGATGCTGGCGGTTTGCGGCCTCTTTTCCCAATAGTTCGCGAAGGGATCGCCCTTGTCCAGTTTTCTTTTCGCATAACCCACGATGTGATACTTGTAGGCTTCCCCGAATGCGAGGTTGGGAATAAATCCCTCCCAGATCCCGCTTTTGTCCCAGCGCGGGAACAATTCAAACGCATGGTCCTTCCATTGATTGAAATGACCTTTTACAGATACCGAAGTGGCGTTGGGCGCCCACACGCAGAAACAGATGCCGGGCGTATCATTCACCCGGATGGCATGCGACCCGAAATATTCATAGAGCCGGTAATGCGTGCCTTTTTGAAAATTGGTCACGTCTTCATCGGTGAGCAGGGAATAATTCCAGACCGGGCCCGAGGTATCTACAAAATTCTTATCCTCGTATCGCTCCCGCCCTGCCCCGGTTGCAGCAGAAGACCCCGCAGGCAATTTTGCAGTTTTATTCCCTTTTACATTTCCGGCAGTTCCGGCGCCCGTCTTTTTTTTCGCTGTCATGCTATGGAATTATCGCGATTACGTATCTCACCCAACATACGTCATTTTGGTGAAATATTAACAGTATTGACGTACGGGCGACAGGCCATCCTTACCGGAAATCATGAATTTTGTGCGGTTCAAGTAAATACCGGTTCTGATTAGCTGCCTAATCGATATTTTTCTGAATAAACCATTAAACCAACATGCGGTATCCGGCTGTCCTGACACTTGTGCTGATCCTCTTTGCCTTTCCCGCCTTTGCACAGAAAGCATCGGTCAGCGGGCGCATATCGGATACGGCTGAAAAAAGAACCCTCTATCTCGCTTCGGTTTCCCTGCTACGTAAATCCGACACCACCCTCGTGGCCTTTACACGAACGGATAATAAAGGCCGGTTCAGTTTTCCCCGTACCGATACGGGTGAATACCTCCTGCTGGTCACTTACCCGCATTTCGGGGATTATATGGACCGGCTTTCCGTACAAGGAGACGCTGATATAGGCGATGTGGCAATGACGCCCGCGAGTAAAATCCTGGAAGCGGTGGTTGTCCGGTCAACCGGCGCAATACGAATCAAGGGCGATACCACGGAATTCGTGGCCGACAGTTTCCGCGTAAAAGAAGGCGCCACGGTGGAAGACCTGCTTAAAAAATTACCGGGCTTCACTGTCAACAGCAAGGGCGAGATCGAAGCGCAGGGCAAGCGCGTGGACAAAGTGCTGGTGGACGGCGAGGAATTTTTCGGCGACGACCCCACCATGGCCACGCAGAATATTTCAGCCAGGGCTGTTGACCGCGTGCAGGTATTCGAAACCAAAACCGAACAGCAGAAACTAACGGGGATGACCACCGGCAGCGAAGGAAAAACCGTCAACATCAAGCTGAAGGAAGACGCCAAAAAAGGCGCGTTTGGCAAGCTGAATGCGGGCACCGATTTCAACAAATATTTCGACAGCAAGGCCTATTACAACAATTTTATCCGTAAAAAGAAGATCTCCTTTTATGGCACCCGCTCGAATGTCAGCACCGGGAGCCTGAACTGGGACGACCGGCAGAAACTGGGAATCGAAAACGATTTTGAATACGACGAGCTGAGCGGTTATTATTTCAGTTTCGGCGGAGGCGACGATTTCAACGACTGGAGCCTGCGCGGATTGCCGGATGCATGGACCGTTGGCGGCCTTTTTACCAATAAATGGGGAGACGCGGACAAGCATAACATGAATATCTCCTACCGGTACAACCGGCTCGGCACAACCAATACCGGCACTACGCTTACCCAGAATATCCTTCCCACGGGCGTTAGCTACAGCAATAAATACAGTAAAAAGAACGGGCTGAACCAGCAGCACGCCATCAACGGAAAGTATGAATGGAAACTGGATTCACTGGCCACTTTCAAGCTGGTGGTGGCCCAAACCTTTAAGACGAGCACAACCACCGGGACCAATAACGGCGAATTCCTGAACGGGAACAAAGACACGGTAAACCAGAGTTACAATTCCTACGACAATGACACCCGGCGCAACCAGTCGGACAACCAGTTCAGCTATAAACAGCTTTTCCGGAAAAAGAACAGGCTGTTACAGGCCATCTTACGGTATGGCATAACCGATGATAACAACAGCGGGCTGAATATTACCCGGATCCGCTATTTCGCCAACGGGTTGTATGATCACAGCGACACGGTAGATCAGCAAAAAATCTTTGACGGCCGCTCCACGACCTTTGGCATCAAGACCACTTATACCGAACCCCTGTCCGACAAATGGACCCTGATCC
>CAYNSL010000115.1:5718-10035 GCA_964399755.1 uncultured Chitinophaga sp. | reverse complement strand
CAAAACCGGGCAATATGGAGAACTTCACTTTTGCCCCTTCGGGTAAACTTCCGGCAAATACCAGCGAACGGTCTTCCAGGTTGGCAAACATCGGTGTGCGCATGAGCGGCGATGCATCCTCGCGCTCGAGTTGGATCTGGAAATAACTGGCGATATTCAGGATGGCATTCCCCTGTTTTAATTCATCCATCCTCTTGCCGCAGTATCTCAACACAAGATCCAGCACCGGCTGGTCATCGATGGTATAAACGATATTTCCTTCGCTCTTTGTAATGGTATGATGTATGCCGACCGGCTGGCATCCCCCCGTAGCATATCCCCTTACGCTGATCTTCTCTTCATCCAGGATCAGGGCAACCAGGCCGTCGTCGGTGAATTTTCTGTCGCCAAAAACAAAGGTGTACATGATGGAAAGATTGCTGGCTGCCATGCCGCCGTAAAGGGTCGTCTGTTTTCCCGCGGCTTCCTGGATACCCCTGACAATCTCTTCCCCGTTGGTCTTGATTCCGCCGGACAGTATGATAAAGGCTGGCTTCTTAAAAACTTGCTTGCCGGTATTTCCGATTGACCGGGCCAGTTCTTTTGTCGTGCTGTTCCCGGTTTCCCTGAATTCAACCCGGAAACTGGCCGGGTTAATATCCAGCAAAAGCGCCACGATGGAATCGGTATCATAGTCTTTGTCGATAAATTGACCAAATGAGGAAGCGCCGAAAACCGCGATCCCTTTTTGATCAAAGCGCGCAAGCAACGCCTCATATTCTGATTTGTCGGGCAGGAATACGATGGCAAGGGTCGGCGTAAAAGAATCCGCCATTGCCTGCTCCAGCCGGGTTTCCAGTTCTGCTGTTGTTTTTCCTTTAATGGACTTTGCTCTCATTTCTGAATCTTATAATTTTTTCTCTTTTAAAGCCGCCCAGCTTACCGTAGTGCCATGATATTCGGTGTGGGCATTCGCAACGCGCCCGAATTCTCCCAGCGAATAAAAGCCGATCATCGGCGCATTCCATGTTCCGGCCAATCCTTCCACTTCGGTGTAAGCCATGGGCCCCAGCGATCCTAATCTGCCTATACAGGAAAAAATGATCAGTGCATCTGCCTCCGGCATATCCTTTTCTTTTACTTCGGTTGAGCTTTTGATCACCCGGTCGATCACTTCAAAATCGGGTGGCATGGAAAAACGAAAAACAGCTCCTTCCGGAACGGGTCCTGCCATCATAATAGACCGGTCGACCGTGTTAGCAAATAACACCGGGAGTATCATCGGTGTTCCCCCCTCCCGGAATATTTGCAGGGGATAATTGAAATTCAGTCTTACTACTTCCTCCGTACCGGTATCATTAATTATACCTTTTCCCAGGAATTTGATTACCACATCAAATGCAGGTTGATGGTCGATCGTGTGGACCCAGGATCCCACACAACGGGTAAATGTTTTTTCCGTTCCCACCGGTTTCCAGCCCGAAACGGCCATCGCGCGTAAGGAAATCTTTTCCTGGTCCAGGATCAATGCGATCAGTCCATTGTCGCTTGATTTTTTATTCGTAAAGACTTTCCCTTCAAGACTCACCATTTCACCCGCCCTGCCGCCCACAATAGTCACTTCATCCCCCGCTTTTTCAACCAGTCCCCTGATGATTTCCTCCCCGGAAATCTTATAATTAGCCGCTGCAATGATAAAAGCCGGTTTGCGAAATGTTTTTAGTCCTGCTTCCCCCACCTGGCAACCGGTTTCATAGACCGAACCGGAACCATAATCTTTCAAAAGGATCCTGAAATGATCCGGATTCAAATCCAATAACAGTATGGCGATGCCTTCCGGCCCGGATCCTTCTTCGGTGAATTCAGCGGATGCGGTAGCGCCAAAAACAGCTATGCCCTCTTTATCCAGTAAGGAAGAGATGGCCTCTATTTCATTCATGGCGGAAAGAAAAACAAATGCCAGTGTCGGCTTAAAGCCCGGCGGCTGGTCACTCCCCATTATTTGCTCCAGGGCTGACTGAATTTCTGCTGCCGATTTTCCTTTTATAGATTTTGCTTTCATGTCGGATTATCCCTCCACATTCCCTGCAAGAAAAGTTACGCCCCCACTGGCAAAATTGGCGAGATCGCGTACGGCCGCCTGTCCTTCCGCCGAACCCATACTGGCCGCCATGGCCGCGCCATCGGCAAAATACAGGTCCGCCATCCGGTAATAAGCGGGTTTAGCGCCATCGGGCCCCGTGAAGAAACGGGTCAGCTCAACTTTTTCAACCCCGGGCATTTTCGCCGCGATGGGAAGATGGGTTTCCGCGTAATATTTTTCAAAAGCTTCGGGGCTTTCCGGGTGTCCGTAGAGGATCGTTGCTTTGATCATTTTTTTCTGATTTTTATTTTATGCAAGATTAATTTCCTGTTGCCGGCTGTTGAACCTGTTACGTAATCAGGGAGAGAAAAACGGGCAGGATTCCGGTAAGCCGGAACAGGGTGGCTTTTTGTTTCATACTAACGTTATTTGGTGGTTGAAAAAATACGCCTGTCTCCAATGGGCTCAGCATTCGCCGTCCAGTACTTTCACCGTTTGTTCGTAAAAATTCTTCGCCCGTTCCGGGGTGCTACCGATACAGACCACACCCAGTTTGCCGAACTGCGACAAAGCCCCGATCAGGTGAAACATCACGCCTTCCTGCGAGGTGCCGTCATAATGCAGGTGGTGCAGCATGGCGATATCGATCAGGTCGGGCGGCGTGATCCCCCGGTATTTATCACTGTACAGGTTATCCGAACAGTAATAATAACGGGTCTGGCGGTTGGCGGTCAGGTACATCCCGTTTTCAAAATCATAATCTCCGTCGGTCAGGAACTGCAACAGGATATAAGGATGCGTGGTGCCTCCCTTGCGCAGGTTGATCTCGATGGCGTAATGTTTCCAGCCGGCTGCTTCCTTCACCGAAATAAAATCCACGGCGAAACGTCCCATCACCCCTTTTTGCTGGAGCGCCTGCGCCACTTTATACCCCGCTTCCCCGATGGGAATGGCGTATTCTTCACTGGCGGGAAAATGCGCCCCGATAAAGACCTGGCCGCTTTCACCTCCCACCACCTGGTCGTGCGTGGAGATCACTTTGCAATCGCCCAGCGGACTGATGCGGCACTGCACCGAAGGAGAGGTTTTTATTTTTCCGTCCACGAAGGCTTCCACGATGCCCCCCATGGCCTGGAATTTATACATGAAATCTTTATAGCTGAGGTCATTGGCCACGATCTTCAGGTGCGAAGTCATATTCGCCGCGACCCATTGTTTCCAGTCGCTTTCCTCGATGCCCTCGTAGGAAAAAATGGCGTTCCCTTCCCCGGAAAAGCCATCATTGATCTTGACCACCGCTTTGCGCAGCGAACGGTGTTTTAATTTCAGGTCGGTAAGGGCCTGCACGATCTCTTCTTCATTCTTCAGGTCTTCGAAACCCGGCGGCACATCGAGCCCGCATTCTTTAAATATTTTACGGCTATTGCTTTTATTGCCCAGTTCGAACAGTTCCGGGTCGCAACCATAAATGGGCATGTCGAGTTTAACCGCGAGGGTGCGCTCGAAGGGCGTTACATTAAAGCAGGCCAGGTGGGCCGGGTGTCCCGCCGGAATGCATTTCTTAATTCTTTCGATCAGGCGGGGCCGGTCGAGAATTTTTTCTGTCAGCGATTTCGGCGAAGCGTCATAACAACTGAGCAGGGTGAGCCGGTGCAGGGCGTGGTGCCGCGTAATACCGGGCAGCAGGTGCAGGTAATAATCGATGATCACGGGGTCGATGGGCATGCTCGTGATATACACTACATGCGTGCGGGGCATGCGCAGGAGCATCAGCAGGCAGAGCAGGCGTTCCTCGTAATGAACATGCCCGTTTACCTTGGCCAGTATTTCCTGGTCCAGTGTAATGGAAGGATTGATGACCACCGTTTTGGCCGCCAGTTTATCCGGGAACACTTTCCGGAACTGCCGGGGAAACTGGTGCTGTATTTTCCGGAACAGCAGGATCTCTTCAATTGAACCTGCGGCAGGCTCTTTTTTCTCTGCCGGCACCTGCTGGACCCTGGTGGAAACCGCCATAATGAAAGCTTGTTCGTTGAAATCTAAATATAAGAAGAGTTGGCGGTTTTTCAACAGGTTATGTGGAATTGATCCTGTTGAAAAAAAGGTTGGTCAGCAAACAGATCTATTGTAAAAACCGGGGCCAATCAGCATTAAAAACGCTCATTATATCATTCATTACGCAGCTCGCAAAAATGAGAGAATCCAAATCAATCAACGACCCGACTCCGAACTCCCGACTCCCAACTCCCGACTCC
>CAYNSL010000115.1:3633-5618 GCA_964399755.1 uncultured Chitinophaga sp. | reverse complement strand
ACTCCCAACTCCCGACTCCCGGCTCCTCACCCCTCCTGTCCCATCCACAAAGCCCCCCCGATACTGTCGCGCACCGCCCCGGTTACGGATGCCAGCACATTATTCTCCTGCCGCCAGCGCAGCACCCCGATAAAAGCCATGATCATGGCTTCCTTATATTCCACCAGGCCGGGCTCAGGCACTACCGTTTCAATTCCCATTTCCTGCATATATACCGCCAGCCGGTTGACGAGGAATTCATTAAATGCGCCGCCGCCGGTGATCAGCATGCTGGAATGGGGAATACCCGGTTTTGGCACCGCGTTCCGGACCTGTATGGCAATATGTTCGGTATAGGTCCGCAACGCGTCGGGTAAAGAGACGCCGGCGTCTTTGATCAGCGGGTACACGATGCCGGTACCGAAATCATTGGCCAGTGATTTTGGCGGGGGCTGCCGGTAAAAGTCAAGGTTGTTGAGCCTTTCGAGTAATGCCGCGTTTATTTTCCCCGACGCCGCCATCCTGCCTCCTGCGTCATAGGGCTGACCGGCTTCGTTGGCCAGCAGGTTCAGTACGCGGTTGGCGGGGCACACATCAAAAGCGGTATAACGTTCAGCATTAACCGAAATATTGGAGATCCCGCCGATATTCAGGAAATAGGCATAGCCGGGCAGGAGCCATTTTTCCCCGATAGGAACGATGGGCGCGCCCTGTCCGCCAAAAGCGATATCAAGGGCGCGGAGGTCGGTGACCACCGGCAATTTCGTTTCTGCCGCGATCGCGGCCCCGTCGCCCAGCTGCGCCGTCATTTTTTTTCCCGGCAGGTGAAAGCTGGTATGCCCGTGCGAGGCAACCAGGGCGGCCTGGAATTGTAATCCGTGTTTATCGATAAATTCATTCACGCGTTGCCCGATATAATGACCATATTCGGAATGCAGGAGCAGGTAATCGCGGGCATGCAGCGAAACAGATTGCTGCAACCGCGCAGACCATTCATCCGGGTAAGCATAACAGGCCGTTTCGATGATGGAAAATGACCATTGCCCGCCCTGTTCGCGGAATTCTGCGAAAGCGATATCAAGCCCGTCCAGCGAACTCCCGCTCATTACCCCGATTGCCCGGTACACCATAGCCGATTGCTGATTTTAGTTTGAAGATTGTTGTTGATAGTCGCCGGCTGGCCGGTTCCGCCCGCTAAATTTTTTATTTGTTATGGTCGGGCGGGGATAATAGTTTTGCCAAAACGTCCCGGCCGCAAAGATTAGCATTGATTGGCAATTGGCCATCCTTCGGGCTAAATTTAAAAATTCATGATCGTTAACCTCAGCCAGCAGCATTCCCTTGTGAGTAATTGGGTGGCCGAACTCCGGGATACCGCTGTTCAGTCAGACCGGATGCGTTTTCGCCGTAACCTCGAACGGATCGGGGAAGTGGCGGCTTACGAGATCAGCAAAGTATTGCCCTTTACGGAAAAAGAAGTGCAAACGCCGCTGGGCATCGCCCAGCACAAATTGCTGAGCGAACAACCCGTGCTGGCCACCATCCTGCGCGCGGGGCTGCCCCTGCACCAGGGCCTGCTGAATTTTTTCGACAAAGCAGATAACGCCTTTATCTCTGCTTACCGCAAACACCACAAAGACGGCAGTTTCGAGATCAGTCTCGATTATATTTCCTGTCCTGATCTTGAAAACCGGGTCGTGATCATTTCAGACCCCATGCTCGCCACGGGTTCCTCGCTGGTAAAGACCATACATTATTTAAAGGAAGAAGGACGGCCCCGCGAAATACATATTGTGGCCGCGATCGCCTGCACCGTCGGAATAGAATATGTGAAAAGGGAAGAACCCCCGGTAACGATCTGGTGCGGGGATATCGATGACGAACTCACGGCCAAAGGTTATATCGTACCCGGACTGGGCGATGCCGGCGATCTGGCTTATGGGCCGAAGACCCAGATGTAAGAATAGCTGTGAGCTGTGAGCTTTGAGCTGTGAGCTTTGAGCGGC
>CAYNSL010000115.1:0-3533 GCA_964399755.1 uncultured Chitinophaga sp. | reverse complement strand
ACTGTAGACTGTATACTGTAGACTGCAGACTGCAGCGGCTTACTGTAGTCGGTTAGTTTTCAATAAAATAAACCCGGCTTTTCAAGGGCTTTCCTGCCAACGCTAAAAGCTGACAGTTAATCGCTTCCCTCAAAATTCCTTTTTACAGGTCTTTAATTTATCGTATTTTTCCACTTCGTACCGGACGGATAATAACAGGCAGGCAATTTCAACGGCAACATGTACGTTTCAGGTTCTGGACATTGGTTATCTATCTGTCACCTTTGTGATAAAACTATTAATAGCTGTGATGAAAAAAATTTTCCTATCTGCGGCAGTGGGGTTGGTATTGGCGAGCGCTGCAAAAGCCCAGGACCCTAATTTTTCCCAATTCTTCGCATCCCCGCTTACATTGAACCCGGCGCTTACCGGGAAATTCGATGGCATCCTGCGCGTAGCGGGCAATTACCGTAATCAATGGCCCACGATCAACAACGCGTATGTGACCAAAACGGTGTCGGTTGATTTCGGCATGCTGAAAAACCGCATCCCCGATATCGACCAGATGGGCGTGGGTATTCTGGCGCTGACGGACCGCGCGGGTGACGGCGTGCTGGTGACCAACTCGGCCGGGCTTTCACTATCGTATCATAAAGGACTTGATGAAAACGGTTACCACCAGATCGGCGCGGGATTCCAGGGCGCTTATACCAACAAGCGGCTGGACGTAACCAAGGTTGTATTTGAAGACGAACTGACCCCCTTTGGTTTTGTACCCGGCACTACCGGCGAAATTTTTTCCAACAAGCAGATCAATGTGAGCTATGTTGATATCAACGCGGGCATCCTGTATAACGGAAGCACGAACGGGTATAATAATTTTTATATCGGCGCTTCCATGTACCATATCAACCGTCCCAAGGAAACCTTCCAGGGCGGGGAATTTATCCTGAACGCGCGCACGACGATCCAGGGCGGGGGCAAGATTCCCATCGGCCCTTATAATTTCCTGCATTTTTCGGCCATTCACAGCATGCAGGCCAAGGCACATAATACCGTGGCCGGGGGCGCTTTCTCGTATAATGTCAACAGCAGCGAAGACAATCCCACCAATCTTTATATTGGCGCCTGGTACCGGTTCAACGATGCGGTGATTCCCTATATCGGGCTGGAATTCTCCGGTATCCATATCGGGGCTACCTACGATGCGAATACATCCGAGCTGAAACCGGCTTCCAATACCCGCGGCGGCATGGAGATCTCGCTGATTTACATTAAGAAACCTTCCGATCCCAATGCCCGGAAGCTGAATTGCCCCCGGTTCTGATTTTTTTATACAGTCGTGAAATAATTTTGAAGCAATATCGTTACGCGGTATTGCTTTCATTTTTAAGGGCTAAACCGTATTTTGGCCCCAAATCCAAACCAATGAAAAGACTATTTGGTATTGCCGGGCTACTGCTTTGCCTGACCACGCGCGGGTATTCCCAGGATATGGGATACCAGACCTTTGATATCGGCGGCGAATATATATGGGCCGAAAACAGCCCTGCCATCAATCTGCAGGCGGCATTCAACGCAAAGATCCATCATTCATTTGTGCTCAGTGCGGGCTATAAAACCGCATACCGGCCCATTACCGGCACCCATAATAATGAAAAAGGAAAAGGATGGGGCGGAGCCCTGGGTTACCGTTATTATTTTTCCGTGATCCCCAAGCGATTCTTTCTCGGTCTTCGCGCCGAATTATGGAATATGGGCATGTACCGCACCGCCGACCCGACCGTACCCAGCGTCAACGTGCTGATCGCGCAACCCAACGCGGAGGCAGGCTATACTTTTCTGATCAACGACCTGTTTTTTATTACTACCTACCTGCGTTACGGCAAACAGGTTACACTGGGTTCACCCGGGGATAAATTCAATTACGGGAATGGTTATGTAACGTCCACCGGCATCAGCGCCGGCTGGCGGTTCTGAACCTTACAGTTTCATCAACAGTGGAAGAAGAAACCAGCTGAACAAAGTAATCAGGATGACCGCGGCGAGGTTCATCACGAATCCCGCCCGGGTCATATGCCTGAGTTTGATATAACCGCTGGCGAATACGATGGCGTTGGGCGGTGTGCCCATGGGCAACATGCTGGCGCAACTCGCCGCGAGCGTCATAGGTATGCCCAATAATAGCGGGTTCATTCCTACCGCATCGGCCAGAGAAGAAATGACCGGGGCAAAAACGATCACCTGCGCCACATTGCTCATCAGTTCGCTGATGAACAGCGAAACCAGCACCGTGATGAAGACCAGCATAAAACCCGCCCCCGAAAACTGACCGAGCCATAATCCCAGTTGCTGTATCAATCCCGCTTTTTCCAATGCCCCGGCCAGGGCGATCCCTCCGCCAAAAAGTAATAATATACCCCAGGCCATTTTAGCGGTATCACCCCATTCCAGCAGCGCTTCGCCATCAGCCTCCCTGTCCTTTTTTCCCGAAGGGCAAATGAACAGGGCCACTGCGCAGATGACGGCGATGATATTGTCGTCAAGTTCAAACCATGATTGTGCGTCGTTGATGATTTTTCGCGTGATCCATAAAAAAGCCGTACCGCAAAAAATGGCGAGCACTCTTTTTTCAGCGGATGAGAGGGGGCCCAGTTGCCTGATTTCATCCAGTATCAGCTGACGCGTACCATCTTCCGATCTGATGCGATTGGGGAACAACCATTTTACCAGCACCCAGTACAGGGTGGCCAGTAATAGCAGGGCCAGCGGAACGCAAAGCACCATCCAGCTCATAAAGTCCACCTCGTAATGATATTTTTTCTGGATATATCCCACATAGGCCACGTTGGGTGGTGTGCCGATGATGGTGGCGATCCCCCCGATATTGGAGGCATAAGCGATCGAAAGCATGATGGCCAGCGAGAAATTGGTAAAGTTTCCTTCACCCGCATGGTTCTCTTTCATCACATGGATTACCGAAAGCGCGATGGGAAACATCATCATGGTCGTGGCCGTATTGCTCAGCCACATGCTCAGTAATCCCGTGGCGAGAATAAACCCGAGAATGATCCGGTTACCGCTGGTGCCGGTTAGCCTGACAATATTCAGCGCGATCCGGCGGTGCAGGTTCCATTTTTCGATGGCCAGCCCCAGCATAAAACCACCCATGAATAAAAAAATCACAGGATTGGCATAGGGTGCTGCCGTTTCTTCGAGTTTGGACACCCGCAGCAGCGGGAAAAAAATAAGGGGCAGCAGGGCCACCACCGGCATCGGTATGGCCTCGGTGATCCACCAGGTGATCATCAGGCCGGCCACCGCCAGTACCTTACAGGCATCCGGCGCAACGCCGAATGGATTCACGAAATACAGGATCAGGGCGAGAACGATCCCCGCAAGCAGCCATATGTATTTGAGTTGCTGTTTGGACAAACGGACGGAATTTTAAATGAATATACATGCTTACCGTGAAATGGATTATGTCAAATTAGGCATACAGGTCAAATAAGTCATACAAGTCATATCAGTCATATAAGTCATCCAGGTCATAT
>CAYNSL010000114.1:156-10093 GCA_964399755.1 uncultured Chitinophaga sp. | reverse complement strand
ACTTCTCAACACGCAACATCCCTGGTCTGACCGCCCGTCTGACCAGCAACCCAAAAACCATATGCCGACCGTCAGACTTTTTTTAAATTGCCGGTATGGATAATGCCGCAATCGCCGATAACTTCTCTCTCCTGTCCAAACTCATGGACATCCACGGCGAAAACTCCTTTAAAACAAAGACTTACTCCATAGCGGCTTTTAATATCGAAAAACTGCCCATGCAGTTAAAAGATACCCCCCGAGACAAACTCTTCGGCATTAAGGGCATTGGCGACAGCGTCGGGAAGAAAGTGGTGGAAATGCTGGATACCGGGAAACTTGAACTGCTGAATGAATATATCAGCAATACACCGCCCGGCGTGATCGAAATGCTGAATATTAAAGGCATCGGCCCCAAAAAAATCCATACCATCTGGAAGGAAATGGAAATCGAATCACTCGGTGAATTGTTATACGCCTGCAACGAGAACCGGCTCACCCGCTTTAAAGGCTTTGGCGAAAAAACGCAGCAAAACGTCCAGGAAGCGATCGAATTCTATTTCCTGAACCAGGGACATTTTCTTTACGCGCAACTCGAAGAAATCTTTCCGCAGGTTGACAGCTACCTGAAAAAACTCTTCGGACCCGGAAATGTTGCCGTAACCGGGAAATACAGGCGGCAGGAACTAACCATCGATGAACTGGAATACGTGATCCTCGAAAAGAATGAAAACATAAAACCAAAATTTTTATCGGCGCAACCGCCTGAACTGGTGGAAGAAACCGACAGTAGCCTGCTATATAAATTAAGAAACGGACTTAAGCTTCGATTATACAGCGGCGGCAATAATATGGCCACCGAATTGTTCCATACCACCGGCAGCACCGCATTCCTGGAAGCATTTAAAAAAACATACCCCCAGTGTAACCTGGCAGGTGAGCAGGAAGATGAAATCTTTACCCGCGCCGGGCTACCGCCAATCCCGCCCTGCCTGCGCGAAACGGCCGCTGTGATCGAACAGGCCCGCCGGAAAAAATTGCCTGACCTGGTTCAAACCGGTGATATCCGCGCCATCATCCACAGCCATAGCAACTGGAGCGATGGTGTTCATACCCTTGAAGAAATGGCGCAGGAATGTATCAGGAGGGGTTACGAATACCTTGTGATTTCGGATCACTCGCAGTCCGCTTTTTATGCCAATGGACTGAAAGAAGACCGGATTCGTGAACAACACCGCCAAATTGATGAACTCAATGATAAACTGAAGCCGTTTAAAATATACAAAAGCGTAGAAAGCGATATCCTGAACGATGGCAGCCTGGATTATCCCGACCGTATTCTGAAAACCTTTGACCTTGTAATCGCCTCGGTACACAGCAATCTAAAGATGAACGAAGAAAAATCAAACAGCCGGCTGATCAGGGCTATTGAAAACCCCTATACAACGATCCTGGGCCACATGACCGGCCGCCTGCTGCTGAGCCGGAACGGATACCCGGTTGACCACAAAAAGATAATCGATGCCTGCGCCGCCAACAGTGTCGTGATCGAACTTAACGCACACCCCCGCCGGCTCGACATCGACTGGAAATATATCAGCTACGCCCTGCAAAAAGGAGTATTATTGTCCATCAACCCCGACGCACACGCCACCGAAGGATTTGATGACGTGAAATACGGGGTGCTCGCGGCGCAGAAAGCCGGCCTTACAAAAGAAAATAACCTGAGCAGTTTCCCGCTGAAGGCTTTTGAAGATTTTCTGAAAAATTCGCGGAAGGCCAAATCAATTTAATGCCCGGAATCTTGAACTAAACCCGTCCATTCATCAATCCCTCATGTGACGGCGGCCAATGGCAGTTGAACAAAAAATGTGGTCCCCTTCCCCTGCCCGGTCTCAAACCATATCTTGCCCCCCGCCTGCTCCACAATCCCTTTGCACATGGCCAATCCCAAACCCGTACCGGATGATTTCGTAGTGAAATTGGGTACAAATATCTTGTCCTGCATTTCTGCGGGAATCCCCTCCCCGTTGTCTTTTATACTGATGACAGCCGTTCCTGATTCGATGCGCTCATCAATGATGATCCGGCATTGCTCATTTTCCCGGCAGGCCTGCACGGCATTGGTAAACAGGTTGGTGAAAAGACGGTTCATCTGCGTCTTGTCGGCATGCAGCATCAATTTTTCGCTCACCGGAAACCAGACCAGTTCCACGTTCGGGTCCGACTGGTAAAGACCTTTCAGCGATCCCATTACATCGTGCAGGTCGAATATTTCCACATTCGTATTCCCGATATTGGCAAACTGGGAAAAGTCGGCGGCAATCTTGGAGAGATGGTCGATCTGCTCCACCAGGGTATTGGCCACGCTGGAAGAAAGCTCCTTTACATTCGCCTGGTTATTGTTGATCGCCTTTTGCAGGTACTGGATGCTCAGTTTCATCGGCGTCAACGGGTTCTTGATCTCGTGCGCCACCTGCCTGGCCATCTCCCGCCAGGCACCCTCCCTTTCACTTTTCGCCAGGGCATCGGCACTGGATCCCAGTTTGGCCACCATCTTATTATACTCCTTCACCAGTTCCCCGATCTCGTCATTGCGGTTCCAGACGATCTCCTCATTCCGCTTGCCGAGATTCATCTCCTTCATCTTGCTACTGATGATCGAGAAAGATTCGGTAATCCGGTTGGTGATAAATAAGGCGATCAGGCCGGCAACGAGGAAAATAAACGCATTGAGGTTTATCACCGTAACCAGGAAATTGGAGATTTCCTGCCGCAATTCAGGCTTGGAAGTAAAATATGGTATGTTGATATACGCATAGACCTGACCGTTTTCATCGCGTACTGGGGAATAAATACTTAAATAAGTAAAGTTGCCGATCGTTTCATCCTGTACAAACAGTACCTGGCGCAAACCATGCAGGTGGTAAAAAGCCCGCGGATCGATTTTCTTGCTCAGCACACCTTTCGTATATACATAAGCTTCAGATGAAACCTGCAGGTCGCCTGACAGGTCGTATACATTCACGTCCACACCATGGATCTCCGACACATCATCCACCAGCTTCTGCAGGTCGTTGTTCGTAACTGAGTCATAGATCTTCACCACGTCGTCGAAAGTGCGGTGCTCCGCCAGTTTCTTTTCCATCTCGTTTACCATGATCTTCATGGTGCGGCTCAGTTTTTCCTTATTGCTTTGCTTGTTACGACTGATGAAAAATGTAATGGTGGCCGCCCCGATGATCAAAAAGGACAGGATGCTGATAAAAATAATCGTACTGTGCACCTGCGAACGGATATTGAGCTGCAGCAGTTTTTTCAGACCGCGCCGGTTGAACCCTGTTTGCTGAATAAATGAAATGAGCTGCACCAGCGCCACGAGAAAAAGAAAGGAACAGAAGATATAGGAGAAAAGCGTGATCGCTTCGATAGCCGTTTCTTTTTTGCGGGCCACCACCACCACTTTCTGGTTGCTCACCTTGTACCATAGTTCATCGAAATCCCCGTTTGTTTTCCGGATCATCTCCTCCCTGGGTACTTCCGATGCGGTGAGCCAGATGGGAAAAGGATAATTGCCCGCCGGCGATACCAGCCTGCCGTCGATATACACGGCATTGGAATAAATAGGCGAATTCTCCGGGTCCACATTCTTGCTTTTTTTGAAAAGTTCCGGCAGGATGGCGTCACGGCTGAAGCTTTTCAGGTTGGAGACGATAAAGAAAGTCCCCAGTTTGCGTTCGGCCGAATCGGTGATGTCCCGGCGGATGATATAATTGAATTTATCAAAAGTGGTCTCATAATAAAAAAGCCCGGGGGTCTGCGTGGGCTTCGATTGTACCGTCAGGATCACATTCAGTGCCTCGTAGGTTGTGGGATCCTCATTATATAAAGGCCGGTTCGCCGAATCATAAACATATAACCGGGTATCGTACCTGTTCATGTAATTACTGTAATTGCCCCTGATGATGCTGTCCCTGAGTTCCAGGCTGCTTGTTTCCTGCCTGAACCTGTCGAAATTATCCCGCAGGAAATCGTTATCCAGGTACCGGATGGTAATACTCATCATGTACTCGCTCGAAGGATCGGTCTGTATCGCCAGTTTCTCGGCGATGGATTTTCTTTTCTCCCATTCCACTTTCCTGTTTTGCGAAAGCATGATGGCAGCCATCGAAACGGAAAAAATAAAGATCCACGATAATATTCCTGCAATATTGATCCGCAGCCGGCTGATGATCACGCCTTCCCGGTTCACCAGCCAGGTGTATCCAAGCAGCCAGATCAGCACCGGCAGGTAAAATCGTACATCGGGGTTCCCCGACCGGGTAGTGAGATAGGCCAGTCCTGCAAAACTGATCGCGAAATAGATCAGCACGTTTCTTCCCGCAAAAAGCGGGAAGATGAGCCGGAACAGTATTTGTGAAAAATAATAATAGGAAAGTGAAAGACAGGCGAGCACAAAAAACCCGGCCACCGTATACAGGTTGAGGCTGAAAAAATTTGTAACGTCGAATGAGATCTTGGAATCAGCGACCAGGCTCCTGATGACTGTTGCCAGCAGGAAAGTGGAAAATAATAGCAGGAACAGCGATATGATCCCGATCAGCCATTTCTGCCTGACCGGGAAACGGGCTGCCGGGTTCTGTACATCCCTGAGTTTTGACCAGGCAAACAGGACCACCCAGCCAAACAGTACGGCATTGATGAGGAGGTCACCCAGCGATCGCTGGATCGCATTGGAACCATAGATCAGCGGGCTGAACAGTTCAAACTGCCGGAGATTAAGCAGGCTGGGAAAATAATAGGTGACCAGGCGGAGCGCGGCCAGCAACACGAGAAGCAGCGCGATACCCCGCCAGGCGCCCCGCTTTGCCGATTCGGCGCTGGCGAGAAAATGAATGAAAAATAACAGGAATAGCAACCCTCCCATCCGGAGCAGGATCGTGAGCCGGTCATTATAGGCCACGGCCAGCGACACTTTTTTGTCCAGGTAAAAAAGCGTCTGCCCCGATACCGCGTGCACCGGGAATTCGGTCACATTTTCGCTTATTCGTACCCGTTTGTCCGCCCCCCGGCTGTACACGAACCGTTCGGGCAAATATTCCGTGGTCAGGAAAAACTCGGTGCGCACCGGTATCACCGCAAAGGCAAAAATTTCTGCTCCGGGTGATGGCCCGGGCAGGGTTTTCCGGCAAATCAAATACCAGCCATTGAGCAGCTGCTGAAAATAAACGCCGTCGTTGGCCGCCAGCAGGGAATCGGGCGGAACCGCAAGATGATCGCTCCAGAATTTCATCTCCGGAGCGGCGTAGCCGTTCCATGCATAAAGAAAGATCCCATACCCGCGCGCCGATATTTTTTCCAGTTCCGGTTCGTTGGATTGCTGTCGCAGTAAACGACTGATGACAGTAGTATCTTTCAGGAAATTGTTGAAATCGTTCTCCCGTTTATGAAGGTAGGTTTCCAGCATCTTCACTTCGCGGGCCACGGAAGTACGCTGCGTGTAGAGCCGGTTAAATGCCATCGACAGCAGAAAGAGGATAACCGCCGGCAGCAGTAAAGCATATTTACGGTTTAAAATATTTTTTTTGAAGGGCTTCACTTAATGGTCCCGCGGCTGTTGTTTGATCTGGTTCCAGATAGCATCCATTTCCTGCAGGGTCATCTGCCGGAGGTCTTTCCCGTTTTGCAGGGCCTGTTGCTCCATTTGGGTAAACCGGTGGATGAATTTTTTATTGGTCCGTTCCAGCGCGTTTTCGGCGTCAACCTGCAAAAACCGTGCGTAATTAACCAGGGAAAAGATCAGGTCCCCCAGTTCCTCCTCCATTTGGCCCTGGTTATCCGCCCCAACCGCTGTTTTTAACTCATCCATCTCCTCCTGCACTTTCTCCCAAACCTGATCGCGGTGATCCCATTCGAAACCAACCTGTTTGGCCTTTTCCTGCAGCCGCATGGCTTTGACCAGCGCGGGCAGAGACACCGGCACCCCGCTGATCACCGACTTTTTGCCCTCCTGCAGTTTGATTTTCTCCCAGTTCTTTTTTACCTGGTCTGCATCTTCCGCCTTCACATCCCCGTAAATATGCGGGTGCCGCGCCACCAGTTTATCGCAAATGCCCCGGATCACATCCTCCAGCTCAAACTGCTTTTGTTCCGAACCGATTTTAGCATAAAACACAATATGAAGCAGCATATCGCCCAGTTCTTCCCGGATGCCGGCCCAGTCCTCCTCCGTGATGGCATCCGCCAGTTCATAGGTTTCCTCGATGGTCATTTGCCGGAGCGACTGAATGGTCTGCTTGCGGTCCCATGGACATTTTTCACGCAACTCGTCCATGATCCGCACCAGCCGCAAAAAAGCTTCGCCCGATTTTGTATCCATATATCAAAAAGTTAAAATGTAACAGCCGAAAAGAACATAAATAATACGAACAGGACCAGCATCATGATCAGTGAAAAAATCGTAACCAGTACGAACTTCAAAAAAGTCTTGGCCCTGCGTTGCCCGTAAAAATTCCGCATGGCTTTATACAGGTAAAAGAACAGGAGTAAAAAAAGCAGGAAGATCCCGATTCCCCAGACACTCCAGCCCGTGATATCCTGTAAAAGGTCAAGGCCGAATACGGCCATCAGTAACAGGAAAGTAAAAACATACAGATGAATGGTAAAAACGCCATGATCCGCAAAATAGAATTGGCGTCTCCGGATATATACCATTTTCAGGATCAGGGCGAATAATGGCAGCGAAATGAAGAGCATGTACGGGAGACGGTGCAACAGGCTTTCGGCAAACTTATTAAACGCTTCGCTTGGATTTTCCCGCACTTTTTCGTTGATATCGATCCCCTTCAGGATCAGCCTCCGTTCGAGCCAGCCATCCCGTTCTTTTGGCGGCAGCTTCCGCTGGATGGAATCATATTCCTCCCGGCTATGGTAGTTTTGAACTCCAAGATCGATAAACGCAGGTTCAATATTGCGATCGATCAGGTCCCGGGCGGTAATCACATGCAGGGTATCCCGCAGCCAGGCCAGGTTGTCCTTAATGGTTTTGTTCGTACTGTCTTTTCTCAGTTGTGACTTCAGCCGGCTGATCGCTTCCTGGCGCTTATACCTGTCAATGGGCTCATGCGTACGGTCCGTGATTTTGGTATCCGGTTTGAAAAAACTGAAAAACAAAAGGAAGAAGATCGCCGATGTAAACACATACATCCGGATCGGGTGCAGGTAACTGACCCGCCGGCCGATCATGTATTCTTTTGATAAAAAGCCCGGTTTGAAGAGCAGGTGGTGCACCGTATGAAAAAAACTGCTGTCGAAATGGGTGATGTCGTAAAAAAAATGGGTCACCATGTGCCAGAAGGTCTCTTTCGGCACCACGTTCTCCTGCCCGCATTGCGGGCAAAATCGCCCTTCCACGATGGCCCCGCAATTCAGGCAGTCCTTTTCTTTCCGTTGCGGTATATGCGACACGATAAATTTTTCTTAAAAATAAGTACAAAACAATACAAGTCGCCTTTCTTTTTACGTTACTCAACAATTCAGGTAACTTTGCTTTTTGCATCAATTATTGCGCATGAAAATCCCGTTCCTGTTTTTTACCGCTCTCACCGTTACCACAGTCCGGGCGCAATATTATTACAACGATATCATCGGTACCCGCGAAACCAACCGGCAGATGAAAACTTTCCTGGACAACCGGGTAAATATGGTTACGGCCGCCGGGTATGATCAGAACGGGGTTAAAGCCACCGATTTCGCCGAAGTGCAGGAACTCCGTGAAAACGGGCGGGCGCTGAAAATGAGTTCGCGCAACGCCGGCAATTTGCATATTTATTACAGCCGTTTTGATGAAAAAGGCCGGCTGATCAGTTATACGGATTCCACCAGCGCCGTGCAAACGATGACGCAGTACACGTATGACGCGGCGGGACAACTGGTAAAAGTGCAGAATACGGTTCGCGACACCGCCAATGATTTCAACCAGACCGAATGGCACCAGTGGATCTATAATGCGGAAGGCCGTCCTGAAAAAATGTGGCGGGTCATCAACGGCAGCGACAGCCTCGAAATCCGTTTTTTCCCCGACGAAGACGGCAATACCGGTGATGAAAAGACTTTTCGCCGCGGCGTGGAAACCGGGGCCGTTTATTATTACTATGATGAAAAACGGAGACTCACCGATGTGGTGCGTTATAATACCAAATACAAAAAGCTTCTCCCCGATCTCATGTTTGAGTACGATGATAATGACAGGGTGATCCAAAAAATAACCACCACGTCGAGCCTGCACATGGGTTACCTGATCTGGAGATATATCTACGATGACAAGGGCCTGAAAACCAAAGAGGCCCTGTTTAACGACAACAAGGAACTCACCGGTAAGATCGAATACACTTACAATTTCGGACCCGCCCGCCAGTAAATGCCCGGCCATGCTGATCCCGCTCATCAGTTTTACAGCATTCTATCCCTATCTTTAATTACACTGGTTTTACCGTTAAACCCCGCTTATGGCCTCGCAAAAGAAAAGCTGGAATGATAAACTGCGCGACAGCAAGGATCTTCCGAAAACCGAAAAGATTCCTTCCCGCATGCAAAAAAGACTGGGAAAAGGGACCATGGTGATACCCGCCCCCCGGGAAGTGGATGCCATCATGAAAAAAGTACCGCCCGGAAAAACTATCACGATCAATGGTATCCGGGAAAAGCTCGCCCGGAAACATCATACCGACACAGCCTGCCCGATCACCACCGGCATCTTCGCCTGGGTCGCGGCGCATGCGGCGGCCGAAAATGAAGCGCAGGGCAAGGAAAAGATCACAGCCTGGTGGCGGACACTGAAAGAAGGCGGAACGCTGAATGAAAAATACCCGGGTGGAACAATACGGCAGGCCAAAGAACTCAGAAAAGAAGGACACCGCATCCTGCGTAAAGGTCAAAAATGGATGCTGGCCGACGCGAAAAAAAAGAGGGCGCCAAAATGAACGCGCCCAATATGATAACGCAATCCTGGGACGACCAGCGCGTCGTTTTTCTCCATAACCTGAAGATCATCCGCAAAAGACCTTCCAGAAAAACGGTGCACGACATCCGCGTAGCGGTAAAAAAAATGCGGGCCTACCTGGTACTGGCCGCTGAATATGGGGCGGGGCCTGAAATAAAATCCTTTGATGTCATCAGGAAATTCTTCCGCGTATCCGGTAAATTCCGCGATGTGGAAATGAGCCTAACCCTGCTGAAAAAACAGGCTTCAAACGCGGATACCCGGCTCGCCGGTTTTGAAAAATACCTCCGGTCCATGCTGATCATCACCCGTAACCGCACAAAGGAAAATGCCGCCCTGCCGGTTGAGCCCGAACTCGATTCCTGCTCGCAGGGGTTCCATTCCCTGCTGGATTCCTGCACCGAAACGGAATGGGCGGATTTCGTGAAAAAAAAGGGAGAACAGACGCTTGAAGAATTGAAACCCCTCTTACATAAATTCTCCGAACATGCCCACGAGATCAGAAAACAACTGAAGCTCCTGTTTTACTGGCTCCGGACCTGCCCGGATAACCCCCTGCTGAATAAGAAAGAAATGAAATTGCTCGACGCGATTTTAATTGATCTCGGCAACTGGCAGGATTATTACGTGGCCGGCAGGAAATTAAAAAGTTTCCGGAAAGAATACCTTGTCAAAGGCACGGAAGAATTTGAAACGGCCCGTAAACTTGAAACGGATTTCGACTCTATAAAGGAAAGATTATTAAAAGACGCAGCGGAAAAAACGGAAATCCTGTTGAAAAAATAACTAACCGCCCCGCTATCGCGGGGCATGGGCTTTTTTATTTGTCCGCTCCCCCAGGCAAGCCTGCATATAACTGGATTAGCTGCGCTGATCCTTAACAGGCGGTCTTACCCAAAGACCCGCCCCGCTATCGCGGGGCATGGGCTTTTTTATTTGTCCGCTCCCCCAGGCAAG
>CAYNSL010000113.1:4178-10271 GCA_964399755.1 uncultured Chitinophaga sp. | reverse complement strand
TTCAATTTTTCAGGCATTCGGTGTTGGGTGGCGGATGGTTTATCTTTGAAGGATGAAAGTCAATTACTGGTCCTATAACCTGAAATTCCGTTATCCGTTCACCATTTCCAAGGGCACCAAGACCCACCAGCCCACGTTTATCGTTGAACTGGAACATTTCGGGCTGAAAGGATACGGCGAAGCCCCCGCGATCGCGTATTATAATATCCCGGTCGAACAGATGATCGCCGACCTGGAAGCAAAAAAAAACCTCGTCGAAAAATTCGCCTTTACCGAACCGGAACGGTACTGGCATTACCTGCACCATTTATTTCCGAAGAATACATTCCTCGTCTGCGCGCTGGATATCGCCGCCTGGGATCTGTACGGTAAACTGAAAAATAAAAAACTGTATGAGCTCTGGGGCGGGGATATTTCCCGCAACCCCGTTTGCGATTATACGATCGGGATCGACCGCATTGAGAAAATGGTGTCGAAAATGAAAGAAAAGCCATGGCCGGTCTATAAGATAAAAGTGGGAACAGCCGATGATATCGCCATCGTGAAAGCCTTAAGGGAAAATACAGCGTCCACGCTGCGGGTGGATGCCAACGCGGCCTGGGATCTTGAAACAGCGTTAAAACTCATTCCCCAACTGGAAAAACTGGGTGTTGAGCTGGTGGAACAGCCCCTTGCCAAAGATAACTGGGAGGGCATGAAAATATTATTCAGGGAATCGGCTTTGCCCTTATACGCCGATGAAGCCTGCGTATTTGAAACCGATGTGGAGAAATGCAGGGATCATTTCCACGGCATCAATATCAAACTCACCAAATGCAGCGGCATCACCCCGGCGCGCAGGATGATCAGCCGGGCGAAAGAACTGGGGATGAAAGTCATGATCGGCTGTATGAATGAATCCACCGTCGGTTCCGCCGCCATCGCGCACCTGCTTCCGTTTATCGACCATGTGGATATGGACGGCCCCTTATTGCTGGAAGAAGACCTGGCCACCGGCATCAGCTATGACTATGGAAAAATTGGTTATTCCCCCGGACCCGGACTCGGGATTACCTATACCGGTTTATATAAAAAATAGTTGGGATCACCCAAAGTTGTTTGGCAGTAAGTCACTCACCATTTTTGAAAGCCCATGAAAATATCAAGACACCTGATCAACTGCTTTCTTTCTGTATTTCCCGGGCATCTTTCTTCAAAAAATTGCGGGGCGTAGGCGTACAGTTTCTTATACCTGTCATTTGCCAGGATCTCGAATTCATATTCGCCCGCGTCGAAAATCACGCTTTTGCAGGTATTGTCTTTTTTTGTGCGTTCGTCTTCCATGTCAAAAAGATGATTACTCACCAGTATATTCAATATACTGTCGCCCCGGGCGTCGGGGATCTTAATAATCCGGATAGTTGTCAAAGTGGTGTCCCTGAATATATACCCGCTCAGGATCTCGATCCTGTACCAGCCATTCTCTTTATGCGCGAGTACCTTTTTGCGCTGATCAAAATATTCCCAGGTGCTAAAGGAACGCAGGGATACCAGCAAATCGAATTGTTCCGAATAAGTTGCCAGCAGTGATTTCACCGGGTAGATATCCCGGGGATTGGTATTCGCCAGTGCGGGAATACTGATCGCATGCTTTTGACCATAGAGACCCGAAATCAGGCAGGAACATAGGATGATCAGCGCAAGGATCCTTTTCATAAAAATAAAGGTGCGAAAAAAATCGCACCTATTAAATCAGATCTAATACGGGTCGCTTTTACCAGATACGCACCCTTACACTATCCGCCCGGTACATTTTATTACCCGGCTTCACATTGAACGCGGTATAAAACTCATCCACATCCGCGAAAGGACCGTTCACCCTGTATTTGGCGGGGGAATGCACATCGGTGAGTAACTGGCTTTTCAATTGTTCTTCCCGCGTATGTCCCAGCCAGCCCAACGCGTAGCCGCAGAAATAGCGTTGCATCGGCGTCAGCCCGGCCACGGTTTTATTGGCCTTGTATTCGTCCGTTTTTTTATAGGCTTCGATACCCAGCAGGATGCCGCCGAGGTCGGCGATATTTTCACCCGTAGTAGCCTTGCCGTTGATATGGTAACCCGGCACCGGTTCGTATTCATTGAACTGGTTGATGATATAATCGGCCCTTTTCTTGAATTCTTCTTCGTCTTTGGCGGTCCACCAGCTTACGAGGTTCCCCTTGTCGTCAAATTGCCGGCCCTCATCGTCAAAACCGTGGGTGATCTCGTGCCCGATCGTGGACGCGCCCGCGTAACCGTATACGGTGGCATCGTCGAGCTCTTCATCGCGGTAACCCGGCACGGTGAATATACCCGCGGGCAATACGATCTCGTTATTGGAAGGATTGTAATAAGCGTTATAGGTCTGGGGATACATGTCCCATTCTTCACGGTCGACCGGCTTGCCGAGTTTATTGTAATTATAATTATGCCACCAGCTGTTGGCGTTGATGATATTCTGCACCCAGCTCTCTTTCCCGATCTCCATCGCGCTGAAGTCCTTCCATTTTTCCGGGTAGCCTACTTTCTTTTTGATCGCGGCCAGTTTAACATAAGCCTTCTGCTTGGTGCTGTCACCCATCCAGGTCAGTTGCGCGATGCGGTCCTTCAGCGCATCGCGGATGGCTTCCACCATGTCCTCATAGCGTTTCTTGGCTTTTTCGTTGAAGAATTCCTTTACATATAGTTTACCGAGCAGTTCGCCCATAGCGCCTTCCTCGCTTGAGATCACCCTTTTCCAGCGGGCCTTGCGTTGTTTGGCCCCGCTGAAGAGTTTATTGAACTCGAAAGCGGCTACGCCGTACGCGTCGGGCAGGGCGCCGGCGAAATCGGTGACGAGGTTGAATTTGACATAACTTTTCCAGTCGGCGATGGGTACGGTTTTCAAAACTTCGTCCAGCGCTTTGAAGAACTCAGGTTGACCCACGATCACGGAGTCAACGCTTTTCACGCCTTCGATACTGAGATAATTAGACCAGTCGACCGAACTGTTCATCTTACCCAGGTCGGATATCGCCATCTTGTTATAATTCTTGTAGGGATCGCGGAGGTCTTCCAGTTTGCGGCTGGCCGTGGCCAGTTTTGTTTCCAGCGCCAGTATATTTTTAGCGGCGGTTGCGGCCGCTGCGGGATCATCACCCGACATGGTGAGGATGGTGCTGATATATTTGACATACTGGTTGCGGATATTGACCGTGCTGCTGTCGTTTTTGAAATAATATTCCCGCTCGGGCAAACCGATTCCGCCCTGCCAGAGTTTATAGGCCATTACATCGCTTTTTTTGTCATCCTGCGTCACAAAATCGCTGAAGAGGGTGGAGGACCCGATCTTTTTCAGTTCCGCAACGGTTGACACCAGGCTTTTCACATCGCTGATGGCATTGACCTTGTCGAGCCAGGGCTGCAGGGGTTTCAGACCGTCGGCTTCGATCTTTGCGCTGTCCATGGCCGTGCTCCAGAAATCGCCGATCTTCTGCTCCGGGCTGCCTTTCGCGGCGCCCGATGCGGCTGCTTTTTCCGAGAGTTCACGCAGGCGTTTCAGGTTCTCTTCGATCACGAGGTTGCCGATGCCCCAGGAGGATTGTTCGGCGGGAATCGGGTTCTTTTTGATCCAGCCCCCGTTGGCGTATTGAAAAAAGTCATCGGCGGGGTTTGCCGTGCTGTCGATATTGACCGCCAGGGCGTCTGGTTTTGACGGCGCGGATGCTTTTTTGTTTTTACAGGAAATGACGGAAACCGAAAATACGGTGAATGCCAGAACCGGCAGGAATTTGCGCATACTCATCAGTTAATTTTTGGGCTAAAATAGATAAAACGGGAGCGGGATATTCATTTTATTTGATAAACGGGAATAATCAGCGCCCTTTGTGAATTTCCAACTTTTTTGGCCTGCCGCTGTTGTACTTTTGCGGCATCCTGTAACCATGGCCTGGAAAGATCTCCCTCAATTTATCGATGCGCTGGAAAAAGCCGGCGAACTGCTGCGGGTTAAGACCTATGTCGATCCCCGGCTCGAGATGGCCGAGATCACCGACCGGGTGAGTAAATCGGGGAAAGGAGGCAAGGCCCTGCTGTTTGAAAATACAGGATATGGTTTCCCGGTGCTGATGAACGCCTACGGGAGCGAAAAGAGAATGTGCATGGCGCTGGGGGTTACGCAACTGGATGATGTGGCGCGGGAGATCGAATCCCTGTTCAGGTTATTATCGGCGCCGAAAGAAGGGATCATTGATAAACTGAAGTTATTACCCCGGCTCGGGCAGTTTGCCGGCTGGATGCCCAAAGTGAAAAAGGGCAGGGGCGCCTGCCAGGAAATCGTGATGACCGAACCGGATATCACCAAACTCCCCGTGATCACCTGCTGGCCAAAGGACGGGGGCCCTTTTGTTACCCTGCCCGTTATCCATACCAAAGACCCGAATACGGGCTCCCGCAACGTGGGCATGTACCGCATGCAGGTATTCGGACCGCAACTCACGGGGATGCACTGGCATAAACACAAGGTATCGGCCAAACATTTTGCCGAATACAAAAAACTGAAAAAGCGCATGCCCGTTGCCGTTGCACTCGGTGGCGACCCGGTCTATGCCTATTCCGCCACGGCGCCCCTTCCGGAAAACGTGGATGAATACATGCTGGCGGGGTTTCTCCGGAAAAAGCACGTGGAGCTGGTGAAATGCATTTCACAGCCGGATGTGGAAGTCCCCGCCGACGCGGATTTCATCCTGGAAGGATATGTAGACCCCGAAGAGGAACTGATCTGGGAAGGCCCCTTCGGCGATCACACGGGTTATTATTCGCTGCCCGACTGGTACCCGCGTTTTCATATCACCGCCATCACGCATAAAAAAAATGCCATTTACCCCGCCACCATCGTCGGTATTCCGCCACAGGAAGACGCCTGGCTGGGAAAAGCGACCGAAAGGATCTTTCTCGCGCCGATCAAAATGACCATGGTGCCCGAGATCACGGATATGGACATGCCGGTGGAAGGAGTATTTCATAACCTGGTTATTACGCAGATCAAAAAAGACTATGCGGGGCAGGGACAAAAAGTGATGAACGCGATGTGGGGGGCCGGGCAAATGATGTTCAACAAGATCCTCGTGCTGGCTGATGAAGCGGTAAGGATTCAGGATTACGAAACGCTGGCGCGCTATGTTTTTAAAAACCTGAACCCCGCCACGGATATATATTTCTCCACCGGGCCAATGGACGTACTGGACCATAGTTGCAGCAAACTCGGTTTCGGCGGGAAGATGTGTATCGACGGCACCGCCAAATTTGAAGAGGAGCGGGATGAAAATTACGCTGCACACGCGCCCATCAACGGCGACGCCGGGGCTTTGGAAGATGAACTGCGAAAACATTTCCCGGAGATCCGCGCCATTAATACCGCCCTCCTGAAAAAGGAGATACCCGTTGTGATCATTTCCGTTGAAAAAAACAGGCCGGGCCATATTCCGCAACTGCACGAACAACTCTGCGGCCTGCCTCTTACAGACGGCATCAAGATGATCTTATATGTAGAGCATACTGTAGACGCCCATGATCTTGCCACGGCCCTGTGGCGCTTCTGCAACAACCTCGACCCGAAACGCGATTTTCATCTTTGTAAACGACCCTCCGGCATCCAGCATCCAGCATCTAGCATCCAGCATCCTGCATCCGGCTTCTACTCCGCCTGCATGGGATTCGACGGTACGCGCAAGACAAAGGAATTCGACAATTTCATGCGCGACTGGCCCAATATCATCGTCGCCGATGATAAAACGATCAGCGCCGTGGATATGAAATGGGATAAACTGGGACTGGGAGCGTTCCTGCCTTCCCCTTCGCTGAAATTCAAGGACCAATTGTATGGAGAAGATGCGGTAAGTAATTAGCATTGAGCTGTGGGCTATGAGCTATGAGCCTGGCCCCTGAACCAGCAGCCATCTTATTACTTACAGGAACTTCAGCAATACCACGCCCCACTAGCCACCCGATAGCTATCGGGTCGCCACTTGCTACTAGCTACTAGCTGCGAGCTTTGAGCAACGAGCCCGGCCCCTGAACCAGCAGCCATCTTATTAC
>CAYNSL010000113.1:0-4078 GCA_964399755.1 uncultured Chitinophaga sp. | reverse complement strand
TACAGGAACTTCAGCAATACCACGCCCCACTGGCCACCCGATAGCTATCGGGTCCCCACTAGCCACTAGCCATTCCCCGCTCCCACTAACATTTCCCGTTTCAGATATTTGATTATAAATTGTGCCAATGGGTTCTGAAAAAATAACCATACTCATGACAGGAGGAGGGGCGCCGGGCGCTGCCGGAATACTGAAATGTCTCCGGCAGGAACCTTCCTTCAGGGTTATCGCCGCCGATGCCAGCAGCCAGGCGCTGGGAAAACACCTGGCCGGTGAATTTGTAACCATCCCCTTTGGTCATGACCCTGCTTTTATCCCAGCGGTTTTATCGCTTTGCCGCGAAAAAAATATCCGCGTCATCCTGCCCCTGGTAACAAAAGAACTGCTTCCGCTGGCGCAGCACCAACCGGAATTTGCAGGCAAGGGGATATCCCTGCCCATTTCTTCCGCCGCTTCTCTGGAGATCGCCAATAATAAAAGCCGCTTATATGAATTCCTGCAGTGGAGGGGCATACCCGTTCCCGGATTCAGGATCGTGGAAACCGTGGATCAATTTAAAACAGCCGTGGAGGAACTGGGTTATCCCGGTAAACCCGTTTGTTTTAAACCATCCGTCTCAAACGGCAGCCGCGGGTTCCGGATCATTTCGGAACAAATGGATGAGCTGGACCTGCTCTTCAACCATAAACCAAATTCCACTTACCTGCGTTTGCAGGATGCGGTACGGATTCTCTCCTCAGGTGTCTTTCCCGAATTACTGGTAAGCGAATACCTGCCCGGCGAAGAATATTCGGTAGACTGCCTCTCCCGTCATGGCGAACCGGTTTTCATCTTACCGCGCTGGAGAAAAAGAATGATCAACGGGATCAGCGTGGAAGGAGAATTTGTAAATGATGAAACGATCATTCATTATTGCCGGCAGCTTATTGCGGCATTGCAGCTTCATGGCAATACCGGCATCCAGGTAAAAAAATCAGCGGCGGGCGAATTCCTGCTCCTCGAGATCAATCCCCGTGTGCAGGGCAGTATTTCGGCGGGACTGGGCGCGGGTATCAACCTGCCTGTCCTGGCCATTAAACAGGAGCTGGGACTGCCCATCGCAGCGGAAGAATTGAATGTGAAGTGGGGGACCCGCTTCAGCCGGTACTGGGAAGAAGTATTTTATTAATGACTTCTGCCAGTCCGTCACCTTTTGCAGTTTGGAAAGGTCTTTGCCCTGCTCATCACCGCATCAGGCCGCCGGTGCAGCTTAATCCGGCCGGCCGTCGTCTTTTTATTAATTTGTTTAAAATTTACCCATGAAGCGATTCAGCGCTTTATTCTTCCTCGGACTGGTTTCCCTTTCTGCCCTTTCGCAAAAGGGAAACGAAGAGAACACCCTGCTGTGGAAGATCAGCGGCAACGGACTGGAGCATCCCTCTTACCTGTTTGGCACCATCCATATGCTCTGCGCGGAAGACGCGGCCCTCAGTTCCGGTTTCAGGAAAGTGATACGCGAATGCGACGAGGTTTATTTTGAAGTGGACATGGACAATCTTTTCGAGGTCTTCGGCGCGATGGGAAAAATGAAAATGCTGGGCGACACCACGCTGCGCGACCTCTTAAGCGAAGCGGATTATAAAAAAGTGAAATCCTATTTCGAATCCAAAGGATCCATGCTGCCCTTTTCCATGCTCGAAACTTTTAAGCCCATGCTCGCGGCCTCTTCGCTGGAGCAGGGAGCCCTTCCCTGCGAGAATACGGCCATGATGGAACAGGTGATCATGCAGGAGGCCAAACTATACGGTAAAAAGATAAACGGGCTCGAAACCATGGGTTACCAGGCCGGCGTGCTCGACAGCATTCCTTATAAATTACAGGCCGAACAACTGGTGAGCTATATCGACGGCGCGAATGCGGGCGGGAAAGAGGACAAACAAATGCAGGAGATGTTTGAAGCCTATAAAAACCAGGACCTGAAAAAACTCGAAGCGCTGATGGTGGAAACCGATGCCGGGATGGCTGGATTTACCGATATCCTGCTCTATCACCGCAACCAGAACTGGGTGCGGAAACTGAAATCACTATTGCCCGCCCATTCGCTGCTGATCGCCGTGGGGGCCGGGCACCTGCCGGGTGAAAAAGGCGTGATCAACCTGCTGCGCAGGGAAGGTTATAAAGTGACGCCGGTTGAGAACAAGCCGGCCAAAGTAAGGGAGATCTGAAGCCCTGTTTATTTTTTAATGCCGCTCCATCTGATTTGATTCAACAAAACGCGCCGAACATTTTTTAAGCGTACCTGTTATCATTGCATGCTGAAAAAATCCATCTCAACCTTTTTACTGATCCTGCTGGCTGTTGGCAGTTTTTCCTTCCGGTCACCGGCCGATAAAGGCATTCGCCTGAATATTTCGGGGCTGCGTAATAACAAGGGGCATGTGCTGGTGAGTTTGTTTAAAGACGGTGCCGGGTATCCCGACGTGGCATCCAAAGCGTATCGCCGGGAAAAACTGGACATCAAAAACGGCACCGCCACCTGTATTTTTCCCGTTTTACCTTCCGCCACCTACGCGATAGCCGTCCTGCATGATGAAAACGATGACCAGCGGATGAATAAATCCTTCTTCGGGCTGCCGAAGGAAGGTTACGGTTTTTCCAACAACGCGATGGGTGTTTTTGGTCCGCCCTCTTACCAGAAAGCGAGTATTACCTACAAGGCCGATAACCTGCAACTGGTACAGATTAAAATGAGGTATTGAAATTCCCGGCCAGCAGATTAAAACTGTTCCAGCACCGAGAACATGAAATCCCCTTCGATCTTGGCATTAGCATCGCTGTCGCTGCCGTGAATGGCGTTCTCCCCAACGGAAGCCGCGTATAATTTACGGATGGTATTGGGTTCCGCTTTGGCGGGATCGGTGGCGCCGATCAGCTTGCGGAAATCTTCCACCGCGTTGTCTTTTTCAAGGATGGCGGCGATGATCGGGCCTTCACACATAAAAGAGACCAGGTCCCTGAAAAAAGGACGGTCGCGGTGAATGGCATAGAACTCACTGGCTTTTTCGGGTGTGAGCTTGGTCATCTTCAGGGCTTTGATATTATAACCTTCCTGGAGAATACGGTCGAGGATGGCGCCGGAATGGCCGTTTTTGAAGGCGTCCGGTTTGATCATGGTAAATGTGCGGTTACCCATATTTTACTTATTTACTTTATATACTTAGATACGTATATACTTATTTACTTTTTAGCGCCCGCAAAGGTAGCGGAAAGTTTCGGGTTTCAGGCATTTAACCGTATCCTTCAGCAGCTAAAGCCTTATCTTCGCCACCGTTTTTATGAAACCCGTACAGGAAATATTTCCCTTACTGACACAACCGCGCAGGGTCGTGATCACAACCCACCAGAAACCCGATGCCGACGCCATGGGATCATCCCTGGCCCTGCGGCATTTCATGGTCAGGTTGGGTCATGAAGTAACGGTTATATCGCCCACCAACTGGGCAGGCTGGGTAAACTGGATGCCGGGTGTGGAAGGGGTGCTGGACTATGAATCCGATAAACCAAAAGCCGAGGCGGCGCTGGATGCCGCCGAATGGTTGTTCTGCCTCGACTTCAATATTTTTCACCGTACCAAAACGCTGACCGAAAAATTGAAGGCGTTGAACTGTACAAAGATCCTGATCGATCACCACCAGGAGCCTGACGTGGATTCCTTTGATTACGGGATCAGCGATACCTCGAAAAGCTCCACCTGCGAGCTGGTCTATGACCTTATCATCGAATCGGGTCATGGCAACCTGATCACCGAAGAGATCGGCGAATGTATTTATGCCGGCGTGGTGGGAGATACCGGTTCATTCCGTTTCCCATCGGCGCACGCGGGTGTGCATAAAATGGTGGCCGACCTGAAATCAAAGGGACTGGTCCATAGCCCCGTTCACGATCATTTATTCGATAACTTCCTCGAGAACCGGCTCCGCTTTGTGGGCTATGTGCTGCTGCACCGCATGGAAGTGTTTTACGAATACAATACGGTGCTGATTGCCATACCTAAATCGGATTTACTTAAATATGAAATCAAGACCGGTGATACGGAAGG
>CAYNSL010000112.1:4913-10473 GCA_964399755.1 uncultured Chitinophaga sp. | reverse complement strand
GGTTCGAGTCCAGTGCGTCCCACATCTTCCCTATTCTCAGCAGGCAATAAAATATAATTATAGTTGCGCCTTGACGCAGCTGAAGGTATTGAACTGCATTTTGGAAACTTTCCGGGCTGATTAATGCTGGAAATAGAAGTTATGGTAATTTTCTCCCTAAACAGGCAGCGGAGAATTAGGTAACAGATCCTGCGGTTAGCCGGGCGGTACACTAAACTGGCCTTTAATTTTTAAAAATACTGCTCATCCCGAATATCCGGGGTGCCCTATTTTTAATCAATTCTCCCAATCCGGGAGTACATGGCCCTACCACAATTCCCAATCAAAGTCCTTCAATTCATAACGTGTGGTGGGTTTTTGCAGCCCATTTGTCAGTTCAAGCACCCGGGAGCCAATATATTTATTCAATTCCGACACTTTGATCGTTTTAAACCGCTTCATGGCTTCGATCAGGCTATACGTGAAGACGCCATGGCCCAGCTCGCTGCTTTCCTGCGCGAATTGTACACCCCCGGATGCAGCGATGATAGTCGACCCTGTTCCCTTGCTAACATTGACGAACAGGGATTGCATGAGTTCGAAACTCTTTTGCAAACCCAGGCGGGTGGAATCATCTGCCGGGATGCTGACGATGCCTCCTTTGTCGCCCGGAGCCGCGCGAATATTATTTTTTGCGAGATTGGCCGAAGCATCGCTGATTCGTTTAAGTTCTTCTTTATCCAGTTCACCGCTATGACAGGCATCCAGCAATAATATTTTTTTACGGGCCGGAATGGAATCCAGCAGGTCTTCGATCATATCGTAGGGGATTCCTCCTTCTTCCGGTTTTTGAAAATTTGTATGATAGGCGGAAAGATAATAATCGAATTTCCGGGATAACAGGCCATGCCCCGAATACGACACGATCAGTTTGTCGTTCACCCCTGTTCTGCTTAATTTTTTCTTCAAACCAGCTATGATTTCCGGGGTTACCCGTTCATCAAACAACGTATCAATGATCACTAATTTGTCCCCGTATCCTGAACGCATGGCCTTCACGAGATCGCGTATATCCTGCACGCACCATTTTAGGTCATTGCTGTTCTGGGAAAACCGGTTGATGCCAATACCGATAAAATAAACCGAATCGTTTACCGGCTTTACCGGGTTATAGTTTACGAAAATGGGTGAATGATAACTTTCTGTTCCATCCTGGTTGGTCACCGATGCTTCAATCCTGTTTAATCCCGCCGAAAGCCGGATGCTGAGTGTCGTGTCAAACCGGCTGGATTTTCGTTTTCGGATATCCAGTCCCCGCTGGCCATAAAGAGGGACTTCGTTGACCCATATATTAAAATGCTCCAGTTTGAAGAGACTGTCGCGGGAACGGATGCTTAAACTTAGCTGATCGCCCTGCTGGTTGCGGCCGATTTTGTTTTGGTTCACAATATCGGTCTGTGGTATGCTGATCTCTTTCCGGAAAGCCGTGGTATCTATATTGAGTTTCTGCATCCGTTTCACCCAGGCTTCATGATAGGAGCGAACCAGCAGCGGGTCATTGACGCGCATGGCTTCCAGCACTTTGTCGGGACGGTTGTATTTAACGTCAAGCTGTTCGAACGTGATCGTGCTCAGGTCTTTTGTTACATAATGTAATTGTTTCGCCGCGCCGAGCGAACCCATATAATATCCCGCGGGACTTTTTATCAGGTAATTGGTGGTATCAATCCCATAAAAGGAATAGAGCAGTTCTCCATTACGGGCATCCCATACCCGGCAGGAATTATCGATATATGCGGTCAGGATTCTGTTCCCGTCGGGCGTGAAACAGGCATCGGCAAGGTCATTGTCCTCTTTTTTCAGCGTTAAAAGTTTCTTGCCGCTGTTCACATCCCATAAATTCAATTCGCTCCCGGAGATCAGCGCTTTTTTCATATCGGGTGAAAAGACGGCGGTCGTGAGAAAATCTTCGCCCTCAATTGCTTTTACATAAGCATTGTCAGGCGGTATCCTTTCGCCTGTTTCCGCGTTCCAGACCGTTGAACTTTCGTCGCCCACAAAAACGATGATGATCTTACCGTCCGGTGATAAAGTAGCATTAAATAAACCCTCTCCGGTGGGCGGGTTAAATGCGGAAATCCGTTTCAGCGTTTCGGCATCGAGTACCCGTACCATGGATTCTCCGACTACCAGGATCTTTTTCCCGTCTGCGGAAAAAGAGGCTGTAACGGGGCCGGCAGCTTTGATCCGGTGGGTGAACTTGAAATTTTCTATGTTGAGAATGAAAATACTATCGCCATTGGTGGGAATCAGCACCCTGCGTCCATCGGGCGAAAAACAGGTATTCCGCATCCTGGCGCTGTGCCCCGGGGTTTCAAAGACTACCTGTTTTTTCCCGATATCCCAGATCCGGATCATATTATCCTCCTCCTCATCCGCGTCTTCATCAAAGGGACCGCAGATCATCTTTGTTCCGTCCGGTGAAAAAGCCGCAGACCAGGGCAGGTAAGCGGGATAGCCCGTGCGGATAGAACTGACCAACTGCCCGTTCTTCACATTCCATAAACGGGCATAGCCATCGGCTGATGCGGTGAGAATTTTTCCGCCATCGTTAGAATAATTGCAATTCCATACAATGGCGCTGTGCGAGCGGAGACGGCTGATCAACCGCCCGCTTTCCGCTTCCCAGATATCGGCCGATTCGGCGATCGCGGTGACGATCATCCGGCGGTCGGCGGAGTAATAAGCATTGACATCCATGTCATCGAAGTCACGGAGTTGCGCTTCCATACCCTGGCCCCGGTAAAGTGATTGGGTTTTAACCCAATCCAGGGAATCCTTTATTTTAGTCTCCGGCCTTGATCTTTTTGGGAAAGACTTCCCGCCGTTTTTAATGAATTTATTGAGCGCCAGGTCGAGCAGGTCGCTGCCCACGACCAGTTTATCTTTGCTGTTAAAAAAAGTGTTTTCATTCTTATAGGAATCTTCTTCAATTGCGTATTCCAGTTTACGGATATTGCGGCCGGTGAAAGCATCCCATATTTCCGCCCCCTGGCTGGTCAGCGTGATGATCTTTTTCCCATCCGGGCTGTACAACATATCGAGCTGGTACTCTTCTTCGCCATTTTTAAATCCCGGGTGAATATCGAGCAGGATCTCGCCCGTCTGCACTTTCCAGACCTTGACGGTACCATCCCAGGAGAAAGTGGCGATATACTTCATATTGGGAGAAAAAGCGATATCACGGATCTCTTCCACATGTCCCAAAGGTGTCATCAGGCGTGGCTCCTGCGCACGAATGCCTGTAAAAAGTAGTAGTGATAGCCCGGATATGATGATTTTTAGGGGTGTCATGCTGGTGGTATTTTTATCTGTTGGGAATAATCAGGAAGGTTTTGGTGGCGATGCTTCCTTCTTCCTGGCTGTTGAGCGACATTTTAGTGCCCCTGGTCATGTTAAAGGAAGCTCCGAATAGTTTTTCCAGGGAACTGTTCCGGCCTTTTTTCATATCGCCCCGGTTGTTGATGAGAAATTTCAGGTCGATCGGCGTCAATGAGGTAAATAGCTTGAACACCTCTTTTCCGAAAGGCGGGAACAACTGAATCGGGTACCGGGTGAGCAGGATCTCTTTTCCCGGCGCCAGCACAAAATTTTCCGGGGGCGTAATCATATCATCAGGGTGGGGGATGATCGGGTTAATGATCCCGTCGGGCTGAATATCGATGATATTGAAATATACCGGTGTTTTGGAAATATTTTTAAGCGAAACGACGGCCCAGTCTCCCTCTTTAAAAATCAATTCCCCTTTTTTGGTAAAGGAATCCAGCGGAAGCAGATTTGAATATATTTTTCCTTCCGTTTTTGCAGGCAGTATCTGCATTTCCACCCGGGTGGCCGGGTTGTCTTCCGAAAGTGATCGCAAAAACCGTCCCTGTACAAAATATTTTATTCTTTTAAGGGTTTCCTGTGCATTCATTTCTGTGAAAACCGTGTCGGCGTTGACATGGTCTATACCGGTGAACCTGCCATTTAATTCTGTGACTTCGAAGTCTGCATTATTTTCATCAGCATTTATACAAAGCGAATCTTTTTGAATCAGAGATTTTAATTCCTTGTTAGCTGTGTAAACGGTGAGTGGTTTAAAGGACAGCTTTCGTTCATTTACAAAGACCCAATATTTATTTTTCGATTTGCCGTCGTCAACCAGTCCGGCGCCAAAAGGAATTGACACCGCAGAGGAAAAGGCGCTGTTCGCCCTGATATGCCCGCTGAATAGAATCGAAGTGCTGTCAGGGGTTAGTATGCCGGCTTTACAGAAAATCAGAGTTGTTCCTTCGGCCAGTCCATTGATATATCCTCCCGTGATGATCGCCGTTTTTTCCTTTTTATCCTGGTCAACGATTACATCAGTAATTGAAAAATAAGGATCCTGTTCCACTACCGCCCCGTCGAAAACCCGGCGATCGCCCACCCCTTCCAGCTGGGGATGATTACTAACGCCACTGTATCCGGCCATCAATGCCTGGATCTTGCCGAACCAGGTCCTGTAGGTATCTTTTTGTGTCAACAGCGGAAGACTTTGGTAGATGGCGTAGGAGAGACTGCCATACGAATGCTGATCGTCAATATAATATTCATAATCCCGTTCTTCAGGCCGCGCGGCGGTGATCATCACCATGGGCGCCATATCAGATCCGCTGCCGGATGCGGAACCCGCCAGGAATACTTCGCTTTTTTCAGGTGCTGAATTTGGCGGTAATGCTTTCACGCCCGAAGGGATATAAGGAGCCTTTCCGCCCCGGGCGATACCGGTTCCGCGTGAAAGGGAACCGGAATGACAGGCATCTACCGTAAATACCAGGAACCCGTTTTTCCCGATGGCGGTACGGATAGCATTTAGTTTATTTTCCAG
Organism: uncultured Chitinophaga sp.; assembly: GCA_964399755.1. Lineage (GTDB taxonomy): Bacteria > Bacteroidota > Bacteroidia > Chitinophagales > Chitinophagaceae > JJ008. Next base: position 5,582 of record CAYNSL010000112.1, on the reverse strand, counting down.
CTCATCATCCCTGAAAAATAACTCCGGGTGGTTGCCGAATTTAGGACTGGCGGGGCAATCGAGGGGTACCAGGGCTTCATCATATCCGTCCGGCTCATCTTTATTATCATCGGCCACTTGTTGTCCATGTGCGCTTACATGGATCATCACATTATCGCCGGGATGAAGAATGTTTTTGAATGAGTCGAAGGAAGCCTGCATCCGGAGCTTGGTAAGATCCTGGCCGACAATAATACTGTCGAAGGATTGCGCCCGCATAAAAAGCCTGATCAGGTCTATGTCCTTGTCGCTATTAAGGGCAGGCCACCCGGTCTTGTTTTCATCATACCTGGCATTTGCGATGATCAAAGCCAGTTTTCGCTGTGAAAAACCCGGCTGGTGGAAAAGACAAAGACCTGCTAAAAACCCACAAATGAATTTCATAAGTGGCTGGTTTTGGTTTCAGTGATGAATATCCGGACAGGTTAACGGATCAGTGTGAAATGATTCAATCAGAGATTACTCCCGTTTGTTTCGTCACACCTGCTCATTCAAGCCGTATAATATTTTGCGCGCCGCAGGAAAACCGCCTGAGATTCCATTCTTTATTGGCGGCCTTACAAAAGAAATACAGGTCGTCAAATTCATTTAACTGGATAAGTTTGTTGCTCATCGGCGCAAATTCGCCCA
>CAYNSL010000112.1:0-4813 GCA_964399755.1 uncultured Chitinophaga sp. | reverse complement strand
GAATATCAGGCTGGCAACCGGCTGATTCCTTTTTACAGGCCATAATAATTGCCGGGATTGGCCTCCGTATTAAATGCATAAAAAACTCCCGTATGACCGGGAGTGTTTTATTTGAATGATGGCATGATCACTTCTCCACAATCGAAAAATTCACGCTGAAGATCGTCCCGTCCTGGTTGGTGCTCACTTTGGGATTGACGCCCCGGGTGCCGGTCTTGTTATCGGCAGTTTCGAAAACCTTGGCGAGGTTATTCAGCACGCCACGGCTGCGGCTGGTCTCATCGCCCTTGCTGGTCAGGATGTCTTCGAGGTCAAGCAACTGGGTGGAGAGGAAGACCTTGAAGATCTCTTCTCCATAAGGCGGGCCGATGATGATCATCAGGTCGCTGTACAGTTTGGACTCCTTGCTCTTCAGCGCGCAGTTCTCCGGCAGGATGGGAGCGGGGAGGCCGTTGGTATTGGTGAGTCCCTTTTTGGGAATCACCCCGTTGATGATACCGTCGGGCTGCATGTCGACAATATTGATAAAAAGATTTTTTAAACCGGTGTTCGTGATCCTGAGGTAGACGGTGTCTTCATTCTTTAATTCCAGCCGGCCGAATTTTGTCCTTGATTTGATCTTATTGAGATCGATATTCTTTTTAGCGTCGAGGAACACCAGTTCCACTTTGGCGCTGAGGTCCTGTTCGCTGAACTTTAAATCGCGCAGGTAACGGTACCGGTCGAAACGTTTCATGACTTCCCTGATGGCCGCGGGTTTGCGGATATCGATATTGTCCACGAAGGGGCTGCCACTGGCGGCATAACGCAGCGCGTAACCATCACCGTTATCAGACGTGGTGAAATACAGGTCGTAATTCGCGCTGAACTCGGCCATCTTGTAATCCTTCAGGGCATCCTTAATGGTCTTACCCGCGGCGGCGTCAACCGAATCAACACTGATCCGGATCGTATTTCCGCCGTAAGACATTTCTTCCAGAAAAGCCCAGGGAAGTTTCTGGGTAAAATCGGGGACTTCTTTTTCCAGTTTCACCACCGATGTAAAATTGCCGGCATAGACTACCGTGCCCTTTACCATCGGGTCTTTTCCCGCAGGATCGTTGGTGCCCGAAGGATAGAAACCGATCACCGAACCCGTGGTAACACCCGAAACCGTACCCGCGTTCAGGATGGCCGTGTCCTTATTACTTTTTTTGGCATTCACGGTCATATAGGGCGTCTGGCGGATATATTTCCCCCCAAAGAGTTCGCGGTCGATCCCGTCGCCTTCCAGCACCGGTTTCTGTGCCGGCGCTTTCTCCCGCATCACGTCCTCGATCTGGGCGAAAAGGGTCCTGTAAGTGATCTTCCCCTCGAGCGTGGAAATGGCCTTGCTGATGGCATAGGAAAGCGATCCCACGGCATTGCCTTCGTCATCCAGGCATTCGAAATTCCTTTCCTGGGCCTGTGCGCCCGAAATCACCACATAAGTGGCGGCGTCTTTGTTAAGCTTGGTGCTGTTATTGTCTTTAAACACCCCGGCCGCGTCCTTTTTCCCCATTCTTTTCATGTCGAAATTGGCGCTGACCATCGGGCTGTTGCTGCCGCGTACCTTGGCGGTGCCGCCCCCGCGGGTGCCGCTGCCCGAGTGACAGGCATCCAGGGTAACGAGGATATCACCCGTGCTCCCCACTTTATTACGGAGCCGGGTGATCTTTTCGCCGAAAGTGTCGTCGCGCAGGTAACCCGACGAAATCCTGTTGAATACGCTTTTATCAGTCGAATACTGGGCGCCGTAGGGTACGATGCATTCGTCAAGCCCGTCCGCTTCCTCATTTACATTATCGTCTTCGATCTGCTCCCCGTGCGAGGAAACGTGGATCACGATGATATCCCCGGTCCTGGCGCTGTCATAGAGTTTATCGAGTGCTTTTTCGATCCCCGCCTTGGTGGCCTGGCTGTCGAGCAGGGTCCAGATATTTCCGGGATTGAATTGTTGTTTCTCCAGCGCGGTCTGGATCAGGGGCACATCATGCAGCGAATTAAGCTCCGGCCACATGAATTTCTGCGGGTCCGGGTAATTGCCGATGGCAATGATCAGGGCCCTCTTGGTCTGGGCCTGGACTCCGGTCGTTATAAAACCAAGGACAAGGGCTGCGAAAATGATTCGACGGATCATGGCGGGGGTTTTGGGGTTCGTTATTTGGTATGCTGTTTTTTAATAATAAGTCGAAGGTTCAAATTAAACATATTTTCTTAAACGAAATTGTCATTAACGGGCGTTTAAGGCATCAGTTTCAGGCAGTTTTTCTTTTTTTACTTCACAGTGGCCGCGGAAACCGCGGGGTTTACAGGTTCCTATTATCGCAGCGCACCAGACTGCTGTGTAAACCCAAAGAAAACCATTGGAACCGGACCTTTTCAATCCTATGCAATTTAGGATCCTCTTCCGCTGAAGCCAATACCCGTTTCAGGGTATAATAATAGAAAGGCAATGGGCATAAAAAAAACCGGCGCAGGACCGGTTTTAATGTTTTCAGCAATGGCGCCTGGTTTAGCAATAGTACCAGTACTTGTACCAGTAGCAATACCCGTAGTAATCGCAATAGTAGTACCAGTAGTAGCACAGACCTGCCGTACCGCGGGAAGCCGCGGGGGCCTTGTAAGTCTTCTGGAAGGCGCTGATCGCGTCGTTCAGCGACTTGGCATCGGCCTTGGTCAGTACATAACCGGCCTTGTAAGTAACCTTGTTGATGGTTACTTCACCGGTTTTCTTGCCGGGTTCTACTTTGGCATTTGCAACCATCGACAGGAAGCCGATGTCGGCGTCGGTTAATTTGCTGCCTTCTTTAATAAGGGAGATGGATTTCTCGGACTGCCCGAAAACGGCAGAGGCGGCAACCATCAAAGCAGCGGTCAGGAACATTTTGATTTTCCGCATAGATGTTTTTTTGGTGATGAAAAATGGTTCTTTTTAAGGTTTTTTACTGTATTCGCAGTATGAACTAAAGATAGGACAAGAACCGAGGTTTTCCATACCGGGAAAAGGGTATTTTTTGGCTACCAGACCACCCAGTTGAACTCGATATTCTCCCTCCGGGATACCGGCCGCTGCCTGCCACCCGTTAATTCGCTCACTTTCCGGCTTACATAGGTCTTCAGTTCGTCCACTTCCACCTGGCTATTGAAATTCCCGGCTTCCTTATCGGCCATTTCCTCCTCGATACCCTTGCGTATACAATAGGTAAAGACGCCATTGTTCCAGGTATCCGATTCAAACGCGTATTCCATGCCCCCGGCCGCGGAAATGATCACGGCCCCGTTCCCCGCCTTGAGGTCGGCAAATAAGTTCTGCATCACTTCATAAGCGCTGTTGGCATCCACTTTGGCCTGGCTGCTCTTCACGATCGTACCGCGGGAAGCGAAACCTTTTACCGATCCCGTATCAGCGGGATTCCCGGCGGCCTGAACGGTATCCTTTTTTTGAAGGGCGATGAGTTCTTCCCTGTCAAGCGCCCCGGAATGACAGGCATCGATCAATACCAGTTTTTTCCGGGCGGGGATCCCGTCCAGCAGAGCTTCAAGATCCTCGTATTTCAATCCCCGGCCCTCCGGTTTTTTAAAATCCACATCCCAGGTGGCATAATAAAAATCAAGGCTGTCGCTCAGCAGTCCGTGCCCGTTCACCGAAATGATCACTTTGTCGTTTACCGTCGTGTTCATCAGCTTTTCCCGCAACCGCAGGATATTTTCCCGGGTGGCCATGGCATCGATCAGGGTATCGGTCTCGGTATTTTTAAAGAGCCGCCCAAACATGCCGGCAAGATCACGTACATCTTTGGCCGCAAACCGGAGGTTCATGCTGGAATCGCGGTAATTGGATACGGCGATCCCGATGAAATAGGTTTTGGCAGGGGCGGAGGGCTGGTACGAACTGTTGATCTCGATGGTTTCAGACAGCGATGCGGCCCCCTTGCTGTTGGTACAATACACTTTCACCAGGTTGCCGCCGGTGGAAAGGGGGATTTTGACGGACAAGTTCGACTTGTTCAGGTTTCCGGGTATCTGTTTTCCCGCCGTGCCGAACAGGGGACTGTTATTGACGAGTACCTGCACCGACTGGAGCGGGTATTTGGCGTCGAAACACTCGATGTTCAGCTCGTATTCGCTGAGTGAAGTGGCGGGTTTGATGGCGTATTTTTCCTTCAGGCGGATCACGGGCAGGTGCACGTCATCGTTCAGCGCGTTTTCATCCAGGTTCAGTTTTTTCAGGCGTTTCTTCCAGGCCGCATAATAAAGATTCACCAGGCTGCTGTCGGCGCGGCCCAGGGTCTTCAATATCTTGTCGGGGCGGTTAAAACGCGCGTCGAACTGCTCGAACCCGTAACTATTGTTGTTGTAACTGAAATTAACGGCCTCGAGGGTATTCCGCGAAGCGAGGTAATAACCGTCGTCGTCGGTGATCATATAATCTTTCTGGCGGGGCGTATAAATGGTCACGGTTTTCCTGCCCGTGGCCAGGTCATAGAGATTCACTTTGGAGTCGAACCCCGAAGTCGCCAGCCTTTTGCCGTCGTGGCTTACAGACATGATCCCGTTCGCGTAGTCGTGGTCGTATTTTTCGTAAAGTACCTGGTCGGTCCGCGTGTCGATGACGGCGAAAGTATTGTCGAACTGCGCGACGAAATAGCGGTAATCGCCCGACATTACGGAGCCCACACAATCGTTACCGCTTTTATTCACTTTGATTTTTTTCAGCAACTTCCGTGTGGCCGCATCATATTTATATACTTCGCTGTTGGCGCAGGTCACATAGAGAAAACGGTCGCTTACT
>CAYNSL010000111.1:7331-10504 GCA_964399755.1 uncultured Chitinophaga sp. | reverse complement strand
TTTTCTTCTTTTTCCTCTTTTTCTTTTTCCGCGCTGATGGTCAGCATGTCGTCAAAAGCCTCTACTTTGAAATCTTTCTTATCCATCCCGGGAGCGGCGAAAGTCAGCCGGAAATCCTTATCCGTTTCGGATACATTTACTGCGGGTACGTTCATCACTTTACCCAGGTTAAAGAATTCGTCAATCGGGGCATTGAAGAATTTCTCCATCCAGCCGCTGTCAAATAAAGTAGGCCAGGAGGTTTTGGGTTTGTCCAGTGCTTTGCTTTCCATATTCTGATTTTTTTGGGGGGTGAATAATCTGTTTTAGTCTTTCGTAAGTTAGACTGAACAGGCAGGGGGTAAGAATGACCTGTGTACAGAACCCGGTTGATTTTTATCACCTCCTTCTAATCCAGGAAATTATCAAGGTCACGCCTGTCTTTTTTTGTAGGGCGCCCGATCTTGCTCGGGCGCTTGCCGGTATGAAAAGCCGCGGCCTGGAATTGCAGGCGCTGGATTTCTTCGGCGGGCGTGATATCAATGTAGAATTTTACGGCTTCTTCATAACGCAGGCGGTTGTGCAGCAGGCCACCGACTTTTATCTTCCACCGTCTGGCTTCCGTTTTAATTTCGTATTCATCGCCTTTTTTCACGGCATGCGAAGCCCTGGCGGGCGTCCCGTTCCATTTCACCTTTCCGCCATCGCAGGCCGCTGCGGCCTGTGTCCTCGTCTTAAAAAGACGGATCGCCCAGAGGTATTTGTCGAGGCGCAGTTTTTCTTTTTCAGCCATTGGTGTATTAATCAGCTTCCGGGGACGGAATTTTCAATACTTTTCTGCTCCAAAATAACCAAATAATGAAAACTTTCCTCTTACGAATAACCGTCTTTTGTTTATCGGTGCTGATCCCGCCGGCCGCCCTGGCCCAGGGCGCGGTGAACTGGTCGCCCGACGGGAATGCATATTTCAGGAATGAAGGCGGTGATATCGTAAAGTACAGCCTGCCGCAGAACAGCAAAACGGTACTGGTAAAAAAGGAAGACCTGAAACCCGCGGGCGCGGATAAACCGCTCCCGGTCCGCAGTTTTCGATTTTCCGCCGATCAAAAAAGCCTGCTGATCTTTACCAACACCAAAAAAGTCTGGCGACTGGATACACGCGGTGATTACTGGGTGTACGACATGAGCACTCATCGTTTAAAACAACTGGGCCTGTCCCGCCCCTCTTCCTCGCTGATGTTCGCCAAATTTTCACCCGATGGAAAAAACGTGGCCTATGTAAGCGGGTATAATCTTTACGTGGAAGATCTCGCCAGCGGGAAAATAAAAAGACTGACGGCAACCGGCGACCGCCGGCTGATCAACGGCACATTCGACTGGGCCTATGAAGAAGAGTTTTTCTGCCGCGACGGATTCCGCTGGAGCCCCGACAGCCGGCAAATTGCTTACTGGCAGATCGATGCCAAAGGCACCAAGGACTACCTGATGCTGAACAATACCGATTCCATTTACCCGCATACCGTGCCGGTGGAATATCCCGTGGCCGGTGAACCGCCATCCCGTTACCGGATCGCGGTCGTGGATATCAGTAACAGCAAAACAAACTGGATGAAAATCCCCGACGATACGGTCTGGCGCACCTATGTACCGCGGATGGAATGGGCGGCGAACAGCAGTGAGCTCATCATCCAGCACCTCAACCGGAAACAGAATGTAAGCGACCTGATGCTCTGCGATGCGAAAACCGGCCATACACGAACCATTTACCATGAAACGGATTCGGCATGGATCGATATCCTGCCGCTATGGGACCAGGATTATGCAAACGGGGGCTGGGACTGGCTGAACAACGGGCAGGAATTCCTCTGGGCCAGTGAAAAAGACGGTTGGCGTCACCTCTACCGGGTGAGCCGCGACGGGAAAAAAGAAACACTGGTCACCAATGGGAAATATGATGTAATGGACATCAGTACGGTGGATGAAAAAGGCGGATACGTATATTTTCACGCCTCCCCCGACAATGCCACGCAGAAATATTTATGCCGTACAAGGCTCGATGGCAGCGGTACCCTGGAAATGCTCAGCCCTTCGGGTCAGAAAGGGACGCATACCTACCGCGTTTCACCCAACGCGAAATTTGCCCAGCACAGTTTTTCCAATTACTACACCGCTCCGGTAACGGAATGGATCAGCCTGCCCGATCACCAGGGACTGAACGGCGAGAATAAAGTGAACGATGCCGTGGCGAAAGCCGATAAATCAAAATCCAATATTGAATTCTTTAGCATTAAAACGGAAGAAGGCGTGGAGATGGATGCCTGGATGGTGAAACCGGCAGGCTTCGACCCGGCTAAAAAATATCCCGTCGTGTTTTACGTGTATACGGAACCCTGGGGTCAGAACGTCATCGACGCGTACGGAGCCACCAATAATTTTTTATACCGCGGTGATATGAGCAAGGACGGGTATCTCTATGTTTCGATCGACAACCGCGGCACCCCCGTACCCAAGGGAAGGGAATGGCGGAAATGCGTATACCGGAAGATCGGGCTGGTAAACATCCGCGACCAGGCCATGGCCGCGAAAGAAATTCTGAAACTTCCCTATGCCGACAGCAGCCGCGTGGCGGTCTGGGGCTGGAGCGGGGGCGGTTCGGCCACGCTGAACCTGATGTTCCAGTTTCCCGAGATCTATAAAACGGGGATCGCCATCGCGCCGGTGGGCAACCAGCTTACCTATGATAATATTTACCAGGAACGTTATATGGGACTGCCGCAGGAGAATAAACAGGATTTTGTAAACGGCTCGCCCATCACCTATGCCAAAAACCTGCGGGGTGACCTGCTGTATGTGCACGGCAGCGGTGACGACAATGTGCATTACAATAATGCCGACATGCTCTTCAATGAACTGATCAAATACAACAAACAGTTCCAGATGATGATCTATCCCAACCGGACGCACAGCATTTCGGAAGGAGAGGGAACCAATATCCACCTGTCAACGCTGTACACGAAATATTTAAAGGAACATTGCCCGCCCGGAGCGGCGGGTGAACAGGGCAAACCTGTCAAGGGATTTTAAAAATGAGAACGGCCCGGTGTTTAAACGCCGGGCCGTTTCGTAGAGACGCAATATTTTGCGTCTCTTTTTATATCGTTTCTATTTTATCACAGGGAGACGCAAAATATTGC
>CAYNSL010000111.1:0-7231 GCA_964399755.1 uncultured Chitinophaga sp. | reverse complement strand
TTGCGTCTCTTTTTATATCGTTTCTATTTTATCACAGGGAGACGCAAAATATTGCGTCTCTACGGTGTTGAAATGGGATTTGACAGGGAGACGCAAAATCTTGCGTCTCTTTTTATATCGTTTCTATTTTATCACAGGGAGACTATTTTCTCACAGGGAGACGCAAAATATTGCGTCTCTACGGCGCCGCGAAATATTTATGGAAATAAGGGATCGTTTCAATTCCCTTGTAATAATTCTCGATATTATATTTTTCGTTCGGGCTGTGGAGGTTGTCATTATCCAGTCCAAAACCCATAAAGATGATTTTGATCCCCAGTTCCTTTTCAAGGATCGAACAGATGGGAATGCTGCCTCCGCCGCGCACGGGGATGGGTGATTTGCCGAAAGTGGTCTCCACGGCTTTCGCCGCCGCCTTATAACCCTTGCTGTCGATCGGGGTCATGTAGGGTTCGCCGCCGTGATGCTCAAAAGCTTTTACCGTAACGGAAGGAGGGGCGATCGATTTGAAATAATTCAGGAGCATTTCCGTCATCTTGTGAGATGACTGGTTGGGTACCAGCCTGGCCGAAATTTTTGCCGTGGCTTTCGATGGCAATACGGTCTTGGCGCCTTCCCCGGTATAGCCGCCCCAGATACCGTTTACTTCGATAGTCGGGCGGATGCCGGTTCTTTCATAAGTGGTATATCCCTTTTCTCCCCAGAGTTCGGAAACACCCAGGTCGTCCTTGTATTCTTTTTCATCATAGGGCGCTTTGTTAATCAGGGCCCTTTCTTCGGGACCGGCCACGACAACGTCATCGTAAAAACCGGGAATGGTGATATGGTTGTTTTCATCGTGACAGCCGGCGATCATTTTCGCCAGTATCGTAATGGGATTGGCCACGGCGCCGCCGTAAGTGCCGCTGTGCAGGTCGCGGTTGGCGCCCGTCACTTCCACTTCGATATAACTGAGTCCGCGCACGCCCGTATCCAGTGAGGGGTTTTCCATGCTCAGCATCGAACTGTCGCTGATCAGGATCACATCGGCCTTCAGCAGCGCTTTATGAGCGGCGACGAATTTTCCCAGGTTGGGCGATCCCACTTCTTCCTCTCCCTCGATCAGGAACTTGATATTGGTGGTCATCGTTTGGGTCCTGTTCATGATTTCAAGGGCTTTCACATGCATGTAAAACTGTCCCTTGTCATCCGCAGAACCGCGCGCGAAAATTTTGCCGTCTTTGATCACCGGTTCGAAAGGTCCGCTGTGCCAGAGTTCCAGCGGTTCGGGCGGTTGCACATCATAGTGGCCATACACCAGTACCGTGGGTTTGGAAGGATCGATGATCTTTTCGCCGTACACCGCGGGATGCCCGTCGGTTGCCATCACTTCGGCCTTATCGCAACCCGCATCGAGCAGGCTTTTCTTAACGGCATCCGCGCATTTCAGCATATCGGCCTTATGTTCGCTCTTGGCGCTGACGGAAGGGATGCGGAGCAGGTCCAGCATCTCGTTCAAAAAACGTTCTTTGTTTTTTTCCTGGTAGTCTTTCCAAACCTGTGACATGTTGATAGTTTTTAGCGTTAATATAGTTTAATGTTCAGGGTGCATGGCTCGCCGCTCACGGTTTGCGAAGATAAGCACCCTGTCTTTAAAGGGTCTCCCCTGATTTTGGTTTCGAGATCACGGCCTTGGTCACCAGCTTGCTCCCAAACCTTTCCTTGATATCATCTACGGCCCTGTACAGGTTCAGTTTCTCCGCATTATTCTCAAACAGGCTCATCTGCATGGTTATCGGGATCAGCTGGCTGAAACGAACACCCAGCAGGCGCACGGGCCGGCCTTTCTGGTAGCTTTTGGCAAAAAGATCTTTCACCTTGGCGATCAGGATATCGTCAAGCGCGGTATAGCTCACGGTTTCCTGGCGTGAAGTGGTTTCGAAATCGGAATAACGGATCTTAACGGTGACGCAACCCGTCATTTTTTCATCTTCCCGAAGGGCGAAAGCCGTTTTCTCGGTGAGCCGCACCAGTTCCCTGTTCAGGAAATCCATATCGGTATAATCGGTATCGAATGTGTTTTCATGGCTCATGCTTTTTTGTTCCCAGTCCGTGGCGATCTCCACGCTCCCGATGCCATGCGCCTTATGCCAGAGACTTTCCCCCCATTTGCCCGCATAGCGCTCCATCAGTTCGATGGGCGTTTTAGCGATATCCTCGATGGTATAGATCCCGAAACTCTTCAGTTGCTGTTCGGTGTGTTTGCCCACGCCGTTTATTTTTTCGATACCCAGCGGCCAAAGGAATTCTTTCTCCTTGCCGTGCGGGATCTCGAGGAACCCGTTCGGTTTGGCTTCATTGGTAGCCATTTTGCTGATGAACCGCGCGGAAGAAAGCCCGCCTGAAATGGGCAAACCTGTTTCCTGTATGATCAGGGCCCTGAGTTCCTGCGCGTATTTACTGGCGCCGAAAAATTTATCCATGCCCGTAAAATCAATATAGAATTCATCGATGCTTGCTTTTTCAAAAAGCGGCACCCGGGAAGCGATGATATCGGTTACCCAGCGGGAGTACTTGCTGTACTGGTCGCGGCTCGAACTGGTCACGATGGCCTGCGGGCATAACTGCAGGGCCCTTTTCATCGGCATGGCTGAGTGGATACCGAATTTCCGGGCTTCATAGCTGCAGGCGGCCACTACACCCCGTTCATAGCCACCCACGAGCACGGGCTTGCCTTTAAGGGAAGGATTGTTCCGGATCTCCACCGAAACAAAAAATGAATCCAGGTCGAAATGGGCGATATGGTGATGCGGCTCATGCAAAGGACCTGCAAATTAGCATCAATTTTTATTCTGCTGTAATTTGACTCCCTGACCCTTCTGACCGATATGACCCGTATGACTAATTTGACAGACCCGGCAGATCAAAAACAGGAAAATGACAACCTTCCTGCATAAGGATCAAAGCAAGTATATATCCAGTAATCCCTCCGGCAGTTCAACCCGCACTTCTTTTTTCTTATGATCCACTTTTTGCAGCGAGGCTTCGTGCAGCGGTATCAATACTTCCCGGCCCTTTATCTCGAGCCGGCAAAGCAACTGGTGCGGTTGTTCGATGATCTCTAAAATGGTGCCGAGGGGGCGGTCCTGGTCGATGACCTGGTAACCCAGTAATCCGGCGGGCGAGGTTTTAGCGGCAAATTTTTTATAATCGGCTTCGGGGAGCCAGATTTTTTTCTGTACGATTTTTTGCGCGGCTTCACGGGAGTTTACCTCTTCGAGTTTGAGGTAGATCTCGGTTTCCGATTTTATTTTCGCCCACTCGATAAACCAGGGCAGGAATGTTTTGTTTTTTTCTTCTGTAAAAACAGCGGCTAATCCCTTCAGCGAAGTTTTTTTACCCAATTCATGCTGCAGCAGCAATTCCCCCTTCAGCCCATGGGCCGCCACGATTTTTCCAATATTGAAATATTCCGGCATTGGTATTCAAAGAAAAATAATCCGGATGAATCCGGGTAATCTTCCGGCAAATAAAAAATCCCGGCCTTAACCGGGATTAATAACGTTAGGATCGGATGAATTTATCCTTCACCACCGCCATTCCCTTCGGGCCTGCGCTCGGGCCGGCGGCCGGGGGCCGTACGGCGGGCTCTTTTCTGGCGATGTGCATCTTCCTGGCGTCTTTTCACCTGGGCTTCATGCTCGGCGCTCCACTTGGTGAATTTCTCCATGGCCGTGGCTTCATCAAAAAGTCCCAGCCCCACGCCGCGAAGCAGGTGCTTGAGGTACAATACACCCTTAAAGCTCAGGATGCGGCGAACGGTGTCGGTCGGCGTGGCGCCTTTGTTCAGCCATTCGAGCGCTTTCTGGCGGTCCAGCTGAATCGTGGCCGGAACGGTCAGGGGATTGTAAGTACCTAATTTCTGGATGAATTTGCCGTCGCGGGGCGCACGGGCATCAGCTACGACGATGAAGTAAAAGGGCCTTTTCTTGGACCCATGTCTCTGTAGACGGATTTTAGTTGCCATTTTAAATAGACATTTAAAGGCGTTAAACAATAATTGTTAGTTCCGGTTGAAACCGGACGACAAATATACGGTTGAAAGGGCATAGTTCCAAAGTCTGTCTTTAGCCTGTAATTGTTAATCGGTAGAAAGGGTTCCCGATTTTCCAAAAAGGTCTTTTTAACCCTGCCAACGACTCACGGCGATTTTTTCATCATCCTTCCAAAAGCTCCCATTTTATTCATATTCTTCATCATTCCCCGCATCTGTTCAAACTGCTTCATGAAATTGTTCACTTCCTGTATGTCTTTGCCGCTGCCCCTGGCGATCCTTTTCTTGCGGCTCCCGTCGATCAGGTCGGGATCGGCCCTTTCGGCCGGGGTCATGGAATTGATCATGGCTTCGATACCTTTGAAAGACTCGTCGTTGATATCAAGATCCCTGATCTTCCCGCCCACGCCGGGGATCATCCCCAGCAGGTCTTTCATATTGCCCATTTTCTTGATCTGCTCCAGCTGCATTTTGAAATCGGCGAAATCGAATTTGTTCTTGCGGATCTTGGCTTCCAGTTTTTTGGCCTGCACTTCGTCGAATTCCGCCTGCGCTTTTTCCACCAGCGTGGTAATATCGCCCATGCCGAGGATCCGCTGCGCCATCCTTTCGGGATAGAATACATCGAGCGTATCCATCTTCTCACCGCTGCTGATGAACTTGATCGGTTTGTGAACCGTGTATTTGATGGAAAGCGCCGCCCCGCCGCGTGTATCGCCGTCGAGTTTGGTCAGCACGACCCCGGTAAAGTCAAGCCGCTCGTTAAAGGCTTTCGCGGTATTCACGGCATCCTGCCCCGTCATGCTGTCAACCACGAACAGTATTTCCTGCGGGCTCACCGCACCCTTGATATCCGCCACTTCGGCCATCATCGCTTCGTCGATCGCGAGACGGCCGGCGGTATCGATGATCACGACATTCTTATTAATGCTGCGCGCTTCCTTCACGGCGTTACGGGCGATATCGGAAGCGTTTTTATTGTCGGGTTCGATATGCACGGGTACGCCGATCTGCTCACCGAGCACCCTTAATTGTTCCATCGCCGCGGGACGGTAGATATCGGCGGCGACGAGCAGGGGAGAGAGCCCTTTCTTTGTCTTGAGATAATTCGCCAGTTTCCCGCTGAAAGTGGTTTTACCGCTACCCTGCAAACCGGCCACCAGGATTACGGCGGGATTGCCCTTCGCGTTAAATGGGGCTTCCTCGCCGCCCATCAGTCCGGTCAGTTCATCTTTGACGATCTTGGTCATCAGTTGCCCGGGTGAAATGGCATTGATCACTTTTTCACCCACGGCCTTTTCCCGGATCTTGTCGGTAAATTCCTTCGCGATCTTGTAGTTCACGTCCGCGTCGATCAGCGCGCGGCGGATCTCCTTGACCGTGGACGCGATATTGAGCTCGGTGATGCGGGCCTGTCCCCTGAGACTTTTAAAAGCGCTTTCGAGTTTTTCCTGTAACGAATTAAACATGATTCACCTGGATTTCATTGTCACGTTAAAATAAAAAAGTGAACCTGATGTTCACTTTTTTTAAAGAATGGCAAAGATAAAAATGTAAAGGTTTATACCGGTATAAATATTTGTTGATTCAGGTGCCGAGATAGGCGCGTAACATTTTGCAACGGTTCGAGGCTTTCAGTTTCGTGATGGCCTTGTCCTTGATCTGGCGCACCCTTTCGCGGGTCAGGCTGAATTTTTCGCCGATATCTTCCAGGCTCATCGGGTGGTCGACGCCGATCCCGAAGAAATAACAGATCACTTCTTTCTGCCTTTCGGTCAGGGCTTTCAGCGAGCGGTCGATCTCGGTTTTCAGCGACTCGTTATGGTCCAGCTCGTTGTCCGTTTTTTCGGCATTGGGGTTTTCCAGCACGTCGATCAGGGTATTTTCCTCGCCTTCCGACAGGGGTGAATCCATGCTGACGTGACGGGCGTTGATACCCAGGGTGGAAGCCACTTCCTCGAGGTCCATATCCAGCACTTCGGCCAGTTCTTCGGCCGAGGGTTCCCTTTCAAATTGCTGTTCCAGCAGCGAATAGGCTTTCTGGATCCGGTTGGTCAGCCCCACTTTATTCAGGGGCAGCCTGACGATCCTCGACTGCTCGGCCAGGGCCTGCAGGATGCTCTGGCGAATCCACCAAACGGCGTAGGAAATGAATTTGAAACCACGGGTTTCGTCAAAACGCTGGGCAGCCTTGATCAGCCCCACATTTCCTTCGTTGATCAGGTCGGGCAACGAAAGACCCTGGTTCTGGTACTGCTTGGCCACGGAAACCACAAAGCGCAGGTTGGCCTTGGTCAGGCGGTCCAATGCTTTTTGGTCGCCCTGTTTGATCAGGGTCGCCAGTTTGACCTCTTCTTCGGGGGAAATGAGCTCGACCTTGCCGATCTCCTGTAAGTACTTTTCAAGGCTTTGGGACTCACGATTCGTGATCGACTTCGTGATCTTGAGTTGTCTCATGCTCATAGGTATGGTTTTAAATGGTGTATTTTAAGGGTTAAAGAATGATAAGTTTTGGTATACCTTATACTCAAAAAATACCCACCAATGTCTGAGTTGTTCAGAAAGTATTGAACTTCAAGGCAATTTATAGAAATAGCCCGGATACGCCAAATAAATTTTGACAAGCTCTTAACGATTGAAGAGCCGATTTATTTCAGGGGGAATACCGGGCGGGTAACGGGGGAAAATTAAGGGTGAAATTATTTTGGGGCAATCATTTATTCTTTATTATTGCAGCGGTCGCTATCACTACCAGGCCTATGCAGAATGAGTAAACAATTATATACCTTGGAATTCCCGGTTCGTTGTTCACCTTCAATCCTTTATGAATTCCTTTCCACCCCCGCCGGACTGGCAGAATGGTTCGCCGATAAGGTAGACGAGCGTGACAATATTTTTTATTTCGGCTGGGACGGCTCTTTTGAAAAAGCCGAAGTAGTGGAAAGCGAACAGGATAAATTCATCCGTTTTCACTGGCTTTCCGCCCCCAAAGAGGAATATTTTGAGTTCCGGATCGAAAAATCTGAAATCACCAACCAGACCATCCTCGTCATCAGGGATTTTGCAGAGAAAAAAGACCTCAAAGACCAGAGTATGCTCTGGGACTACCAGGTTAAAGACCTCTTTCACCGCCTGGGGAATTAGTCGTTAGTTAGGAGTCTTGTAGTTCGGAGTTGTTCGTTCGGCAAGAATGGACTC
>CAYNSL010000110.1:5252-10762 GCA_964399755.1 uncultured Chitinophaga sp. | reverse complement strand
GTGGTGCCCCTTGTCGATATCCCGTAGCGGGAAAGATTTATTGTTTCCGAATAATGGCATGTTTAAGCGGGATTGATTTTTTGAAGATCCCACTGCAGCAGGGGCCGTACATATCCCGGGAATTCATCGGCATAATTTCCACGCGCGGATAATTTTGAGAAATCGGTAAAAACTTCAAAGCTCAACGCCTCTTTTTCATGCGCCAGAATATCCACGGGGTTGGGTAAAAACAGGGCCAGACCGATCGTAAAGATGCCTTCAGGGAGCAGGTTCCCCGGTATCCAGGCGGTGGCCCGGTAATTACCCCGCCCGCGTTTTGCCTGTTCAAGTGCAGTCTTCACATCATGTGAATTGAAGATGTTTGCGTTTTCCTGGTTGTATACATTGATGCCATGGGTAAAAGCTACGTTTTCCTTCAGTATTTCGTATTCCATACTGATGCCGATCTTTTCGGTGGTATCGAAGCGGGAGACAACATTATTATTTTCGTCGTGCAGGTACGCCCTGATGAGCTTAGCAGGTTGCTTGCCTGTTTCCGCGGTGGTTGCCCATTCCCGTGTGGCCTGGGTGGCCAGGTGGTGTTGTACATAACGGGTGATCATTTCCCCGGTTTTCCCCTTGCCGATCAATTTCCCTGAATCTAGAAGGAGTGTGTTGTCGCAGAATTTCCGGAGGCTGTCGAGATTATGCGTCACAAAAAGTATCGTCCGTCCTTCGCTTCGGCTGACTTCTTCCATTTTCCCCAGGCATTTTTTCTGGAAAGCCAGGTCGCCCACGGCCAGCACTTCATCGATCAGCAGGATCTCCGATTCGAGGTGGGCCGCCACTGAAAAGGCGAGTCGCATCTGCATTCCGCTGCTGTAATGTTTCAGCGGGGTATCGATAAATCGTTCTACACCGCTGAATTCGATGATAGCATCCTGTTGCCTGCTGATCTCGGCTTTCTTTAATCCCAGGATGGAGCCATTGAGGTAGATATTTTCCCGTCCCGTGAGTTCGGGATGAAAACCCGTACCTACTTCGAGCAGACTACCCACACGGCCCCGTATAAGCGCTTCTCCGCGGGTGGGTGGCGTGATGCGGCTGATGATCCTGAGCAGGGTGCTTTTACCCGCGCCGTTTCGTCCGATGATCCCGACCCGTTCACCGGGCATGATATCGAAACTGATATCATCCAGTGCCCAGAATTTTTCTTTCCGGCCGGGGCTGCCAAACAAATTTTTAATGGAATGACCGATCACATCGCGCAGCGCGATATAGGGCGATGCGGATGCAAGCTTGTACTGTTTACCAAGGTTCCGTATTTCAATCGCAGGTTGCATCAGGCAAGGTCGGCGAAATAGGTTTCCGTTTTTCTGAAATAATAAAAACCGGTGACCGCGATCAGCAGGGCGGAAACCGACCCGATCGCGACGATATTCCAGTCAGGTACGGCTTCGTACAAGGGTGCACGGAACAATTCGATCGAGGCGTTCACGGGATTGAGGGCCAGCAGTTGCCTGGCCCATTCCTGCTGCATCATGCCGAGGGGATAGATTACCTGGGAAGCGAAAAAAAGAAACTGAAGCAGGAATGGTATTGTGTACCTGAAATCGCGGTATTTCACGTTTAATGCGGAAAGGAAAGTGCCGGTGCCCATGGCTGCCAGCAAGGTAAGCAGGATACCGGCGGGGAAATAAATGATGGCCTGCCAGCAAATAACCTGACCGTAAATAATACAAAATACAATAAAGATCATCAGTCCCATGAGGAAGTCAAACAGTGCAGCCAGTACTGCGGAACCGGGTATAATCAGCCGTGGGAAATAGATTTTTTTGATGATGGATGCATGCTGGATCATGCTTTCGCCGGCCTGTGATACTGCGCCGTAAAAAAGGTTCCATAAAACGAGACCGGATAGGACGAAGAGGGGATAGGGTACCGTCCCGGTATTCCATTTCAAACCCCGGGAAAAGACCAGCGTGAAGATCAGCATCAGTCCCAGCGGTTGCAGCAGGGCCCAGGCGATTCCGAGATAAGTCTGTTTGTACTTGACCTTGATATCGCGCCAGGTAAAAAAGTAAAAGAGTTCCCGGTATTGCCACAGTTCTTTCAGACCCGGGGAAAATCCCGATGGCGGGGTAATGCGGTGGACGAATTTCTCCATTGGCGTAAAGATACCCAATGGCGCCTGAAATGGAAAGGGGAAGCTAAGTAGTTAATTATCGTAATTAATGGGCGATTTATCGCCTTCTTTTGTCCTGTTTTTATCCGACTTTTCCTTTAGTTTTTCTTCATTCCGGTTTCCCTTGGGATCGAGCAGGGGATCACCGACCGGCGCCTGCCCGTCCTGCAGTTTAAAAGTAAAGACCTTGTCGATGTGCATCCATTTGCCGTTTTCCCATTTAAAACCTTCCTGGTCGCCATCGGGTACAAAGGTCCAGGGAAGATCGGGCTCATCAGTCTCGGATATGAGGTGATCCACGAGGATCAGGTCGAGGTCGGGAATATAATTCACCAGCACCCTTGCGTCTTTTTTGAATTCGATGCCGAACCGGTATTTCGCGGGTTTGGGAATGCTGTCTTTTGAGTAGTTGAAGAAAGGACCGCCGAAGACGGGTTCATTCTTTTCATTAAAGGTCAGCACTTCGATCCATTTCATGCTGCTTTGCGCGCCGTTGGGATCGAATCCGAAAAGGGTATAATAATTCTTTCCGTTATACTGTCTTTTGATGATATTATAATAAATGGCCCCGATCCAGTTGCCACGGCTGCGCACCGAATCTTCCGGTTTGGCGGTGAATTCCGATACATCCCGCAGGGGCAATAATTTCAATGATCCGTCGGGAGTGCGTAATTGGATGGCGCCGCGCTGGCGCTGGTAATAATCAGTATAGGTAATATTCCAGGAAAAAATGCGGAACGTGGAATCCGGCGCATAGAGTTTGGAGATGCCGATCACCGAATCAAAGGGATAATAAAATGAATTTTTGATCAGCAGGGCCCTGACCAGCGTTTTGGTGAACTGGCTGTCGGAAACCATCCGGTCCTCCTGCAAACTGTCTGTATTGAGGTAATAGCTGTATTCCATGAGCGAATCCTCCTTTACCCGCAGTTTTTTCAGGTCGGCCGGGGCGATCTTCTGGCCATGGGCAATAGGGGCCAGCAGGGATAATATGACTATGAGGATGACGCTTTTCACCAGGAATCTTGAATAAAGTGCAAAATTACGCTGAATTCAGGATGAGTGTAACGGTAAAAAAGTTGTAAAATTTTGTTTCGCTTCACAAATGATTGACAAAATCGGGCAGGGAATCAAAACGCAGGTCGATATCGGGGTGGGGGAATTCCGTACCGGGGTGGGTGGTGGCGAGGAAAACACTGTACATCCCGGCATTCCGGGCAAACAGCATATCGCTGGGTTTGTTGCCGATCATGACCGACCGGCTGAAATCGATCGACGGATGGGTCATTTTCGCGTGGTACGCCATCCCGGGGTTGGGCTTGCGGTCGGGGTGCTTCGGATCTGTCGAAGTGCAGTAAAAAATTCCGTCAATACGCCCCCCGGCGGCTTCGAGCTCTTCCTGCATATACACATGGATGTCACGGAGCTCATCCTCGCTCATCAGTCCGCGGCCCACGCCCCGCTGGTTACTGATGATAATGATATTCCCGAACCGTCTTGCCAGACCTGCCATGGCCTCTTTTACCCCTTCATAAAAAACAAATTCATCACGGTTGCGGATATAGTCGCCTTCTTTCTCATGATTGATAACCCCGTCGCGGTCGATGAATAAGGTCCAGGACTTATCGATTTTTGAGAGATCCGGCGGGGGAACGGAGAGTTCGGCCTGCGCGCGCCGGTAATCTCCGGGTATGCCGATATCGATGAAATAGCCGTCATCAACAAGACCGTAGATCCGGCGTTCGGAATAAAATTTTTCCAGATAATCCCGCTCAAAGGAAAATTTTCCGGGTAATTCTTCATCAAGGAAACGGCCGGCCTGCAGCAGGTAAAGTCCGCCGTTGATATGACCCGCGGGGTAATATTGTTTTTCCCTGAAACGGGTCACCAGGTTGTCCTTACCAGTTTCCACCACGCCGTAACGGTCAAAGTGGATCATGGGTTTAAGCAGGAGGGTGCATTCAGCATTGTTGCGAATGTGAAAAAGGCCCGCTTCATGCAGGTTGGCCCGGAACAAAGTGTCCCCGTTTGCCACCGCGATATTTTTTTCCGTAGCCATACCGCAGGCCAGCTGGATGGCCCCGCCGGTGCCAAGGGGTTCCGTTTCAAGCGAACATTGATAAGACAGGGTGGGGAATTGCTCATCCAGCCAGTTTTGGATCTGTTCCTGTTTATAACCCAGCGAGAAGATAAATTTTTCAATTCCCTGGCTGCGCAGGTAGTTGATCACATAAAAAAGAAAGGGGCGTCCCGCCACCGGCGCCATGCATTTGGGTATGCCGGGTACGGTGTCGCGTAAGCGCGTTCCCAGTCCGCCTGCCAGTATGATGCATTCCCGGATCATCGTATGGATTTATTTCCCGCCCGCGAAGGCTTATGGTTTTGCCGAAAAAATATTTTCTTCCACCAGCTGGCAGATAATATGCCCCACGGTGATATGTGATTCCTGTATCCTCGGAGTATCGGTGGAGGGTATGTTGACCAGGTAATCGCTCAGGTTTTTCATCTTGCCGCCTGTTGCGCCGGTAAATCCGATGGTGATCATCTTCCGGTTCCGGGCCGCTTCAAAAGCTTTGACTATATTGGGTGAATGTCCCGAAGTGGACAATCCCAGCAGCACGTCACCTTCCTGCCCGATTCCGTCGATCATCCGCGCATATACGTGATCGTAACCGTAATCGTTGGCCACCGCGGTGAGGTAGGAGGTATTGCAATGGAGGGCTTCGGCGGGAAGGGCCGGCCGGTCGGTGTAGAAACGGCCGGAAAACTCTGCGGCGAGGTGCTGCGCATCGGCGGCGCTGCCCCCATTACCGCAGAAATAGATGCGCCGGCCGTTTTTAAATGCGTTCGTAATCGCTTCCGCGGCTTTCCCGATTACCGTTAATAATGCAGTGTCCTGCAATATGCTTTGCTTTGTTTCAATGGAAGCCTGTATGATCTCTTTTATTTTATCCATGATTCAATTTTCAGATCCGGAATGCAGCCAGAACACATCTCTAAAATCAATTTATACCGGTAAGGCGATAAGGCGGAAAGAAAATGGATATTTGAAATCAACCCTTCCGTCTTCCCGGTAAAATTCTCTTTTTCACTTTCAGGTACCTTCTAAATTAATATTTAGTCCTGTTTCAGCCTTTGACTTTTAACTTTAACCTGATCAGCTTCGGGTCTTAACCACTAACATAAACACTTAAACGATCAACCGCTCTTAACTTTTATCCTGCCCATTCCGGGTCTTGATACCGGTAAAAACATTTTCACATTCAACCACTTTTATCTTTTATCTAAACCCTTCGGGTCTTAACCACTAACATAAACACTTAAACGATCAACCGCTCTTAACTTT
>CAYNSL010000110.1:0-5152 GCA_964399755.1 uncultured Chitinophaga sp. | reverse complement strand
TTGATACCGGTAAAAACATTTTCACATTCAACCACTTTTATCTTTTATCTAAACCTTTCGGGTCTTAACCACTAACATAAACACTTAAACGATCACCCGCCCTTAACTTTTATCTCCTTCTACACCGTCCACGTCTTCAACCCATGCTCCACGAACTGGTAACTGCGGTGCTTGCCGCCGAAACCCTCCAGGCTCCTGATCACATTGTATTTGGTCATGCCCGGGCAGTAAAAGATCATGAACCCGCCACCGCCCGCGCCGGAGATCTTACCTCCCGTGGCGCCGGCTTTTTTGGCCGCTTCGTAAATCTCTTCCAGTTGCCGGTTGCTGATCCCTTCGGCCATTTGCCTTTTTTGGCGGAAACCAAAATCAAGGATTTCCCCGATTTCGTGGAGGCGTCCTTTTAAGAGGGCTTCTTTCATCATCTGTGCCTGCTCTTTCAGGTGGTGCATGGCTTCGATCGAGCTTTCTTTTTTATCGGTTACGTTCTTGCTTTGTTTCCTTATGATTTCCGCGGATTCACGGCTGGTGGAAGTGTAATAAAGGAGCAAATTGTTTTCGAGTTCAAAGAGGTGTTCTTCCTTCACCCGGAGGGGGTTCACGATCACTTTATCATCCGCGTAGAATTCCATATAGTTCACACCGCCGAAGGTGGCGGCATACTGGTCCTGTTTTCCCCCCGCAAGCCCGAGGTCCTTCCTTTCTATTTCATAGGCATAATGTGCCATATCATATTCACCCATCGGCAGGCGCAGCATTTCGGAAAAGGCGCCGATTACCGCAACCACGAGCGTGGAAGAAGTGCCCAGCCCCGATCCAGCGGGTGCATCCACGTAAGTGGAAAGCTTAAACCCGCCGGGTTGGATCCCGTAATCCTGCTGGACGCGGTTGTAGACGCCCTTGAGCAGGTCGAGCGTGCCATTCACCGGCAATTTTGTGCTCCAATCAAATTGCTGTTCTTCATTGCGATCGATGGCCTGTAAGATGATTTTATTGTCGTGCGCGGGCTCGATGGCGGCATGCGCATAGAGCGACAGCGTGGCGTTCAGGATTGCGCCGCCGTATAGATCGCTGTAGGGACTTACATCTGTGCCCCCGCCTGCCAGGCCGATGCGAAGGGGAGCTTTGCTTCTGAATATCATTTGTTACGGTGTTCTCCCAACTCTTTTATCTATTATCTGAATAACTTTTATTTGCCTGCTGCCAGCGCACGGATCGCTTCCACCAGCTTTGCCCAGCTGTATTTTTGTTTTTCGCTGCGAAGATGAGGAATAAAATAGTCCTCGCCTAATTGGTAGAACCGTTCGATGCCCGCGGCGATCGCGGCCGGTTCGGGTTCCACTACCAGTCCCGCTTTACCATCCGGCACCAGCGCCGGCAAACCGCCCACATTGGTAACCACCATGGGTTTTTCAAAATGATAGGCGAGGGGGGTAACGCCGCTTTGCGTGGCGCTGCGGTAAGGCTGTATCACCGCATCGGCCGCACCAAGATAATATTTCACCTCGCTGTCGGGAATGAAATCCGTGCGCAGGATCAGCCGGTCCTGTATACCCAGCTTTTCGATCTGTTCGCGGTATTGTTTTTCATCCCCGTAAAATTCACCGGCGATCAGCAATTTGATATTATTTAATTGGGTCATCGCTTCCAGCAGGAGGTCGAGCCCCTTGTATTTCCGGATAAACCCGAAAAAAAGGATGATCCTTTCCTGTTCGGGAAGCCCCAGGTGACGCCGGGCTTCGCTTTTGGGGACGATTGCGCCGAAATTATCGTACAGCGGGTGCGTTACCAGCGCCGCCGGTGTAACGGGCATGAATAGCCGCAGGTCGTCCATCACTTTTTCACTCATGGTGATAAAGGCGTCGCAGCTTTTCAGAAAATACCGTGTAAAGGATTTGTCGCCCGGCCTTTTTTCATGGGGGATCACGTTGTCGGCAATGCAGATGATCCGTGTATGCCCGTTCTTTCTCACTTTCCGCAGGATGGTACCAAGCGCAGGCCCCATAAAGGGGAGCCAGAAACGCACCACGATGATATCGGGTTTTTCTTTGCGCAGCCGGTTGCCTGTCCTGATCCAGTTGAATGGATTGACGGAGTTGATCACCGAATTGATGCGAAGTCCTTCGGGTGGGGGTTCATCCGAATATTGCGTTTTGCCGGGGAAAAGAAAGGAAGGATACTGCAGTGAAAAAGAATAAAGCGAACAATCATCCCCCTGCGCTGTGAATTCGGCGGCCAGCCGCTGGTTAAAACTGGCCAGGCCGCCGCGAAGGGGGTATGCGGGACCGATGATGACGACTTTTGCCATCACAACCCGGTTTTCTTTTCAACAATATAACTGTTGCGGGAAGGGGAGTTGCGGGCAATCAGTTCGCCGATAAATCCCGCGAGGAATAACTGCATACCGATGATCAGTGAAGTCAGCGCCAGGAAAAACCCGGGTTTGTTGGTCAGGGTGAACTGGCTGTCGATGATCTTCGAAATGACCAGGTACACGGAAATGCCCAGGCCCAGCAGGAAAAACAAAGTGCCCCAGAGACCGAAAAAATGCATGGGCCTTTTTGAAAATTTACCGACAAAGGTAATAGACAGGAGGTCGAGGAAACCATTGATGAATCGCCGCCAGCCGAACTTGGACTTACCGTATTTCCGGGCCTGGTGCGAAACCACTTTCTCGCCGATCTTCCTGAACCCGGCCCATTTGGCCAGCACGGGAATATATCGGTGCATTTCGCCATAGACTTCGATCCCTTTTACCGTACGGTTACGGTAGGCTTTGAGCCCGCAGTTGAAATCATGGAGCCTGATCCCCGATACGCGGCGGGTAACCGCATTAAAGAACCTGGAAGGAATATTTTTGGTTAAGGTGTTATCGTGTCTTTTCTTTTTCCAGCCGCTGACCAGGTCGTAGCCTCCTTCCAGCACCATGCGGCGCAGTTCGGGGATCTCATCGGGACTGTCCTGCAGGTCGGCGTCCATCGTAATGATCACATCGCCGGTGGCCGCGCGGAAACCTTCGTTGAGACCGGCCGATTTACCGTAATTGCGCTGGAACTTGATCCCCTTGATGCAGGGATTGGCCGCACCCAATTTTTCAATCAGTTCCCATGACTGGTCGCTGCTGCCGTCATCCACGAAAATAACCTCGTAGCTGTACCGGTTCTCCTGCATCACCCTTTCGATCCAGGCTGCCAGTTCGGGGAGCGATTCCGCTTCATCGATAAGTGGTATGACGATGGAAAGATCCATGTTTATTGTCTCCGGGTTAAAAGGGCGGAAATGCCGGCCGACACCACCGCCCCAATGATCAAATATCCGAAAATTGAGATGGATATAAAGGTGACGGGATACTGTTTTTTGGCCTTTTCGGCGATATCATCCAGTTCCGCGGGCGTTTTATCTCCTTTTTTAAGGTAATACTCCCGGGTGATCTGCGCTTCCTGTGCTGCATATTCGGGGTGAACTTTGAGGTAGATGGCCGTGAATGCGACCATCATGATGATCACAATGATGAAACAACGGAAAGCCTGGCCGAAATAGGCTGAAAATTTTCCCCTAACGGTGCCGGACCGGTGAAAACTGATCAGGGTCCACACAATCCCCGCCCCGTAAATAATGAATACCAGGTATTGCCAGCGTGGGTCCAATTCCGTCCTGCGCGCATCGATCAGCAAAGTCGCCGCGATCATCACCGCGGCGGTAATGAATCCTTTGATAACAGGTGAAAGCCTTAATGCCATGCAACAGTAATAAATTAACGAATAATAATGTTCCCGCGGTTAATGATCCCGAGGGGACGACCAGTCAGTTCCTTCCCGGTAAAGGGCGTGTTCCGTGCGCGAGAATGCATCTGGTCTTCCCTGACAACCCATTTTTCGTAAGGATCAAACAGGGTCAGGGATGCTTCATTCCCTTCCCGGATGGAAGCTGGGGCCAGGCCCGTCAGCCGGCGCGGGTTCAGGGCCATCATTTCCACAATTTTTGCGGGTGAGAGACCCGGAACGGCCGTGTTCAGTACCGCGAATGCGGTTTCAAGACCGGTCATGCCGTATTTGGCGTATTCAAATTCGAGCACTTTGCTGTCGTATTCATGCGGCAGGTGGTGCGAAGCGAGGCAATCAATGTTTCCTTCGGCAACTGCCAGGCGCAGCGCATCCCTTTCCTCCTTTATCCGCAGCGGCGGATTTACTTTCAGGTTGCTGTCGTACCCGGCGAGGTCTTCATCATTGAAGAAAAGATGATAAGGTGTAACCGAACAGGTGACATCGATCCCGGCCGCTTTCGCCCTGCTGATATATTCCAGCGATTTTTTTGTACTGATACCCGTAAAATGAAGACGCGACCCGGTGTAGCGTGCCAGTTTGATATCCCTTGCCACGATTAGTTCTTCGGCAATCGCCGGTTTGCCTGGCAAACCCAGGCGGGTGGAAACGATTCCCTCGTTCATCAGTCCGTGCGGATGAATGCTTTTATCATCGGGCAGTTGAATAATAAATCCGCCGACCGCCTTTACATATTGCAGGGCTTTCAGGAGCAGCCCGGCCGACTGGATGCAATAGATCCCGTCGCCAAACGCGAGGGCCCCATGCGCGTGCATGTCGTACATTTCGGCCAGTTCTTTCCCCTCGGTATTCACCGATACCGCGCCGATAGGATGAATATTCACCGGCAGCGATTTGCTTTTCTGGGCGATATATTCAATACCCGATTTGCTGTGCAGGCAGGGTTTGGTATTGGGAATAACCAGTACGTCGGTATAACCGCCGGCGGCGGCAGCCGCGGCGCCCGATTCAAGTGTTTCCTTGAATTCATAACCCGGGTCGGCGAAATTGGCGAAGAGATCTACCCAACCCGGTGAAATATGGAGATTTTCTCCCCGGATTTCCCTTTCGGCGCTTACAGGGAGCTGGTTCCCGATGCGGGTAATGGTTCCGTTTTCAATAAAAATATCAGCAGATTGGCCGTTGAAAGGAGACTGGGGGTCGACAACCCGGGCTTGCTTAATGAGGATATTCATTAAGGGACGAAGATAAACTTGTTTTTTGATTTCAGAATTGCAAAAATTGGGAGTACATTTGCCGTCCAATTACCGGCAGAGTTCGGGTGGTGGCGCAGCCCGGTAGCGCACTTGCATGGGGTGCAAGTGGTCGCT
>CAYNSL010000109.1:0-10815 GCA_964399755.1 uncultured Chitinophaga sp. | reverse complement strand
ACATGTATGTACGGACAGGACAGGATTTTACCACCATGAGTGTTTTTGATTTTGCGCTCAAGGGAAAGCATAATCATTACAACACCATGGCGGCCTGCGTGGCGGCAGCTACGCTGGATATCCGCAAGGAAAAGATCCGGGAAGCCGTGCAGAATTTCCAGAGCCTAGAGCACCGGATGGAACCGGTGGCGACGGTCCGCGGCGTGGAGTTTATCAACGACAGCAAGGCCACCAATGTGAATTCCACCTGGTATGCGCTGGAGAGCATGACAAAGCCGACGGTGCTGATCCTGGGCGGCGTGGACAAGGGGAACGATTATTCGCTGATCGAAGAGCTCGTAAAAGAAAAAGTAAAAGCGATCATATGCCTGGGTACCGATAACCGGAAGATTCATGAAGCGTTTGGCAACACGATGGGTACGATCGTCAATACCGGCAGCGCAGCCGAAGCCGTGCATGCGGCCTTTCATTTTGCGTCGAAAGGGGATGTGGTGCTGCTGAGCCCGGCCTGCGCCAGTTTTGACCTGTTTAAAAATTATGAAGACCGCGGCAACCAGTTTAAAAAAGCAGTGAAAGAATTATAATTCATGGACGCTATAAGGGACATAAAAGTTAACGACTGGAAGAACGCCTTCAACGCCCAGCACCTGCTGAACAAAACGCGGGGCGATAAAGTGATCTGGGCGCTGGTGATCCTGCTCACGCTGGTTTCGCTGCTGGCGGTGTACAGCGCCACCGGCTCGCTGGCCTATAAAAATTACCGGGGTAATACCGAGATCTACCTGCTCAAGCAGGTAGCCTTTATCCTGGCCGGGATCATGGTCATTTATTTCGCGCACCTCGTGAATTATACATTTTATTCAAGGGCGGCGCGCTTTGTGTTCCTGTTTTCATTGCCGCTACTGGTCTACACCCTGTTCTTTGGTGTAAAAATGAACGAAGGCAGCAGATGGATCCGCCTGCCGCTGATCAATATGACCATGCAGACTTCCGACCTTGCGCGGCTGGCCCTGTTTATGTACCTGGCCCGTTTGCTGAGCCGTAAGCAGGAGGTGATCAAGGATTTTAAAAAAGGATTTCTTCCCGTCATACTGCCGGTAGGGATCACCTGCGCGCTGATCGCACCGGCCAACCTCTCGACAGCCCTCCTGCTCGGCGCCAGCTGCCTGATGCTGTTGTTTATCGGGCGCGTGAGCACCAAACATATTTTAATGACGATCGCAATCGCGCTGGTGCCCCTGCTGATCCTGGTGGCGGCAGCGGTGATACGTCACGGTAAGCCGCAGGAAGAAACCATCGCCGGTAAGAAATCTTCTTCTTCCCTTACGGGTCGCGTGGACACCTGGATCGGGCGGGTGGAAAGTTTTATGTACGGGAGCAAAGATGACGCAGACAATGATGCTTACCAGGTAAACCAGGCCAAGATCGCGATTTCAAAAGGAGGCGTGTTCGGGGTGGGGCCCGGCAACAGCACCACGCGCGATTACCTGCCGCAGGCTTACAATGATTTTATTTATGCGATTATCATCGAGGAATACGGGCTGATCGGCGGCGCTTTCATCATGTTTATTTACCTGGTATTCCTGTACCGCTGCATCCGCATATACAAACGATGTCCATATGCTTTTGGCGCTTTCCTGGCACTGGGCTTGAGTTTTACGCTGGCCCTGCAGGCGGTGGCCAATATGGCCGTGACCGTGAATTTGTTCCCGGTCACCGGTGTAACACTACCCCTCGTGAGCATGGGGGGGACGAGTTTCATCTTCACCTGCCTGGCCATCGGGATCATCCTGAGTGTGGCGAGAAATGTGGAGCAGCTCGAGGGAAAGGAGCCCGAGCATCAAGCCGGGAGTTAGTAGTTAGGAGTCCGGAGTCAGGAAACTCAATAGGAACCTGAGGTGATATATGGAATTTGATTGTTGAATGTTGCGGAAGATAGATTAAGACCATTGAATAAAAGAATCATCATAGCGGGCGGGGGGACGGGCGGACATATTTTTCCGGCGATCGCGATTGCCAATGCGCTGAGAAAAGCAGACCCGGGTATCGAGATCCTGTTCGTGGGTGCAAAGGGAAGGATGGAAATGGAAAAAGTGCCGCAGGCGGGATACGCCATTAAGGGTTTGGATATAGCCGGGTTTAACCGGAGCTCTTTGATAAAAAATATCGGTTTACCCTTCAAACTCGTGAAAAGTTTCTGGCAGGTGCGGGGCATTTTCAAATCCTTTCACCCCGACGCGGTGGTAGGTGTGGGCGGTTATTCGAGTTACCCGGTTTTGAAAACGGCGCAGCAGAAGGGTATCCCCAATTTCATCCTCGAATCCAATTCCTATGCAGGCAGGTCGAATATCATGCTGGGAAAAAAAGCGACGGGGATTTTTACCGGCACCGATGGCATGGAAAAATTTTTCCCGGCCCGGAAGATTAAGGTAACAGGGAACCCCGTGCGGGCATCGATCGCGTCATCGGGCGTAACCAGGAGCGAAGGAATAAAATTCTTTTCGCTGGACGAGAACAGGAAAACGGTACTGGTGGTCGGCGGAAGCCTCGGCGCCAAATCGATCAATGAAGCGATCGACCGCGGGTTGGAGGAATTGACCGCCGCGGGATTGCAACTGATCTGGCAAACCGGAAAACCTTATGCGGCCCGTGCCAGGGAAAGAGCGAAAGCGCATCCTGCTGTCCGTGCCGAGGATTTTATCGCGAAGATGGAATATGCCTACGCGGCGGCGGATATGGTAGTGGCCCGGGCTGGGGCGATGACGGTTGCGGAACTCTGCGTAGTGAAAAAGCCCGTGTTGTTCGTGCCTTATCCCTTCGCAGCGGAAGACCACCAGACGGTAAACGCGAAAAGGCTGGTGGAAAAAAATGCGGCCCTGATGGTGAGTGATGCAGAGGTGGGGGAAAAACTGGTGCCTGCTGCCATCGCACTCGCGAAAGACGAGACCCGGCAGGCGGGCATGATAAAAAATCTGGCGACGCTGGCCATCGCCGATGCGGATGAAGTGATTGCCGGTGAAATATTAAAAGCTATCAGGGCAACCTGAGCGATCATACTAATACTGTCCTTATGAATTCCCCCTTTGGGGGGCTTGAAAAAACTGTTGATGAACGCCAACCCGGATAAGATAAACAAAAGGTTCAGCTTCCCTTTTGCGGAAGACCGGAAAGGAACCGTGTATTTTATCGGGATCGGCGGGATCGGAATGAGCGCCCTGGCGCGGTTCTTTTTTGAAAAGGGTGTGCGGGTAAGCGGGTACGATAAAACGGAGACCGCGCTGACAAGGGAACTGGCGGCGGCGGGGATACCGGTGCACTATGCAGAGAATACCGGTGAAGTGCCGGAACAGCCCGACTGGGTGGTATACACCCCGGCGATACCGGCCGATCACAGCGAGTTGCGTTATTGCCGGGAGCGGGGGTTCAGGGTGGTGAAGCGGAGCGAAGTATTGCAAATCATCACCGAAAGTTCTTTTAATATCTGTATCGCGGGAACGCATGGCAAGACGACCATCACGACAATGGTGGCGCACCTGCTGCGCGACAGCGGCTTTGGCTGTAACGCTTTCCTGGGCGGGATTTCGGTGAATTACGGAACGAATTTCTGGGCCGATGAAAGGAATGTTTGCGTGATCGAGGCCGATGAATACGACCGGAGTTTTTTGAAACTAAATCCCGATATCGCCATCATCACGGCCATGGATGCCGACCACCTGGATATCTATGGTACGGCCGGGGCGATGGAAGATGCATTTATCGGTTTCAGCCAAAAGCTGGGGCCGGAGGGGCTGCTGATCAAACGTTTCGGGTTAAAGCGCGGGCATGAACTGGCGGGGAAACGGCAACTGACTTACAGCCCTGGGAATGAAAGCGCCGATGTATATGCCGCGGATATCAGGATGATGAACGGAAGTTATTTGTTTGACGTGATCATGCCGGGTGATAAACTGGAAAACCTGCAGTTGCATATGGGCGGGATGCACAATGTGGAAAACGCGGTGGCCGCCATAGCCGCAGCCAGCTCTTTGGGAATAGAAAAAGATAAGATCCGGAAAGCGGTGGAAAATTTCAGGGGTGTGAAAAGGAGGTTTGAATATGTACTGAAAAGCGATCGTATTGTTTTTGTGGACGATTACGCGCACCACCCCGAAGAACTGAAAGCCCTGATCGGCGGCGCGAAATCGCTGTTCAGGGAAAAAAAGTGCACCGTGATCTTTCAGCCGCACCTGTATTCACGTACGCGCGACCTCTGTACAGGATTTGCAGCAGCACTCGACGGGGCGGATGAAGTGATCCTGCTGCCCGTTTACCCCGCGCGGGAGGAACCGATCGAAGGCGTGAGCAGCGGCATGATACTGGAAAAAATGAAACTGGAAAGAAAATCCGTAAAAGGGAAAAACGAATTGCAGGACTGGATAAAAAACAATTTCGTGAAAAACGCGAATAAGGAATTCGGGGAATTGCTGATCACGGCGGGAGCGGGGGATATCGATATGCTGGTGGAACCGGTGAAAGAACTGCTAATAAAAATACAGTGAACGCAAGAACGACCATACGGAAAATTTTATTTGTAACCATCTGGCTCTGCATCGGCGGAGGCATGTTTACGCTCCTGCTGGCCGCCATCAGCAAAAAGAACAGAGGATTGTGCCGGGATTACCGGATTGTGCTGAACGGGGCGGAAAAGAATTTCTTTATCGACACGAAAGATGTGGAGGCGATGCTGGTAAAAGCGACGAAGGGTCCTATCCGGGGCACCGCGGTATCGGCTTTCAACCTGAATGAACTGGAAGGACTCCTGAAAAAAAATGAATGGATCAGCGACGCAGAACTCTATTTCGATAACCAGGATGTGTTGCATGTAAGCATTACCGAAAGAGAACCGGTGGCAAGGATCTTTACGATGACGGGAAGATCGTTTTATATCGACAGCACAGGCCTGCAGATGCCCTTATCGGACAAACTAAGCGCACGTGTGCCGGTGTTTACCGGTTTTCCCGACCGAATGGGACTTACAGGGAGGGACAGTGTATTGCTGCAGGATGTAAAGATGACGGCGAATTATATCGTTCGTCATCCCTTCTGGCTTTCACAGGTGGCGCAGATCGACATCACGCCCGAAAGAAAAATGGAGATGATCCCGGTGGTAGGTAATCACCTCGTCAGGCTGGGCGACGGTGAGCATATTGACGCCAAATTTAACCGCCTGATGATCTTTTACCAGCAGGTGTTAAGCCGCACGGGTTTTGAAAAATACAAACTGATCGACGTGCAGTACAAGGGCCAGGTTGTTGTATCGCGATATGCCGGCGACCCCAGGGTGGATTCGGTGCAGTTGCGCAGAAACGTGGAGAAATTATTGTCGCAATCCATCGAAGCCGCCAATGATACCGTGATCAAAGCCATGCCCCCGCTGGTACAGTTGGAAGCGGACTCGGTACTGGCACCCGACCCTTCGCTGCAGGATAAACCGGCGATTGAAACCGGAAAAGAAGCTAATCCCGTCCCTGTGAAATCTGTTTTGCCGCAGAAAGATGTGAAGAAGGATAAACCCAAACCGGTAAAGAAAGTAAAGGAGGGACGGGAAACGATAAAAGAACCCAGGGCGGTGATGCCGAAAAAACCGGCGGAAGATGAGAACGGGGGTTATAACTGAACGGTGTTGACGGGCAGCGAAGACCGAAAAAAAATAATGATTTCGAATTGATAAAAAACAACAACTAAAAACAACGATTATGAACAACGAACAACCCATCATTGTAGGTCTGGATATCGGAACGACCAAGATCGCGGTGATCGCCGGGCGCAAAAACGAGTTTGGCAAACTGGAGATCCTGGGTTTCGGCAAATCCAGTTCCAACGGTGTGAAGCACGGACAGGTGCTGAACATCGATGAAACGATCAAGGCCATTAAAACGGCTTTGGATAATTGCTTCCAGTCGAACCCCGGGCTGCTGGTCAAGGAAGTGTACGTGGGAATTGCCGGTCACCATATCAAGAGCCTGCAGACCCGCGGCGATATCGTTCGCCAGAACACGGAGGAGGAGATCACCCGGCGCGAGATCGACCAGCTGATCGACGACCAGTACAAGACTTATATCCCGGCCGGCGACCAGATCATCGATGTGATCCCGCAGGAATTTACCGTGGATAATTTCCAGAACATTCCCAATCCCATCGGGTATGGCGGCGTGAAGATCGGCGCCAATTTCCATATCATCACCGGTGACAAGAACGCCATTAAAAACATCAACCGCAGCGTGGAGCGCGCCGGCCTGTATACCAAGGACCTCGTGCTGCAACCCCTGGCTTCTTCATCGGCGGTTATGGGACAGGAAGATCTCGAAGCGGGTGTTGCCATTGTTGATATCGGCGGCGGTACCACCGACCTGGCCGTTTTTTACGAAGGCATATTAAAACATACCGCCGTAATCCCCTTTGCCGGTGAGAATATCACCAATGATATCAAAACGGGGCTGGGCGTGCTGAAGACCCAGGCCGAGCAGATGAAAGTGCAGTTTGGCAGCGCGCTGGCCAACGAAGCCAAATCGAATGCCTATATCACGATCCCGGGATTGCGCGGGATGCCCGCCAAGGAGATCAGCGTGAAGAATCTCGCGAATATCATCCAGGCCCGGATGAGCGAGATCATGGATTTTGTCACCTATCACCTGAAGCAGGTTGGTCTCGATAACCGTATGCTGAACGGCGGCATTATCCTTACCGGCGGCGGTTCGCAATTGAAACATCTTATTCAACTCACCGAATATGTAACGGGTTTACCGGCGAGGATCGGTTATCCCAATGAGCACCTTGCCGCGGGGCATATTGAAGAACTGGCACAGCCCACTTATTCCACCTGTATCGGGCTTATCCTGAAAGGCTATGATGATTACGAGCATAACCGCAAGCAGTTTGAGAAGGATTTCCGCAACGTGGAAGTGCCCGAAGGACTGAAACAAAAAGCTGCGGATATGCCGGAGCCTGAGCCGGAGACGGTGGTCAATGCGCGCAGTATGCGGGAACGGAAAAACCTCACCGGTTTCTGGAGCAAGTTCAAAGACAGGATCATCGACCTGTTCAAGGAAGAGGAAGACAAAACGCTCTGAGCTTTCAGCACTGATGACGAAACAACTATTGCATAAAAACTGTAGAGAAAATAACGACTAACCCCAATTCTAAACCGGCCCGGTATTCCCGGTAGCGGCGATACCGAACGGGCTTTTTAAATTCAGTACTATGATACATTTTGATCTGCCTAAGGAAAAATCATCCATCCTGAAAGTGATCGGCGTGGGCGGCGGCGGCGGCAACGCGGTAAATTATATGTTCAGCCAGCAGATTGACGGCGTGAATTTCGTGATCTGCAATACCGACGCCCAGGCGCTGACGAACAGCGGGATCCCCAACCGCATTCAACTGGGGCCTCATCTTACACAGGGACTGGGCGCCGGCGCCAATCCCGAGATCGGCCGGCAGGCAACGGAGGAATCACTGGAAGAAATAAGGAGGATACTCGAAGTGAACACCAAAATGGCCTTTATCACCGCGGGCATGGGAGGCGGTACCGGTACGGGCGGCGCGCCGATCATCGCCAAGATCTGCAAAGACCTGGGCATACTTACGGTAGGAATTGTAACCACTCCCTTTGCCTATGAAGGAAAGAAAAGGCAGCAACAGGCGGAAGAAGGAATCAAAACGCTGAAACAATACGTGGACACCCTGCTGGTGATCAGCAACGATAAACTTCGTCACCAGTACGGCAACCTGAAAATGCGTGAAGCCTTTGCGAAGGCGGACAATGTGCTGGCTACCGCGGCGAAATGTATCACCGATGTGATCAACAGCACCGGGCAGATCAACGTGGACTTTGCCGATGTATGCACGGTGATGCGCAACGGCGGGGTTGCGATACTGGGGAATGCCGAGGCGGCCGGTGAAGACCGTGCGCAGCGCGCCATAGAAGAAGCGCTGACTTCGCCCCTGCTGAATGATAACGATATCCGCGGCGCGAAATGGATCCTGATCAATATCACTTCTGCGGCCGGCGAGCACGAATTCAGTATGGATGAGGTGGAAGTGATCCAGCAATATATCCTGAACCAGGCCGGCGAGAATACGGATGTGATCCTGGGTATGGGTTACGACAGTAACCTGGGCGACAAGATCGGGATCACCCTGATCGCGACCGGTTTTGAGCATAAAGATCCTTTTGCAAAGCCCGTCCCGATGAAAGAAGAACCCAAACCGGAGGAAAAAATCGTGATGATCCTGGGTCATCCCGAGGAAACGACAGTGACCGCAAATTCCCTGAAACCGGAAACGACCGAAAAAGCTCCTGAAAAAGAGCCGGAACCAATGGAGAATTCAGTGAAACCGGCCGGGGATTACCTGATGCCGAAACTGGTGGAAGAATTACCGGTTATGCAGGCGCCCGTGATCGATATAACGGATATCAGGGAGGAAGAAGCCATCGTTCATTTTGAACTG
This sequence comes from uncultured Chitinophaga sp., assembly GCA_964399755.1. GTDB lineage: Bacteria > Bacteroidota > Bacteroidia > Chitinophagales > Chitinophagaceae > JJ008. The sequence goes on along the minus strand of CAYNSL010000109.1, from coordinate 2,325 downwards.
ACACCGGTAGTAGATATTCAAACCGGCGCAGCCACCGAAAAAATACTAAGTAATAATACAGTCAACCCGGCTAGTACAACTACTGTGCATAAAATACCGGCAGCGGTGAAAGATGAAACAATAAATTCGGTACCGCAACCGGCAAAAGCCGTAACGCAATCAGCATCCGTTCCCCCTTCCAAAAAAGAAAATGAGGACCGTCCGAATGAAGCTGTCGGGCAGTCCGGGCTGGTATACAGCCTGAAAGACAGTACCCAGGGTACGACACCGGTGTCTGCAGCATCGGGAGGTTACCTGGCCAGGCCATCCAATATCTACGCAGAATCAAAAACAGGGGAGATCACTCCAACTACTTCTGCCGAAGAACCGGTTCCGACACCGAAGGTTGCCAGCGATGAAGAGGAAGAACTCCTCGAATTGCAAATGCAGCTGGTGGAACGGGATGACATTCCAGCGGCGGATATGCCGTTGGCCCATCAGGCTCAGACACCTTTGTCCACCGAGGTTGAGGATCCGTCGATGGCGGACGAAACCGAGGAGCAAAAACGTAGGGCGGCCGAACGACTGCACAAGTTGCGAAACTTGTCGTTCAATGTTAACGCTGCCGACCCCAATAATGAGTTTGAAACTGTGCCGGCATATATCCGCCGCAATATGGAATTGTATAACAGCAATACCCAGGTGGAGAATTTTTACAGCAGTTACGAAGTAAAGGCAGATCCCAACAGCACTTCACCGATCAGCAGTATCAACACATTTCTCGACGGGAAAAAACCCGATTAACTGATTGCCCCGTTCCTGTCCGGGCGGGGCAAAAGGGCGTTCGTTCCAATGAAGCCACTTGCATTAAGCTAGTGTTTTTTAGTTGTTCCCCCCGGTTTTTACCGGGGGGTTTTTTTCAGAGAATCGTCGGTTTCCGGGGAAAAAATTTGAATCCGGAAGTTTCGTGTAGCAGGCATTAAGAAAAAAAATGCGAAACCGGAAGTTTCGCATAGCATTTCAAATAGCGGGTAATACTGTTAACTACCGTGATGATTTTTTTTCGTATCAAATTTTTTGGTAACCGAAAAGCGCAATCCGCCGCCCATGATCGAGTAATGCTGCGTCGAAACGCCCTTGGCCCAGAAATTATTCCCGGTGAGGGTGGCGTTAAATCCCCAGTTTGAACTGTTATAGCCTGCCGCGGCTTTGTATTCTACGGCGCCGGCCAGGGCGGTGTTTTTCCTCCAGTCCGTTTCACCATGCTCTTCGGTCATGATGTTCAGGTCGAGATTAAACACCAGGGAAGCCATGATAAAAAGATGCTGATGCATGACAAGGGTATAGGCATAGCCGAGACCCGGCCCCGCGGCAATAAACCGCGATTCGGTGATCCCTGTCATTTTCGGGAATGAACTTTGCACCAGCGCCGGAACCAGCACGCTGTCCGGGTTATTGGATTCCATGATCAGGTAATAAGCATGCCCGCCGTAGAGCAGGGACCCGGCGGATTTTTTTTGCCATTCATTCCCGATCAGCGCGGCGCGATACGAGAATTTCTCTTTGTTCGGGGCCCGCAATACCGACAAACCGAATATCCTTTCTTTTACGTCGGGCCGGTAATAATACTTCGAAGGATCTGTCATCGCATATCCTTTCGGGTTCAGGTGAAAACCTTTGGGCATCACCACGTACAGATCGACGACCCATTTACGGGGAAAAAGATGCAGTTGAAGGTCTAGCCCTTTCGTTTTTCCCTTGACGGTGTCCTTGTTGTTCAGGTACCCGAAACCGTAAAACAGGTTGGCGGAAAGATTGTGCCAGGTAATACCGAGTCCGATATTCAGTTTGGGGTTGGCAACATATTGCAGGTCGCCGATATTGCCGGTTGGCGGAATCGTGAAGTGCGTAAATTTCTGGGCAGCAAAAATCCGGCCTGTAATCTGGTGCCAGTAGGTCTCATAGTAGTTGGTATCATTATCGGCATGTTTTTGGGCCCGGAGGGATATTGTACATGCGGTAATCAGGATACAAATCAGGGTCTTTTTCATAAACAGTGATTTGAGGTTTAAGTGGGAATTAAACGGAATGCCTTATTCAGGAGGAAAATAAAGATTTCGCAGTAAGAAATTGCGGTTTGCCGCTCCGTTAACCAATTAATTGCAAAAAAAAGCCTATCTTCGCATTCTTCTCCACATAACTGTCACGGCAGGTTGTAAGCCGGTGGTAAGAATAACTCCTTCGCTGATTCAGAAACTACAACGTCTTTGCCAGCTCCATAAAACAAGTAAAACCTATCATGGCTTTTAAAAAATTAGCTATTATTGAACCTATCCTGAAGGCCGT
>CAYNSL010000108.1:0-10958 GCA_964399755.1 uncultured Chitinophaga sp. | reverse complement strand
GCCAGATCGCCCTGCTGACCGAAAGGATCAGCCAGATCAGCGGCCATCTCCAGGACAACAAAAAAGATTTCTCCACGCACCGCGGGCTGATGCAGCTGGTTGGAAAGCGCAAACGCCTCCTGAATTACCTGCAAAAGCACAACCTGACCGGTTACCGCCAGCTGATCGAAAAACTCGGCATCCGTAAATAAGCTTCCCGCCTTCCCGGAACGGGGATCCTTGTTTTATCCGAAGATTGATCGCAGGATTGAATTTCAGATAAACCATCATTCCCGGTGTCCGCAGGATATTGGGAATATTTTTTCAGGAGATAACCCCGGCACCGTATCAACCCCGCAACAGCAGGAGGCGGCCCTTAGCGGCCCTCGCCTGATTTTATAAATACAGAACATTAAAAGATTTCAAATATGCTAACACAGCCAATACAATCCAGGTTCACCCTGCGCGACGGCCAGGAAGTGATCATAGAAACAGGCCGGCTGGCCCGCCAGGCCGACGGATCCGTCACCGTACGACAGGGCAATTGCATCATCCTGGCCACCGTGGTGGCCAATAAGGAAGCCAAGGAAGGGCAGGAATTCTTTCCGCTATCCGTGGACTACCAGGAAAAATTCGCATCGGCGGGTCGTATCCCCGGTTCCTTTTTCAAGCGGGAAGCGCGCCTGAATGATTATGAGATCCTCACTTCCCGGCTGGTGGACCGCGCCCTGCGTCCCCTGTTCCCCGAGGATTATTTCTGCGAAGTGCAGGTGCTGATTACGCTGATCTCGAGCGACCCCGAAGTGATGCCCGACTCACTGGCATGCTTAGCCGCTTCTTCCGCGCTGGCCGTTTCCGATATTCCCATCAAAGAAATTATTTCCGAAGTAAGGGTGGGCCGGGTCGATGGTCAGTTCATCATCAATCCGCTGCGCAGCGAACTGGCCAAGGGCGATCTCGAATTCATGATCGCCGCTACCGATAAAAATATCATGATGGTGGAAGGCGAAGCCCAGGAATGCCAGGAAGAAGACCTGGTGAAAGCCCTGGAACTGGCGCACGATGCGATCCGTATCCAGGTAAAGGCGCAGGAAGAACTGCGCAAACTGAAAGGCATCACCGCTAAAAGAGATTATGCCAAACCCGAACAAAATGAAGAACTGCGTGAAAAAATAAACGCTTTCGCGAAGGATAAGGTACTGGCCGTGGCGAAAGCCGGCCTGAGCAAACAGGAAAGATCCGAACGTTTCAAAGCCATTTTCGAGGAACTGATGACCTGGCTGAAGGCGGAATACAAAGTGGCCGAAGGGGAAAACCTGGCTGATGATGTAAAGAAACACGCCAAGAATTATTACAGCGATCTGCAATACTATGTGGTGCGCGACATGATCCTGAACGACCGGGTACGCCTTGACGGAAGGAAACTGGATGAGGTCAGGCCCCTGAATATGGAAGTGGATGTACTCCCTTCACCCCATGGCGCCGCCCTTTTTACCAGGGGTGAAACCCAATCGCTTACCACGGTTACCTTAGGAACTCCCTTAGATTCCCTGCTTGTGGAAAGTGCGGCGGTTTCCGATTATTCCAAATTCATCCTTCATTATAATTTCCCGCCTTTTTCCACGGGAGAGGTGAAAATGATGCGCGGCCCCGGCCGGCGTGAAGTGGGACACGGCAACCTGGCCCTGCGTTCGCTGCGGCAAATGATGCCCGGCGGCGATTTTCCTTATACGGTGCGCGTGGTCAGTGATATCCTCGAATCGAACGGTTCATCTTCGATGGCCACGGTTTGTGCCGGTTCGCTGGCCCTGATGGATGCGGGCGTGGGTATTCCCAAGCACGTTTCGGGCGTGGCCATGGGTTTGATCACCAAGGATGAAAAATTCGCGATCCTCACCGATATCCTCGGCGACGAGGACCATCTCGGCGATATGGATTTTAAAGTAACGGGCACGCGCGACGGTATCTGCGGCGTGCAGATGGACATCAAGGTAGACGGACTGAGCATGGACGTGATGCGGCAGGCGCTGGAGCAGGCGAGAAAGGGTCGTTTGCATATACTCGACGCGATGTACCAGTGCATGCCCGAGGCGCGCTCCGATGTGAAACCGCATGCCCCGAGAATGGTGAAACTGTTTATCGATAAGGAATTCATCGGCGCGGTGATCGGGCCCGGCGGTAAAGTGATCCAGGAGATCCAGCGCGAAACCGGCACCACGATCAATATCGAAGAGATCAACAATATGGGCGAGGTGAGCATTTTCAGCACCAACAAAGAAGGTGTGGAAAAAGCCGTGTCCTGGGTAAAAGGCATCGTAGCCGTTCCGCAGGTAGGTGATGTGTACGAGTCGACAGTAAAATCGATCATGCCCTTTGGCGCATTTGTCGAATTCCTGCCCGGCAAACAGGGACTGGTGCATATCAGCGAAGTGAGCTGGAAGCGGCTTGAAACACTCGAAGGCGTGCTGAAGGAAGGCGATGTGATCAAAGTAAAACTGATCGGCACCGATCCCAAATCAGGCAAATTCAAGTTGTCGAGAAAAGTGCTGATCCCCAAACCCGAGCACAAACCAAGGGAACAGCAAACGCCCCCGCAGCAATAACCACCCGCTGCCCCCGGGGGGTGGTGTTGGATATTTCATGAACAAAAGCCCTGAAAACGGGCTTTTTTATTTTAGAAAAATGAAAGCTTATCATTATTGCAGCGTCGCATGTCAAATTTCATCCAGATAACTTTCGCAGATCTTTTGCCCGAGCAACGGGACCTGCTCATCGCCCAGCTGGCGGAAGCCGGCTATGAAGGATTCGAGGAAGGCGAACAGGAATTAAAGGCTTTTATTCCGCAGGAAAATTATGATAAAACGTTACTCGGGGAGATCGCCTATAAATACCAGTTATCTTTTACCGAACAACTCATCCCCGGGCAAAACTGGAACGCGAACTGGGAATCCAATTTCCAACCGGTAATCGTGGATGATTTCGTCGCCATTCGCGCCGGGTTTCACGCGCCGGTAGCCGGGGTGGAACAGGAAATCATCATCACTCCCAAAATGAGTTTCGGCACCGGGCATCATGCCACTACGTACATGATGATCGCGCAAATGCGGGCCCTGGATTTTATGGGTAAACGCGTGCTCGACTTCGGCACAGGCACGGGAATCCTGGCCATCCTTGCCGAAAAAATGGGGGCGGGGGAGGTGCTGGCGCTGGATCATGACGACTGGAGTATCGCCAACGCGGCGGAAAATATCGCGGGCAATCGCTGTGAAAGAATCAGATTACTGAAAGCCGATACCCCGGCGTTTGCAGGACCATTCGACATGATACTCGCCAATATCAATAAAAACGTGATCCTGGAAAATTTCCCGGCGCTGGCCGGGCTCTTATCCGCAGATGGTACTCTTTTATTAAGCGGGTTGCTGGAAGAAGATGAAACTGAAATTGTTGAAGGGGCGCGGCTTCATTCCCTCCGCCTTGTTAAACAGCAAACAAAAAACAGGTGGATATCCTTATGTTTCAGGCGTTAAGAAATTTTTACTCCCACGTTAATTTAGCGTTTCCCCCGATACATTTTTACTTAACTTTGCCATCCCGGTTGAAAGGGTTCTATGAACGAACTACTTCTCATTCTTTTGGCTTACCTGATTGGCAGTATCCCCACATCTGTTTGGGTCAGCCGTTATTTTTTCGATATCGATATACGTGATTATGGCAGCGGCAATGCCGGCGCCACCAATACCTACCGCGTACTGGGTCCCAAATGGGGCACGCTGGTAATGGTGACCGATATGCTGAAGGGAATTCTTGCCGTGAAACTGGCCCTCTTGCTGCCCGAATACGCTGAAAGCGAGATCAATCTTCAAAACCTGCAAACGGGACTTGGACTGGCCGCCGTGATCGGTCATATTTTCCCGATCTGGGCCGAATTCAGGGGAGGAAAGGGGGTCGCCACACTGTTCGGACTGGTGCTGGGGATATCGCCCTGGACCGCGCTGAGTTGCGTGGGTGTTTTTGTACTGGTGCTTTACCTGACCCGTTTTGTATCCCTAAGTTCCATATTGGCCAGTATCGCCTTCCCGGTATTCATACTTGTCATATTCAATGTCGATAATCCGCTTTACCGCATTTTCGCCATCGCCGTGGCCCTGATGGTGCTGCTGACACACCAGAAAAATATCGGCCGGTTGCTCAAAGGCAGTGAAAGTAAAGTGCCGATCCTCAAACATCGCGACCGCCGCAGGCAACGACGCCGCGACGCGGGTGCGGGTCCTTCCCGGTAATGGGGAAATATCATTATTCCCGTTGTTAAAGATCAAGTTCCTGCAAAGAAAAAAATAGTAACTTGATTGTTATAAAATTGTTGATGGTCCAACCCGGCATCGGCAAAATTCGTCATCGCTAAAACATTAAGTATGATACGCCAGATCACTTCTTTTTTCCTGCTGGGCGCGCTGCTGATCGCGTGTTCAAAGAATGTCGTTACGGGACGCTCGCAATTCAAGCTGCTCCCCGAATCCGAACTGCAAACCATGGCTGCCAGTGAATACACCCAGTTCCTATCCACCAATAAAGTAGTGAGGGCTTCCGGCAACCGTGACGCCGAAATGGTAAACAGGGTGGGGCAGCGAATCACGCGTGCCGTGACGGAATATTATGCTTCCAAAGGAATTTCAAACCAACTGGACGGCTATAAATGGGAATATAATCTCATCGATGACAAAACCGTGAACGCCTGGTGTATGCCCGGGGGTAAAATCGTCGTCTATAACGGACTGTTACCCATTTCGCAGAACGAAGCCGCCCTTGCCGTGGTGATGGGGCATGAAGTATCCCATGCCATCTTCCAGCATGGCAATGAAAGAATGAGCCAGGCACTGGGCGCGCAGGCGGTGGGGCTGGGACTTCAGGTAGCTTTATCGAATAAACCCCAGGAAACCCAGAATCTCTTTTATACTGCCTTTGGTGTAGGAGCCACCCTGGGAGTCCTTTTACCCTTTTCACGCAAGCACGAACTGGAAGCGGATCATTACGGGCTGATCTGGGCTGCCATGGCGGGTTATAATCCCCGGGAAGCCATTCCGCTCTGGCAAAGGATGGAACAGGCCGGGAGCGGTCAAAAACCCCCTGAATTCCTCAGCACGCACCCTTCGGAGGGCAGGCGGATCGATCAACTGGAAAAATATATGCCTGAGGCCCTCCAGTATTATAAGCCTGTAAACAACTGATTCCGAAATTGATTGCAGACATTAAATCCCGTCAAAGCCTTGCTGGACGGGATTTTTATTGGGAAAATGCTTTAAATACTCCGTATTTACCCGTACCTTTGCCATCCCCTGCTATGAGAACTCTGCCGCACAGTCCCACGAACCGGGACCCGGGCAGTAACCTCTAAAACAGTTACCAGGTATGTCACAAACTGTGCTTGAAAAGTTACAACTGGCAGACGAAAAGAATCTTCTAATCCAGGGTTTGCCTTCCTCCATCGAGAAACAATTCAGCAAGCTGTCCTTCGCAAAAAACATGACCCCGCTGCTTAAAAGCCGGAAGATTGATTTTGCACTGGTTTTCGCCGTTAATGAAAACCAGCTCAACGGCATCCTGAAAGACGTGATGCCTTCGCTGAAGGGGGAGTCCAAGTTCTGGGTAGCTTATCCCAAGACCACCTCGAAGATCGTAACCGACCTCAACCGCGAGTGCAGCTGGAACCGGCTGACCTGCGAAGGTTACGAAAGCATCGAGCGTATTGAGCTGGACCATGTATGGACGGCCATGCGCTTTACCCGCTGCGATGGCATGCGGGGCGATGATGTGGCCATGAGCCGCAAAAGACCTTCGGCCGCCATGGCGGAATAGGATGCCGGTTTTCCAATCGTATTCAGGTTTGTTGTTTCTTCAGCAAACCTTTTTTATTATTGCCCATGAGCTTTCTCAACATAGAGATCAAGGCCCGGTGCGCCGACGCGACCCTTATTCGTGATTACCTGCTGACGCAGGGCGCAGACTTCAAAGGAACGGATCACCAGACGGATACTTATTTCAACACGAAGACCGGCAGGCTCAAACTCCGTGAAGGCCATCTTGAAAATAACCTTATCTATTACGAACGAAACGACCAGTCCGGTCCGAAACAATCCCTTTTCCAGCTCGTTAAAGTGGAGGACGCCGCCGGGTTAAAGGAAGTTTTAGCCCGGGCTTACGGGATAAAAGTGGTGGTTAGTAAAAGCAGGGAAATCTATTATATCGGTAATGTAAAGTTCCATATCGACCATGTACCGGGACTGGGCTCTTTCGTGGAGATAGAAGCGGGAAATATACTGGCGGATCTTTCAGCGACGCAATTGAAGGAACAATGCGAACATTATCTCCATGCATTCGGTATACGGGAAGCGGATCTTATCACCCATTCCTACAGCGACCTCCTGCTGCAGGAGATGTAAACCATTAATGTGTATTTGACGTGCTGTCTTTCCGGGAGATCCGTTCCAGTTCACGGTTGACCAGGAACTGCAGGATGCCGGGACGCATATCCGTTACCAGCCGCCCGTTCAGGAAAACAGAAGGGGTGGCGTCTATCCCCAGTGAAGCCGCCAGCGTGATGTCATTCCTGATCTTTGCCGCGGCCTGTTCACCGGCCCGGAATTGATCAAAAGCTGCGGAATCCAGCCCCGATTTCCGGGCCATCAGGTGCAGGAAATCTGAATATTTACCGGGTTCAGCGCTGAATACGCTGTCATGAAAGGCCCAGAATTTTCCCTGCCGGAATGCCGCTGTTCCCGCCAGCGCGGCTTCGCAGGCGCCGGGATGCAGGTTTTTATCGATAAAACGGTTGCAATCCGTCGAGAGCGGAAAATTTTTAAACACAACCCGGAAATTCCCTTTCCCGCTATTGATCAACCGTTCAAGCTCCTTATAAAATCGTTTACAGGATGGGCAATAAAAATCCGTGAACACAACAATACTGACCGGGCTTCCGGCTGATCCCAGAACCGGGTCGTCGTTCAAAACCGGGATGTACCGGATTTTTTGCGAATAAAATTCTTCAAGGATCGGTCCCGAATCGATCATGGCAGAATCGTCATCGGAGGGCGCTGTGGTGAGAATGACCAGGCCAAAGTAACAGGATGCGAGTATGATTGCCGCGGAGATAAACCCGAAAATCTTCCAGCGCGTCTCCGGCTTTTTCATGCCGCCGCTGAAAAGCGTATGCAGATTTTTCCTGATTTCAGGGATTACCCGGCCTGCCCGGAAAGCGGTGGCCCGGTTCAGGAAAAAGAACAAACCGATATTGACCGCATGCAGCAGGGTACAAAGGGGGCAAAAAAGCGCCGGCTTAAAGAGCATCAGGGTCAGCAGGGTCAATGCAACGGCAACGCCCGCAGCAGTAAGCATGAAAAGAAAAAGGTTCGCGTTTTTCTTAAATGAAGGGCCGAAGAGAACGGGAATGGCCAATAGTAAAACAATGGATAAGTAATAAAGCACCGACCAGGCGGCAAGGGGCAGACCCAATTGCCTGGATACAGGACTTTGCAGGGCGGCGTCACATCCTTTTCCAAAAACGGCGGAACAGACATCATGCCGGGCATTTTCCTGGTTACCGGTTAGCTGCAGGTAGTGGTACAGGAGATAGGCGGACACCGATATTCCGAGGAGAAGCAGGAAAAGGGTTATCAGCCATTTCAGTTTACCAGGCGTGGATCCGGAATTTTCCATTACCGTAATTAATTTGAGGAGGCGCGCGGTTTAGTTTTCGTAAGGCACCTGAAAACAGGAAAAAAGCGGAGTCGATTTCTCGGCTCCGCTTATAAAATTTCCATTCCCCTTACCAGATAAAATCAGGGGATAAATAAATACCAGGTTTAACGGGCAATAATGCTATTAATGCAGATGGCACTGCAGGGTAACATTACCGGTTGCGCTTACCGTATTCTGCCAGTCATCGGTTACGCCTTCCTGTCCATCCACACCATAATCGACTCCGCATAAATAACCGGTATTGCTGAAATCCCATTGAACGCCTTTTCTGGAATTGTTCGGTAAATCTTTTGCCTTGCATTTGTAATGGCCGTTACCCGAGGGTGTGATGACCACATTGTCTTTATCGGCTACCTGGATCACTTTGTTCCCGTCAAGTACATAACAAAAATCCATCCCGATGTGTACGGCGCCGGTGGCTTTCCGGGCTTTGTTCCAGCTCACAAAAAGCAGGCAGGCGGCCAGCAGGGAAGTTAAGATGATACTTGTTTTTTTCATGTCCTAAGATTTAAATGTTAATGGTTATTGATTAAAAATATAATGGTAAGGAGAGATGCAGCCGGCATAGGTGGCTTGTTGCTGTTTTGTTTCCATACATACTTAAATCATCTTACGTAACGGATCTGCATGCCATTGATGCGGCCGGGAAATCCATTCGAATATTGAACCTGACAACTAATAAAGCCGGGAAATTCTTCAGAGTAAATTGGATCGTGGATGATACAGCAGCCGGAATATGCCGCTGGTGAAACGCTAAGCTACATCATTTTTTATTCGCCACCATCATATTCTATCAACTAATTTTTCAACATCGGAGTTTTACGATACCCGATAAACTCATAATACAATTTACAGGAATAGAAAAGCTTATTGAAGCCGGCTGCTGGTGTTTCCACTTAGTAATATTTTTCAACGGATAATAACCGCCCCGGCTTTCGCCGCCAGTTCCCTTTCCATCTTTTTTAAATGGTCGTGGGTCTGGTGCAGAATATGGAATTCTTCCTCCGTATGCTGTTTCTCCAGGTCAAGCTGGTTTTCGAGCAATAAGCGTTTTATTTTCCGGAGCTTGAGGTAACTGATCGCGGAATCGATGGCTTCCTGCGTGGTATCCTCGTCCATTTTCAGGTAAGCCAGTAATTTGTCCTTATTGTCCTTTGCCACCGTACTGATAAAATCCTCATAAGACTGTTCGAAGAGGCGGGGCTGGTAGCCCGTTGACTGGCTGAATTCGCGGCGCCAGTGTTCACTTTCCTCGTAGGGAAAATTGAGCAGGGCAACGGCAAGGGCGCTTACCTGCTGGTCGGGATGGTAGATAAAATAATTGGGGGTGGCCGCGGCCGGGTTTTCCCGGTAAATACCGCGGAAAACGGAGAGCAGGTGCAGGATATCCCGGTTATCGATCAGGGATTCGTCCATCAGCTCGCGGAAAATATGATCGGCCATATATTCTTCCCCCTCTTTTTTCCTGCTGCCATATTCCAGCAGCAGGCGTGCCACTTCGCGCTCCTGCAATTCATCTTTGAAAAGCAGGTTGAAAGTGGCGTCGTCGAAATCCGCCGCTTCGGCCTGCCGGGCATTCTCCTCTATTTCACGCGCCTGTTCGGCGGGCATTTTCCGTTCCATGGCGGCGATCCGGTCGCGGATGAATTTATTCACCAGCGAATGGAGCCCGGCTTCATCAATTTTCAGGAGCTCGGAGCATTGCTTGATATAATCCTGCTGCCGTGTAAAATCTTCGGCCTTGTTGATCCGGGAAATGGTTTCGGCGATCTGGTTGACCACCGCGGATTTCTTCTGGGAATCCGCCCCGGCATCCCGCAAGGCCACTTCCAGCTGAAAAAGCACAAAATCTTTTTTGTTCTTTTTCACGAAATCGGTAAAAGCCGCGGCGCCTGCCTTGTGCACGTAACTGTCAGGGTCTTCATTGTCGGGTATCAGCACCAGTTTCACGTTCAGCCCTTCTTCAAGTGCCAGGTCAAGCCCCCGCAGGGCCGCTTTTACCCCGGCCGGGTCGCCGTCGTACACGATCGTGAGGTTATCCGTATATTTTTTAATCAGCCGCAGCTGGTCGACCGTCAGCGAAGTGCCGCCCGACGCCACTACATGCTCGATACCGGCCTGGTGCAGGGAAATCACATCGGTATAACCTTCCACCAGCCAGCATTCCCCGGCTTTATCGATGGCCTGCCGGGCGAAATAAGACCCGTAAAGGATCTTGCTCTTGATATAGATCTCGTTTTCGGGGGTATTGATGTACTTGGGCGATTTTTCCGAGGCTTTGAGGATACGGGCCCCGAAACCCAGCACTTTGCCGCTGTGGTTGTGTACGGGAAAGATCACCCGTCCCCTGTAATTATCCGACAACTGTTCGTTCCTGTTTACCACCAGCCCTGATTTGACCAGGAGATCGGGATTGTATTGTTTGGCCAGGGCCTCGCGGGTAAATGCGTCCCGGGCTTCGGGCGCATACCCCAGCTGGAATTTGCGGATGATGTCTTCGCGGAATCCTCGCTCTTTAAAATAAGCCAGACCGATATCCCTTCCTTCTTCGGTATCAAAAAGGGAATGGGTAAAGAATTGCTGCGCAAAAGCGTTGATGATAAAAAGGCTGTCAGCCGCCAATACCTGCTGACGCTGTTCATCCGACTGGTAGGTTTCCTCCACTTCCACACCATACTTATTGGCCAGCCATTTCAGCGCTTCCGGGTAGCTGTACTTTTCATGCTCCATGATGAAGCTGACCGTATTGCCGCTGCGGCCGCAACCGAAACATTTATAGATCTCCTTGGAAGGTGAAACTGTGAAAGACGGGGTTTTCTCATTGTGAAAGGGACAAAGACCAAGATAATTCGCGCCCCTTTTTTTCAGTTTTACGAAGCCCCCGATCACATCGATGATATCGATGCGGCTCAGTATTTGCTGTATGGTGGCCGGAGCGATCACGGGGGCAAGTTATCCATTTTATGGGTTCGGCCGGCCGGGATCGGGCTCCCTGATTCCTAAAAGTTTATCCCGGCACAACTGTGCATTTTAATTTAATAAATAGGAACCTGAAATCCTTGTTTTTTCGGGAAATTGGCACTAATTTACCCCTGTCCTTCAAACCCACCTATACCATCCGGCACCCCGCGAAATGCGAAAGGTTCTTTATTATTTCATTCTTAAATTTTTATGCCATGGTTCAGGTAGACATCTCACAGCTCTCCCGGGAGTGCAATGCCTGGAGG
>CAYNSL010000107.1:4582-11127 GCA_964399755.1 uncultured Chitinophaga sp. | reverse complement strand
TTCCGCCGCTAACTGGATGGAGCGGGAGACCTATGATTTTTTCGGGGTGAATTTTGTCGGGCACCCCAAACTGAAACGCATCCTGAATGTGGATGAAATGGATTATTTCCCCCTGCGGAAAGAATACCCGCTGGAAGACCAGAGCCGGGTTGACAAGGATGATGAGATGTTTGGAAGGGGTTAGGAGAGAAATGTGGATATATCTGCACGGATGAGTGAGCGAAGACGGGTGGAAATGAGTAAATGAATGAACAACCCTTCGGGGTTCAACATAATTAACAGATGTCGGAGCATCATATCAAATTACCGGAAGGCAGCATCGAGAAAACCACAACGACGCTGAACCTGGGTCCCACGCACCCGGCCACGCACGGTGTATTCCAGAATGTGCTGGAACTCGACGGCGAACGGATCGTATCTACGGAGCAAACCGTGGGGTATATTCACCGGGCCTTTGAAAAACTCGCGGAACGCCGCCCGCTATACCAGGTAACCCCGATCACCGACCGGCTCAACTATTGTTCTTCGCCGCTCAACAATATGGGCTGGCACCTCACCTGCGAGAAACTGCTGGGGATCAAAATACCCAAGCGGGTGGATTATCTCCGCGTCATCATCATGGAACTGGCCCGGATCTCCGATCACCTGATCTGCAACTCGATCGTGGGCGTGGATGCGGGCGCCTATACGGGTTTTCTTTACGTAATGCAGTACCGCGAGCTGATCTACGAGATCTACGAAGAGGTTTGCGGGTCGAGGCTCACTACCAATATCGGCCGCATCGGCGGGTTTGAGCGCAACTTCAATGATATCGCCTTCCGCAAACTGGAGAAATTCCTGAAAGAATATCCCCGCGTGCTCCGTGAATTTGAAAACCTGTTCCAGCGCAACCGCATATTTATCGATCGCACACAGGGCACGGGTGCCATCAGCGCCGAAAGGGCGCTGAACTACGGGTTCACCGGTCCCAACCTGCGCGCCGCGGGCGTGGATTATGACGTGCGCGTGCATACGCCCTACAGCAGTTATGAAGATTTTCAGTTCAACATACCGGTAGGCACAACGGGCGACAATTACGACCGCTGGCTGGTGCGGGGTAAGGAAATGTGGGAGAGCCTCAGCATCATCGAGCAGGCTTATCGGAAAGTGCAGGAATTCAAAGGCGCGGAAGCGGAAGTATTCCATGCCGACGTACCCGAGTATTACCTCCCGGAAAAGAAGGATGTATATACGAAAATGGAAGCGCTGATCTGGCATTTCAAGATCATCATGGGCGAAACGAAGATCCCCCCGGGCGAATTATACCATGCCATTGAAGCGGCCAACGGGGAACTGGGTTATTACCTGATCAGCGACGGAGGACGCACACCCTACCGTTTGCATTTCCGCCGGCCCTGTTTTATTTATTACCAGGCTTTCGAAGAACTGACAAAGGGTTCCATGCTGAGCGACGCGATCATGACGATGAGCAGCCTGAATTTAATTGCGGGGGAACTGGACGCTTAGAAAAAATAATGATTTGATGAAATTCCCGGATAATATATTAAAAGAAGTGGCGGACATCGTGCAACGCTACCCCGAAGGGAAGCACAAGAGCGCACTGCTGCCCGTGCTGCACCTGGCGCAGAAAGAAGCCGGCGGCTGGCTGAGCCCCGAAACCATGGATTATGTGGCCTCGCTCCTGAAACTGGAGCCGATTGAAGTGTATGAAGTGGCCACATTTTACAGCATGTACAACCTGAAACCGGTGGGTAAATACATGTTCGAAGTCTGCCAGACCGGGCCCTGCATGCTGAACGGGAGCGATGATATCATAAAATATATTTATGACCGGCTGGGCATACGCCCGGGCGAAACCACCGCGGATGGACTGTTTACGCTGAAAACGGTGGAATGCCTGGGTGCCTGCGGCTATGCACCGATGATGCAGCTGGGCAGGCATTACCGCGAGCACCTGACCAAAGAGAAAGTGGACGCGGTGATCGAAGAATGCCGGAAAAACGCGGCTGCGAAAAACTAAGGCATGAAGCGGCTTGCGACCATAGTTCTTTTAATCATGACCGTCGCCGTTCGGGCGCAGACCGATGCGGAGAAACTGACAGCGACCATGAAGGAATTTCACCAGGCCCTGGTCAGCCGCAATACGGTTTCGATCAACCAGCAAACGGACAGGGCCCTGACCTACGGTCACAGCAACGGATGGATCGAATCGAAAAATGATATGATCAGCCACCTGGAAACAGGGTATATCGCCTATGGAAGTTTTAAAGAAGACAGCATCAGCATATCCATGAATGGCAGCCTGGCGAGTGTGCGGTTTATCGCGGATATCCGGGCAACGCTGAACGGGAGCACCAGCGATTTTCATTTGAAAGTGCTCGAAGTGTGGGTGAAAAAGGGAAAGCGGTGGTTATTGTTTGCAAGACAGGCCGTGAAATAGATAAAAGTTGATCAGATAACAGATAAAAGTTGAAGAAGCAGCGGGAGCCGGCAGCTCATCGCTCAAAGTTTTTCAAATGGCAAGGAAATTATTATTGGAAAAAGCGCATGTAGAGAACATCCGGCTGTACGATGTGTACCGCCGCGAAGGCGGTTACCGCAGCGTGGAGAAGGCGTTGAAGACGATGACGCCTGACCAGGTAACCGAAGAAGTGAAGAAAAGCGGGCTGCGCGGCCGCGGTGGCGCCGGCTTCCCCACCGGTATGAAATGGGGATTCCTGGCCAAACCGGCGGGTGTACCGCGTTACCTGGTGGTCAATGCCGACGAATCAGAGCCCGGCACCTTTAAAGACCGCTACCTGATGGAATTTATCCCGCACCTGCTGATCGAAGGGATGATCACTTCATCATTTGCGCTGGGTTCCAACCGTTCCTATATCTATATACGCGGGGAATACGACTGGATCGTTGACATTCTTGACCAGGCCATCGCGGAAGCAAAGAAAAACGGCTGGCTGGGTAAAAATATTTTAGGCAGCGGCTTCGATTGCGAGATCTATGTACACCGCGGCGCCGGCGCCTATATCTGCGGCGAGGAAACGGCCCTGCTTGAATCACTCGAAGGCAAACGCGGCAACCCGCGGATCAAACCACCCTTCCCGGCAGTAAAAGGATTATGGGATTGCCCGACCGTGGTAAACAATGTAGAGACGATCGCAGCCGTGGTACCGATTATCAATGATGGCGGTGATGCCTATGCGAAAATCGGCACGGGCAAATCAACGGGCACCAAACTTATTTCTGCCTGCGGGAATATCAAAAAACCGGGCGTATACGAGATCGATATGGCCATCAGCGTGGAAGAATTCATATACAGCGACGAATACTGCGGCGGCATCGCCAACGGGCGAAAACTGAAAGCCTGCATTCCGGGCGGTTCCTCCGTTCCCATTTTACCGGCCAACCTAATACTGAAAACGGCGAAGGGCGAAACCCGGATGATGACCTATGAAAGCCTGGCCGACGGCGGTTTTCAAACCGGTTCGATGATGGGTTCCGGCGGGTTTATCGTGCTGGACGACAGCCAGTGTGTGGTGAGACATACCTACACGCTCGCGCGGTTTTACCGGCACGAGAGCTGCGGGCAATGCTCGCCCTGCCGCGAAGGCACCGGCTGGATGGAAAAAATATTGTGGAATATCGAAACGGGAAAGGGAAAGATGAGCGATATCGACCTGTTGTGGGATATTCAGCGGAAGATCGAAGGCAATACGATCTGCCCGCTGGGCGATGCGGCGGCCTGGCCGGTGGCGGCGGCGATCCGGCATTTCCGGGATGAATTCGAATGGCATATTACAAATCCCGATGATGCGCAACGGAGAAATTACGGATTGGCCGGTTATGCTGACCCGTTAAAGATTGCGGTGACGGCATAGTATGGTTTCACGCAAAGACAGCAAAGAATACCGCAAAGACGCAGTATATGACAGAGAATGAATTAGCAAAAATTGCGGTGGACATTTGTTTTAAAATCCATCAACAGTATGGAGCCGGATTATTTGAAAGCGTTTATGAGGAAATATTTTATTACGAATGGCAAAAAACAGGCATTGATATAGACCGGCAAAAAGGAATAAGGGTAATTCATGAGGGAGTAGATATGGGGATCGGATTTATACCGGATATTATTGCCGGGAATAAAATTATCCTCGAGTTTAAATCAGTAGAAGAATTAGCGGACGTTCATTATAAACAGGTATTAACATATTTGAGGTTGACAAATTTAAAACTTGGATTATTGGTGAATTTTAATGTCCCTTTAATAAAAAATGGAATACACCGGATTGTAAACAATTTATGAGCTTGGCGTCTTGGCGAAATCCTGGCGTCTTTGCGAGAAACATTTTATGGCAGAAGAAAAAAAATTACTCAAAGTCACCATCGACAACATTACCATTGAAGTCGAACCGGGAACAACGATCCTCAATGCGGCCCGCCGGATCGGCGGCGAGGTAACACCCCCCGCGATGTGCTATTACAGCAAGTTGCAGGGCAGCGGCGGTAAATGCCGCACCTGCCTGGTGGAAGTAGCGGCGGGTTCCGCGGCAGATCCGCGCCCCATGCCCAAACTGGTGGCCAGCTGCCGCACCAATGTAATGGACGGGATGGTGGTGAAAAATATCACCAGCGACAAAGTGCTGGATGCCCGTAACGGCGTGGTGGAATTTTTACTGATCAACCATCCGCTCGACTGCCCCGTTTGCGACCAGGCCGGCGAATGTCACCTGCAGGACCTGAGCTATGAACACGGCAAGGAAGCCAGCCGCTTTGATTTTCAGAAAAGAGTATTCGAACTGGAAGATATCGGACCTTATATTCAATTGCACATGACCCGCTGCATCCTCTGTTACCGCTGCACTTATGTGGCCGACCAGCTGACGGATAAGCGGGTGCATGGCATCCTCGACCGGGGCGATCATGCGGAAATATCCACCTATATCTCGAAAGCGATCGACAACGATTTCAGCGGTAATATGATTGATGTGTGCCCGGTGGGCGCGCTTACCGATAAAACCTTCCGCTTTAAAAACAGGGTTTGGTTTACCAAGCCGATGGACGCCCACCGCGATTGCGATAAATGCTGTGGCAAGGTTACGCTCTGGCAGCGGGGCGATGAGATACTGCGGGTAACCGCGAGAAAAGACGAATGGGGTGAAGTACAGAGCTACGACGGTAAACCGGGCTGGATCTGCAATACCTGCCGTTTCGAGAAGAAGCATATAAACGACTGGGTGATTGACGGATTAACGAATATCAACCGGCATTCGGTGATCGCGCAGGGCAAATACCCGGGTTTGGTAAAACCAAAGGAAACCGTGGCCGAAGTGATGGGCGGCAGGGCGCCGAAATTGCTGATGAATATTCACGACGTGAGCGACGTGAATGATCCGTCGGTTGACCTGAGCCGGATCGAAGGACCGGCTACAAGTAAAACTTTTGAGAAGAACGATCAATAATTTTTGAACCATGTATCTACTGTCGCTTGACTGGTGGCTGGTCCTGGAGAAATTCATCCTGGTTGCGCTGATCATCACGCTTTCCCTGGTGATCGCGATGTACACAACCTATGCCGAGCGAAAAGTGGCGGCCTGGCTGCAGGACCGCCGTGGCCCGAACCGGGCCGGTCCCTTTGGAATTTTACAACCGCTGGCCGATGGCGGCAAATTATTTTTCAAGGAAGAGATCATCCCGCTGGCTTCCTCCCGTTTCCTTTTCATACTGGGCCCCTCGCTGGCCATGATCACGGCCACGCTCACCAGCGCCGTCATTCCCTGGGGCGGGAGCCTGCACCTGTTTGGCCGGGATGTGTCGCTGCAGATCGCCGATATCAATATCGGCATCCTTTATATTTTCGGCGTGGTTAGTCTGGGCGTATACGGCATCATGATCGGCGGCTGGGCTTCCAATAATAAATTCTCTTTGCTGGCGGCTATCCGCGGCGCTTCACAGATGATTTCTTACGAACTGGCCATGGGCATGGCGCTGATCGCAGTGCTGATGCTCAGCGGTACGCTGCAGATGAGCGGGATCGTAGAGACGCAGGTAAAGGGAAACAATATCTGGAACGTGATCCTGCAGCCCCTGGGTTTCCTGATCTTTTTTATCTGCGCGCTGGCCGAATGCAACCGCACGCCCTTCGATTTGCCGGAGGCGGAGAATGAACTGAATTTCGGTTACCACCAGGAGTATTCCTCGATGAAGCTCGGTTTTTACCTCTTTGCCGAATACATCAATATGTTTATCAGCAGCGCGGTGATGGCCACCCTGTTCTTTGGCGGCTATGATATCCTTCCCTTCGTGGATGAAACCAAATGGGGACTTTCGCCCAACCTGCTTACGATATTGGGATTTGCGGCCCTGATGGCCAAAACCTTTTTCTTCCTGTTTGTCTTTATCTGGATCCGGTGGACAATCCCCCGCTTCCGGTACGACCAGCTGATGAAACTGGGATGGAAAAAATTGATTCCGCTGGCCCTGGCGAACATGGTCATTACGGCAGCGGTGATTTTGTGGCTGAAGAAATGATTTTGGCTGGTGGGGAATAG
>CAYNSL010000107.1:0-4482 GCA_964399755.1 uncultured Chitinophaga sp. | reverse complement strand
TTACGGCAGCGGTGATTTTGTGGCTGAAGAAATGATTTTGGCTGGTGGGGAATAGCTAATGGAGGAATGGGGACCCGATGGCTATCAGGTGGCTAGTAGGGGATGGAAAATGAAAATTGATGATGATATAACATGCTCATTGAAAAATATATTCACGCCAGCCTGCCATTCATCCGATACCGGCTATTGAATGCAGGCAAAAATGGATCAGGATGGCGCGCGACCCCGTAGGGGTCGAATATCGGTAGCCCCGGATACAATCCGGGGTGATATAATGAATGTGCCCGGATACAATCCGGGGTGATATGATGAATGTGCCCCGGATGCATTCCGGGGGGGCGTGGTGAATGAATTTGTGATGATATGATGTATTTGAAATCAGGGGCGGATTGGGCACATTAAATATATATTTGCGAAATTTTAAAAACAGGATCACGGTATGCAATTAACAGGGCGTTCAATACAGGTAAACCGGAAACCCATGACCTGGGTGGAAAAGCTTTACCTATGGAATATCCTTAAAGGGATGGGCATTACGCTGAGCCACCTGTTCAAAAAGAAGGCGACGATCAATTACCCCGAGCAGAAAAGATCTTTTTCAAAAGTTTTCCGCGGGCTGCATGTGCTGAACCGCGATGAAGAAGGCCGCGAACGCTGCACCGCCTGCGGGCTCTGCGCCGTGGCCTGCCCGGCGGAAGCGATCACGATGGAAGCGGCCGAGCGGCTGCCGGAGGAATCGCATTTGTACCGCGAAGAAAAATACGCGGCCCGCTACGAGATCAATATGCTGCGCTGCATTTTCTGCGGGCTCTGCGAAGAGGCCTGCCCGAAAGACGCAATTTATTTATCACAGACCTTCGCCCCCGCGAATTACGGGCGGCAGGGTTTTATCTATAAGAAGGAAGACCTGCTGATCCCGCACCCGGTCGATGACCCGGAAGGGTATCAGCAGGCGCTGGGAGAAAAGGCAACCAAAAACTGAAGAACGAACAACGGCTTATAAGAAATGGGTATCACGCAAATTTTATTCTGGTTTCTGTCGGTAGTGGCATTGTTCAGCGCCCTGATGGTGATCACCAGCCGCAACCCGGTGCACAGCGTACTCTGGCTGATTGTAACCTTCTTTTCCATTTCCGCACATTATATTTTACTGAATGCGCAGTTCCTGGCGATCGTGAATATCATCGTATACGCGGGGGCCATCATGGTCCTGTTCCTGTTCGTGATCATGCTGATGAACCTGACCCGTGAAACCGAACCGCAAAAGAACCGCTGGCTGAAAATGGCGGGAGCCGTGGCGGGGGGCTGTTTATTATTGGTGCTGGTGGCGGCTTTGAAAGACAGCGACCTGAAGCAACAGCAGGCCGAACTGGTGGGCGGTGAGATCGGGCTGATCAAAAATCTGGGAAAAGCATTGTTCAGCACGTATGTGGTGCCTTTTGAAATCAGCAGCGTGTTGTTCCTGAGCGCGATGGTCGGCGCCGTGGTGATTGGAAAAAAAGAGTAATAAAACTTTATGCCCGGGCCGGTACAGTAAACGCTGCTCAAAGCTCAAGGCTCATAGCTCATAGCAATAAATAAATGCCAATAAATTATTACATATTCCTGTCCATCGCCCTGTTCTCCATCGGGATTGTGGGGGTGCTCACACGTCGCAACGCCATCATCATCTTTATGTGCATAGAACTGATGCTAAACGCGGTGAACCTGTTGCTGGTGGCTTTTTCGAAAATGCACCACCTGAAAGCGGCGGCGGCCAATGCGGCGGCGGGTACGGACGGGCAGCTGTTTGTATTTTTTATCATGGTGATGGCGGCGGCCGAAGTAAGCGTGGGACTGGCTATCATCGTGATGATGTACCGGAATATTCATTCGGTGGATGTAAACTTCCTGAACCGATTAAAACACTAGTCCCCTCCATCCTCCACGGGGGATGAGGGATCGAATTATAATTATGCAGAACGCTCTCCAGATAGTTTACCTGATACCGCTGTTCCCGCTGGTTGGTTTCCTGGTCACCGGACTGGGACGAAATTACCTGTCCAAACCGATGATCAGCCTGGTGGGTTGCGGAACGATCCTGGCCTCCTTTATCATGAGCATCTGGGTTTTTATGCAGGTAAAGGAAGGCAACTCGCATGTGGCCACGTATTTTGATTTTATATCGGTGGGCAAACTCCATATTCCCTTTGCCTTCCAGGTTGACGCCCTGTCATCGCTGTTCCTGCTGATCATCACGGGCGTCGGATTCCTGATTCACGTGTATTCGGCCTCTTATATGAACGGGGAAAAGCCCGGGCATTTCGGAAGATATTTTGCATACCTCAATCTATTCGTGTTCTCGATGCTGCTGCTGGTGATGGGCGCCAATTTCGTCATCATGTTCATCGGCTGGGAGGGCGTGGGACTTTGCTCTTACCTGCTGATCGGCTTCTGGTTTAAGAACAATGATTACAATAAGGCGGCCAACAAGGCCTTTATCATGAACCGGATCGGCGACCTGGCTTTCCTGATCGCCATTTTCTGGCTGATCAATAAACTGGGAACGGTTTCCTTCAACGAAGTATTCAGCCCGGGAAACCTGGCCAAACTGAAAAGCGCTGATATTACCATCATCACATTATTATTATTTGTCGGCGCCACGGGCAAGAGCGCGCAGATTCCTTTATATACCTGGCTGCCCGATGCGATGGCGGGTCCCACCCCGGTGTCGGCCCTGATCCATGCCGCGACGATGGTGACGGCGGGTATCTATATGATCGCGCGGAGCAATCTCCTTTATTCGCTCTCCGACCTGACCATGAACATCGTGGCCATTACCGGTCTCGCCACGGCCCTGCTTGCGGCCACGATCGCGCTCAAACAAAACGATATTAAAAAAGTGCTGGCCTATTCCACCGTAAGCCAGCTCGGCTTTATGTTCCTGGCCCTGGGCACCGGCGCTTATGTAGCGGCCGTATTTCACGTGATGACGCACGCATTCTTCAAGGCACTCCTGTTCCTGGGCAGCGGCAGCGTAATACATGCGATGGGCGGGGAGCAGGATATCCGCAATATGGGCGGACTGAGCAAAAAACTAAAGATCACATTCATTACATTCCTGATAGGCTGTATCGCCATAGCGGGGATCCCGCCGTTCAGCGGTTTCTTTTCGAAGGACGCCATCCTGCTCGGCGCATATATGAAGAGCCCGGTATTTTACGGCATCGCCCTTTTCGCGGCGCTGCTAACGGCTTTCTACATGTTCCGTTTATTGTTCATCACGTTCACCGGTACCTTCAGGGGCACGGAAGAACAGAAACATCATTTGCATGAAAGCCCGCCGGCGATGACCATCCCGCTGATCATACTGATGGTACTATCGGTTGCCGGCGGTTGGGTGGGAATTCCCGATGTATTTATGAAAGGCGGCGACCGCATCGGGGCCTTTCTTTCACCGGTAATCCCGGTTCACGAGGGCCATGCGGTAACCGCTTCAACGGAATATATGCTGATGGGTTTATCTACGGTACTGGTGCTGGTGATGATCGGGGCGGCCTGGTTCCTGTTCCGGAACTACCGCCGCAGCGAGGCGGGCGGTTTTGGAAAAGTACTCGAGAACAAATGGTATGTTGACGAACTGTATGATAATATCATCGTAAAGCCGCTGCATAAACTGGCCGGTTTCTTTAATTCGGTGATGGAGCGTTCCGTCATCGACTGGCTGGTGAACGGGGTGGGGAGGGTTGTGAACTACGGTAGCCGCCAGCTCCGCCTGCTGCAAAGCGGGCAGGTGGGCAGCTATGTGCTGCTGATGGTACTGGGCATGCTGCTGATATTTATCATTCAATTCTTTTTGAGAAAATAATATGATTGCGCTTTTACTGATATTGGTTCCCCTGCTCACCGGTTTGGCGGCTTTCTTTATCAAGGATGAGAAAGCGGTACGTTCCTGGAGCTTTTTTTCCGTGCTGGTTACGCTGGTGGTTTCGGTATTGGGGGTAACGGTACTGAAAGAAGCGAAGTACCTGCAGTTCGATGCGGACTGGCTCACGGCGCTGAACAGCAGTTTTTCGCTGAAGCTCGACGGGATGGGACAATTGCTCTGTCTCCTGAACGCGGTGGCGTACCCGCTGGTATTTTTGGCCACGGGAAACCGTTCTTATTCCAACGCGCATAACTTTTTTGCCCTGATGCTGCTGGCGCAGGCGGGGATGATGGGCGTATTCCTCTCTATGGACGCGCTGCTCTTTTATTTTTGCTGGGAACTGGCGCTGATCCCCATGTATTTCCTCTGTTCGCAATGGGGAGGAGAAAAAAGGATTCCCGTCACTTTTAAATTCTTTATCTACACGTTCGTCGGATCCCTGCTCATGCTGATTGGTATCCTCTACGTATATGCCCGCACGCCCCTGCATTCTTTTTCCATCGATTCATTTTACCATGCCGCCCTCGGTTTAAAGGAGCAGCAATGGGTGTTCTGGTTGTTCTTCGTGGCCTTTG
>CAYNSL010000106.1:0-11508 GCA_964399755.1 uncultured Chitinophaga sp. | reverse complement strand
TGTTGTTCTGCCATTCATGAAATAGTTTTTGCACCACGGTGTCCCGGCTGTGCAGCACGGCATCCAGCATATTGCGGGTATCGGCCAGCGCCAGCGATTTAAAAAACAATTCCACTTCAAAGATCGCCCGCCGGACATCATTGCCTGCCGCCGGGTAATTATACAAATAACTGCTGCCGCTTTCCGTAATGGATTTTGTATGCGTGATCTGATCCCATTTTTCGTTCTCCGATAACACCGTAAACAGGTTGCGCAGATTATGAACAATGATGGCGCCATTACGTACGAGGTAAGGCGCTGCCTTATCGTATTCGCGCAAGTCGAGGTGAAAATTCATCAGGTTTTCCAGCGCGTTGGCAAAATCGGGATGGTATTCACCCAGGATCTTTTCACGGATCGCCGTGGCTTCCTCCATGTACTGGAACGCTTTTTTATATTCTTTCATGCCAAAGTATACCGTGGCCAGGTTGTTCAGGCTGGTGGCCACAGCAGGGTGGTTCTTCCCGTACAGGGATTCCCAGATCCGGTTTGCTTCGAGATAAAGGGCTTCGGCTTTCCGGTATTCATGCATATCATTATAAAGCGAGGCCAGGTTGTTGGTACAAATGCCGTATTCATAATGTTTATCGCCAACTTCAGTTTTCTTAATGTTGCGCGACCGGGTATATAAAGTTTCCGCCTGGTTGTATTGTTCCTGGCGCTGGTAAATAATGGCAAGGCTGTTCAGGAACCGGACGCTTTCGGGGTGGTCTTTACCCAGGAGCTTTTCTACGATGCGGATGGCTTCAAGGATCAGCGGCTCCGCTTTTTTAAGCTGGCCCATGGTGGAATACAGGGTTCCGAGATTATTCAGGCTTTGCGCATAATCCATAGTGGAATCCCCCAGAACTTTTTTCCTGATCTGCATGGTTTCCAGGAAAAGGGGTTCCGCCCGGTCATATAATCCCATCATGAAATAAAGATACCCGAGCGAGTTCAGGCTTCTGGCATAATCAGGGTCGTCGGTTCCCCAGGCTTTTCCCATCAGTTCTTTCTGCCGCAGGTAAAGCTGTTCCGCTTTTTCATACTGGCCGATATCGGTATAAAAATTGGCCAGCGAGCTGAAATAATAGACATAATCGGGGTTGTCCTCCCCTAATTTTAATTTCCGGATCTCCAGCGCTTTTTTGAAAAACTGTTCCGCGTAATCATACTTCCCCATTTTCTGGTATAATTCCGCCAGGTAATTCAGGCTGTTGATATACCGTTCACTGGTATCCCCGGTAATCCGTTTTAGGATATCCACCGCCTGCAGGTTCAGGGGTTCTGCTTTTTCAAAGAGCCCGTTTCGGGAATAAATCACGGCGAGATGATCGATACTATTGACAAAGTCAACATGGTTTTCTCCGACGGTTTTACGGGCTTCCTCCACGGCCCTTTCACCAACGGGTATCGCGTCAGCAAATTTCCCCTGTTTAAAAAGTTCGGTTAATTGCCGGTCAAGCTCCTTATACGTCTGCGCAAAGGAGCGTAAGGGAAGAAATAAAAAGGCTGTAAGTAGAATGCGGAGCGGCATCTGTGATTGCTGGCTTGTTTGTGCTATTTAAGTTACGTTATCTTATGGTTATAAAACAATACCAAAAACAGGGTATGTCGGAATTTGGTTTCGTGAAAATGGGCGTTTATTCCACCAGCACAAAGGCCGCCCAGTAAAACGGCGGGTATTTTTTCCGCATCTCCGCCTGTGCGCGGCCGAAAGCGTCTTCGATGGACTGTCCCTTTAGCCAGTTGGAATAAAAAGTTGTCATCAGTTCGGCCGTTTCCTTATCGGGCACCTGCCAGAGGCTGACGATCATTTTCTTTACACCGGCCATCTTGAAGGCGCGCTGCAAACCAAACACGCCTTCGGTTCCCCTGATATCCCCCAGCGCCGTTTCGCAGGCGCTGAGCACCACGAGCTCGGTATTGCTTAAGTTCAGTTGCGAAATCTCATAGGCCGTAACGATGCCGTCTTCCACGCCCTCGATGGGCGCTTTCCCGCTCCATACATAATTTCCGCCGGAAAGGATCAGCCCGCTGCGCAGCAAAGGATCGTTGGCCAGCGAATAGGTATTCCCTCTTCCGATACCGTCTTCGTTTGCGGATTTTATTTTTTCAGGCAAAAAGAAACCATGGGTGGCGATATGCAGTACCTGCGGGGAATGACCGCTCAGGGCTTTTAATTTTTCCTCCGACGCGCTTTGCTGCACAAATGTTTTAACGTCAAGCTTGCCCTGCCTGAACAGGTCGCCGATCTTTTTCACTTCATCAGCCGTACCCGGCAGTTCGGGCCAGCCGCCCGTATTCCCTTCTCCCCGTGTGGGCGGGGTGCGGAGCGAAGCCGTATAATCATCCTCCTGCTTTCCCGAATCCCGCATCCCGGCTATTTGCGCGCTGTCCATGGTAAAGTCGGCATTCCCGAACAGGGCGATGCCCAGTGGCTTTGCAAACTGGTTACTGCCGCTTTTCAATGCCACCTGCCGCGTACTGGTAAATTGCCGCAAATGATATTTATCCATCAGCAGGGTGTTACTATCAACCCGCAGGGCATGAAAGGCTACCCCGTATAATTTCCCGGAGGGGGAATAGGAAACGGTTTTTACATCCCGGAGCAGGGGTTCCAGCGGCTGCCATACCAGGTTATAGAGGGAAGCCACCAGCGTGGATGCGTTTCTTTCTTTTATGTCAACGCCCCTGTAGAATTTTCCCGCGATCCCGGTGGCTGTTTTACCCGCGCTGTCGAGCAGCCGCTGCAACTGTCTTTCTTCAAACAGGGGGACAAAAGAAGCGATGCTGTCGCGCTTACGGTATACATACGCGGCATAAATGATGCTGTCTGTGTTTTTTTTATTGAACAAACGGAAACTGACGAACTCGATGGCCGCTTCGTCTTCGGCCAGTTGTTGCTGTACGTCTTTCATCGAAACCTGCAGGGACGACTGTTGCTGCCGGAATGCGGCGGAGCGCCGGCTCAGTTCTTTTTCCAGGTTTTCGGATTCCGCTTCTTTCTGCGCCAGGTCTTTCATCCGCTGTGTCGCGGGCAGGCTGTATTGTTTGGCCAGGACCGACTTTACCGATTGCCAGTTATCAAAGAGTCTCTTCAGCGCGGTGTCCTTGCTGCTGCGGATCGCATCCAGCATGTTGCGGGTATCGGCCAGCGACAATGATTTAAAAAATAACTGCAGGTCGATATTGTTTTTCGCCGTAACCTGCGAAGCCCGCGGATAAAGGAATATAAAGCTGCTGTTGCAGTCATTGAAAATGAGGTTCTCCCCGATATAATTCCCCTTTTCCTTTTCCGACAGCACCGGGAAGGTGACGAGCAGGTTATGCATCACCGCCCGGCTGCTGGTTACAAACAGGGGCGCCGCTTTCTGCGGCAGTCCCATATTCATATACAACAAGGCAAGGTCATTCTCCGTAGAAGCCGTAAGCGGGTGCTCATCGCCGAGGATTTTTTTACGCAGGTCCAGCGATTGCAGGTAGAACTGTTCCGCTTCGGGGTATTTTATCTGCGCTTTCCGGTAGAGCGCCGCCACATTGTTCAGGCTTAATGCGTAGGTGGGATTATTCACTCCCAGTGTTTTCTTCCAGATCTCTTTGGCCTGCAGCAACAGGGGCTCCGCTTTTTTATAATCCCCCTGTTTGGCATAGAGTCCCGCGAGGTTGTTCAGGCTCATGGCGTAATCATTGTGGTTCTCGCCCAATGTATTTTTCCGGATATCCTTTGCCTGCAGGTAAAGGGGTTCCGCTTTGGCATATTGCTGCATGTCTTCATAAAGAGCGGCCATATTATTGAGGCACATCGCATAGTCGGCATGCTGGGTACCCATCGCTTTTTTCCAGATCTGCGCCGCCTGCAGGTAGAGCGGTTCCGCTTTGGCGAATTGCCCCATCTCCTGGTACAATACGGCGAGGTTATTCAGGCTCAGGGCATAACTCGGATGACTTTCTCCCAGTAAGGTTTTCCGCAGGTTCAGCGCGCGGATATAAAGCGGTTCCGCTTTGGCGTACTGACCCACCGCGTCATAATGTCCCGCCAGGTTATTGAGGGTAGTGATATAATAAGGATGAACTTCTCCCACGCTTTTCTTCATGATCGCCTGTGCCTGCAGGTACAATTGTTCCGCGCGTTCATAACGGCCGCTGAATTCATAAAACCCGGCAAGGTTATTCAGGCTCATGGCGTAATCGGGATGGTTTTCGCCGACCGTTTTTTTGCGGATCTCACCGGATTCCCGGTACAACTGTTCGGCCCGGTCATACTCCCCGGTGATCATATATAATTGCGCGAGGTTGTTCAGGCTGCTGGCATAATCCGGGTTTTTATCGCCCCCGTTTTTTTTATAGAGGTCCCTGGCTTCGATAAAAAGACGTTCCGCCTCCTTATAATCCCCCTGCGCCGCATAGAGATTCGCCAGGTTGTTCAGGGCGCCGGCGTAATCGGGATGGTTTTCGCCCAAAACCCTTTTGCGTGTTTCCACTACCTGCAACAGCAAGGGTTTTGCCTTCGGATACTGACCAATTTCCACATATAGCGTGCCCAGGTTATTGAGGTTGGTGGCATAGAGGGCGCTGATTTCCCCCGCCACCCGTTTCATGATCTCCCCCGATTGTATATAGAGCTGCTCGGCTTTCGCGTATTGCCCGGTGAATTCGTACAGCGAGGCCAGGTTATTCATGCTCTTGGCATAAATACTGTCATTTACCCCCACCATGGTTTTGGTGATCGTGAGCGCCCGGTTATAAAGTGTTTCCGATTCGGTAAACCGGCCCATTTCCCGGTAAAGCTGGGCCAGCCCGTTGAGCCCGGCGAGATAGTTCAGGTTTTTTTCACCGGAAGATTTGGCCAGCAGTTCCAGTTCCCTGATAAAATAGGGCTCGGCTTTTTCGTAGTGATAAAGTTTAAAATGGCTGATCGCCAGAAAGAAGATCATGCCGCTGTAAAAGGGGCTGTTCTCGCCAAATTCCTGCTTTATGTTTTCCAGCGATTTCTCGGCAACCTTTATGGTGTTTTCGTAGTCTCCCTTATCGAAATATTCCATGGTCTGCCGGATCGGTTCCAGGGAGTTTTGGGCCCTCCCGGCCAGCGAAAACAGCAACAGGCCCGCGGTAATGAAAATCTTCATAGCAGGTGGTTTTGGTGTATTAGTCAGTTAATGTACTGAATCTTTTCAGGATACCCTGCTACGGGTATTTTATGAACTGCAAAAAAGATGTACCTTACATAATCAGTTGTTTATGAAAAGTCGGCTCCTCCTCTTATTCCTCCTGGCTGCCCTTTTGGGTGCGGCGCAACCTACAGAACCCATTCTCAGGATCGAAGATGAAATGCATACGGCCATCAGCCGGCGGATCTCGGTTGACCGCGCTGCGAAATATATTCTCTCCAGCAGCGAGGACAAGACCGCCCGCTTATGGGATGCCGCCACGGGCCAGTTGCTGCGGATATTCCGCGTTCCCATCGATAAAAACAACGAGGGCCAGATGTATTCCTGCGCCATTTCACCCGACGGAACCCTGGCCGCGCTGGGCGGGTGGACGGGATACCAATGGGATAAAAGCGAGAGCATTTATATCGTCAATGTGCAAACCGGCGAAATAATTCAGCGGCTCAAAGGGCTCAACAACATCATCAATGATCTTGAATTTTCTTACGACGGCAAATACCTGGCCGCAGGCATCGGCGGCTCGGGCGGCGTTTACATTTATAACACCAGCGACATGAGCCTGTATAAAAAGCTGGAAGGTTATAATCTTGAAGTATACAGTGTGAGCTTTGACCCTTCCGGCCGGTTCGCTACCGGCAGTTATGATGGCAAGATCCGCCTCTATGATAATAATTTTACGCTGGTGAAGGAAGAAGCCACCGGCAAAAGACCTTACAATGTCGCCTTCAACCCCCGCGGCAATGGCCTGGCCGTGGGATACGCGGATATCATTGATATCGAGATCCGCGACAAGAACACGCTGGCCGTAATCGCCAGACACAGTATCGAGAGCGGCGACCAGTCGATGGGATATAATGTGCTTAATTATTCCCTCGACGGGACTTCGCTGATCGCAGCGGGAAGGGGCAACCTTAAAATCGATAACCAGTACCTCAAGATCATCCGCAAATGGACGGGTCCCGAAAGCAACAGTTATTCCGATATCATGCTGTTCGGAAATTCGATATCAGATATCAAACCCCTGCCCGATGGACGATTCGCCATCCTGAGCACCTACCCGGCCCTGGGCGTTATCGATGCCGACGGCAAAGTGGTCTGGCAGCACCTGGCCGGCAAAAACACATATACGGCCAACGATAAATCGCATTTCATGGTCAGTTTTAACGGCACGGGTATTGGCGTCACTCCCTTTGGAAAAACGCCGCTGACCTTTGATCTCGATTCACGTGTACTGCGGAACGAAGTGGCGGATTATGAAAAACCCACCAGCAGTTCATTCGGAACCTCTGTTACCGATTGGTGGTGGAGCGCGAAAAACCTGCCTGCCGTTAACGGGAACGATATCACCTTTCTCGAAAAAAATGAACGCTGCCTCAGCGTGGATATCGGCCTGAGCGGAAAACAGGTTGTACTGGGAGCCGATTACAATATCTACATGACCGACAATAACGGGAAAATGATCTGGCAAAACAGCACGATCACTTCGGCGGTCTGGGCCGTGAATATCTGCAGCAACGATAAAATACTTGTCGCCGCGCATGATGACGGCACCATCCGCTGGTACCGGATGAACGACGGAAAAGAAATTCTGGCTTTATACCTGCATGCCGACCGGAAACGCTGGATCCTGTTCACCCCTTCCGGTTATTACGACGCGAGTCCCGGCGCCGAAGACCTGCTGGGCTGGTTGTTGAATAACGGAACGGATAAGGCCCCTTCTTTTTACCCCGTTTCCCGGTTCAAGGATAAATTTTACCGGCCGGATGTCATCGATGCCATCCTCGAAGTATATTATGAAGGCGATGCCGTGAAGCTGGCCAACCAGCGAAGCAATAAACGGCCTGCGGAAACCGGACAGCAGGACATCCGTGATAAATTACCCCCCACCGTTACGATCAGCAGCCCGATCAGCGGCAGTACGATCAGCAATAAAACGGTGACCATAAATTATTCAGTGAACTGCCCCGCCGACGCGCCCGTAAAAAGTGTGCGCGTATTGATTGACGGCCGTCCTGTTGCCCAGGAAAGAGGCGTTGTACTCAGTTCGGGCGCCGACCGCAAAGCCACGGTTACCGTTCCCGAGCAGGATTGCACCGTTACCCTGCTGGCGGAAAACGACAATGGCACCAGCCCCGCCGCCAACCTGTTCCTGAAATGGAAACAGGCCGCCGTGCCGAAAGACGAGTTTGTGGTAAGACCCAAACTTTATGTGCTGGCCATCGGGGTGAGCGATTACAATAACCCCGAACTTAAACTCCGTTTCGCCGCCAAGGATGCGGGTGATTTTGTAACGGCCATCACCAAACAAAAAGGCTTGCTTTACGAGGATGTGATCGTAAGGCAATTGCTGGATAAAAATGCGTCTAAGGATAATATCACCGACGGGCTCGACTGGATACAGCGGCAGACCGGGCAGAAAGACATGGCCATGATCTTTTACGCCGGGCATGGCGTGAATGATAATAACGGTATTTATTATATGCTTCCCGTGGGGGCCGACCTGGAAAGGGTGCGGACCACCTGTCTGAATTTTGAAGAACTGAAGCAGACTGTGAGCAGCATCGCGGGCAAGGTAGTGGTGTTTATCGACGCCTGCCACAGCGGAAATGTAATGGGCGAGGGCCGCCGCGGCACTACCGATATCAATTCCCTGATCAACGAACTCTCGAGCACGGAAAACGGCGCCATCACGTTTACCAGCAGTACGGGTAAGGAGTTTTCGCTGGAAGACCAGAGCTGGGGTAACGGCGCCTTTACGAAGGCCCTGATCGAGGGATTGCTCGGGAAAGCCGTGATTGCGGGAAAGAACAAGATCACCGCCAAGAGCCTCGATGCCTATGTATCGGAGCGGGTAAAGGAAATTACTAACGGTAAGCAACACCCGACATCTGTCACCCCTCCCAATGTGCCCGATTTCCCGATCGCTGTAAAAGAATAAGGTGTTATTCCACCAGCACAAAGGCCGCCCAGTAATAGGGGGAATATTTTTTGCGCATATCGGATTGCGCCTGCGCGAAAGCCTCTTCAATTTTTTTTCCTTTGAGCCAGTAGGTATAAAAAACGGTCATCAGTTCGGCGGTTTCCTTATCGGGTACCTGCCAGAGACTCACAATCATTTTCTTCACCCCCGCCATTTTAAAGGCCCGCTGCAGGCCAAACACGCCTTCGCTTCCTTTTACATCGCCCAATGCCGTTTCGCAGGCGCTGAGTACCACGAGTTCGGTATTGCTGAGGTTGAGTTGCGAAATTTCATAGGCCGTCACGATGCCGTCTTCCACACCTTCAATAGGCGCTTTGCCGCTCCAGACCCAGTTGCCACCGGCCAGCACCAGCCCGCTGCGCAACAAGGGGTCATCGGCCAGCGAATAACTGTTCTGGCTGCTGAGCTCCCGCGTATTTTTTTTATCTGTCGTCCCAGGTAAAAAAAATCCGTGCGTGGCGATATGAAGCAGTTCGGGCGCCTGACCGTCAAACGCTTTCAGGTTTTCTTCCGAAGCGCTGGCCTGTGTATACATGGCAACCGGGATATTTCTTGCGGTAAACAGGTCATTGATCCGGAGTACTTCAGTGGCCGTGCCCGGAAGATTTGTCCAGCTGCCGTTACCCGTTCCCCGCGCCGCCGTTGCAATCAGGTTATTCCCCGTTTCCTTATTCCGGGACCCCTGTTCCGCCAGTTGCAAACTATCCATGGTAAAGCGGGCATCTCCGAACAGGGCGATGCGCTGCGGTGTTTTAATATTATTCTCCCCATTCCTGAGGACAAGCTGGCGAGTGCTTGTATATTGACGTAACCGGAACCGGTCCATCAGCAGGCTGTTGCTGTCAACCGGCAAGGCCGGAAAAGCGACGCTGAATAGTTTACCCGCGGGCGAATAGGCGATCTGCCTTACATCCTTCAGGTAAGGCATAAGCGGGGCCCAGATCAACCGGTATAAAGCTTTTCCCAGTATGGCATCGCCTGTTCTTCCTTTTACTTCGGTTCCCCGGTAAAAACTATTTACCATGGCGGTGGCGGTGTTGCCGGCGCTATCGAATAATTGCTTCAGTTGTTTTTCTTCCGCCAATGGCACAAATACCGGTTGGGCATCCTGCTTACGGAAAATATAGGCGGCGTAGATAAAGCTGTCCGTCCAGTTTTTGCGAAACAGGTTAAACCGAACGAATTCGATCGCCGCCTCATCCTCCTGCAGGCTTTGCTGTACTTTATCCCAGGTTACCTTCATGGTTTGCTGCTGGTTGCGGAAAGAAGCGGATAAGCGGTTCAGTTCCTTTTCGATCTCTTCCGTTTCCGTCTCAAGTTTTTTCAAACCCGGACGCCGGTAATCGATCGGCTGCGCGTATTCCTTGGCCAGTTGCGTTTTGCCGTTATTCCAGGCGGTAAATAAACGACGGATAGTTGTGTCCGTGCTCTGCCGGATCGATTCGAGCAGGTTTTTGGTGTCGGCCAGCGCCAGCGACTTGAAAAAAAGCAGGAGGTTGATATTGTTCTTATAAAATTCCGGCGTGGCGCGGCGCCAGTTGTATAAAAAACTGCAATGGCTTTCCAGGATGCTGCTCTTCCCGCCCAGGTAATATCCTTTTTCTTTTTCCGACATATTGGCCAGCGAATTCCCGAGCAGGTCACGGATGATCCGGCTGTTTTCGATGAGCAGGGGCTCGGCCTTATCCGGTTTCCCGGCTTTGAGGTAAAGATTGGCCAGGTTATGCAGGTTGCCGGCATAATCCGGGTGTTGTTCGCCGAAAACTTTTTTCTGCACGGCCAGTCCCTCGCCATAATAATAAATGGCGGAATCAAATTTTTTCAGGCCTGCGCTCAGTTCGGCCATATTGAACAGGCAAATCGCATAGTCCTGGCTGACTTCACCCGCAATCTCGCGGAATATTTCCGTTGACTCCCTGATCCGCGGAGCGGCTTTGGCATACTGTTCCGTTTCCAGGTACACACCGGCCAGGCTGTTGAGGCTGTTGGCATATTCAGGATGTTTAATCCCCAATTCATTTTTCCGAATGGAGATGGCCTGCAATAAAAGTTCTTCGGCCTTATTATATTTTTTGAGGTCCATATATAATCCGGCCAGGTTGTGCAGGCAGGTGGCATACCCGGAAGTATTTTCGCCGAGCGATTTTTTAATGATCTCCGTAGCCTGCAGCAGCAAGGGCTCTGCCTTATCATACTGATCGATATCCATATAAAGCTGGGCGAGGTTGTTCAGGCTGAAAGCATAGCGGGGCGCCAGCTCCCCTTCCACTTTTTTAACGATCTCCCCTGCTTTTTTAAATAGCGGTTCCGCTTTTTCGTATTTCCCCGTTTCATAATACACCACGGCGAGGTTATTGAGGCTGGAAGCATAATCCTCGTTCCATTCCCCCAGCAGTTTTTTACGGATGCCGATGACGATCTTATAAGTGGCTTCCGCTTTTTCGTAAAGTCCCATATCGGAATACAGCACCCCCAGGTTATTCAGGCTGGTGGCATATTCCTCGCTCGAATCCCCCATGATCTTTTTGCGAAGGGCCAGGGCTTCCAGCAGTTTCTTTTCGGCTTCCTCGTATTGCGCGGTCATGACATAGGTGGAAGCCAGGCTGTTCAGCGCCGCGGCGTAATCGGCATGTTCCGTTCCCAGTTTTTCTTTCCTTATCTCCAGCGCTTTTTTGAAAAGAGGTTCTGCTTTATCAAAGCGGTCGGCCTGGAAATACAAAGTACCCAGCTCGAATATTACTTTGGCATAGGCGAGGCTGTTCTCCCCTTCCATTTTCTTCGTCAGCTCCTGCAACCGGATATAGCTCTTTGCGGCTTTGGTATAGTCCATATTCTTTTCGTAAACCGAAGCGAGGTTGCGCAGGGCCGACAGGTAGTCCTTGTTTTCCTCCCCCAGTTCCTTTTTAATTGCTTCGACCGCTTTTTCAGCAAGGGGCAGGGCCTTTTCATATTCACCCGCTTTGTAGAGGGATACGACCTGGCTGTTGAGTTCCTTCCAGGTCTGTGCCGAAAGGGTTACATAAGAAAAGAGGATACCGGCGGAAAGCAGGAGTTTTCGCATACACGTGGTGGTTGGTTTTAGGTTCAATTTAATCTAATAACCCGAAGGGAAAAACACCAAAAAAGAGTATCCCTATTCCACCAGCACAAAGGCGGCCCAGTAAAACGGCGGGTATTTTTTGCGCATATCGGCCTGGGCCTGCGCGAAAGCGTCTTCAATTTTTTTGCCGTTCAGCCAATAGGAATAAAAAGCCGTCATCAGTTCTGCCGTCTCTTTGTCCGGTACCTGCCAGAGGCTGACGATCATTTTCTTCACGCCTGCCATTTTAAAGGCGCGCT
>CAYNSL010000105.1:0-11860 GCA_964399755.1 uncultured Chitinophaga sp. | reverse complement strand
TATATACTTATATACTTATCTACTCCTCCAACACCCCAAACTTCCCCGCATTCACATCATTGATAGCCTGTTCCACTTCCTGCCAGGTATTCATCAGGAAGGGACCGTAGGCGGCGATGGGTTCATGGATCGGTTCGCCCGATAAGGCAAGGATCACGGCGTCTTCTCCGGCTTCGGTAAAAATATCTTCTCCGTCATTTTTAAAGAGCACAAAATGATCGGCCGGCACGGGTTGGTCATTCACCTTTACATTTCCTTCCACGACAAGCAAACCGGTATTATGACCGGCATCAAAGTGCAGGCCGGTCCTGCCGCCTTTTTTAAGCCGCAGGTTATAAACGTTCATGGGTGTAAAGGTAGAAGCGGGGCCTTTGACCCCCTTGTATTCCCCGGCGATCACTTCAACAAATCCCTGTTCTCCCGGTAAAAGAAATCGGCCCATCATTCGGTTGGTGATCTCCTGGTATTTGGGTGCCGTGGTTTTATATTTTGCCGGTAGATTGACCCATAATTGCACCATCTGGAACAGTCCGCCCTTGCTGCTGAATTCCTTTTCATGGTATTCCTTGTGCAACAGACCCGAACCGGCCGTCATCCATTGTACATCGCCTTCGCCGATGATCCCGGCATGACCGGCGCTGTCGTGGTGAGCGATCCTGCCATGATAGGCGATCGTGACCGTTTCGAATCCGGCATGTGGATGCACACCCACACCGCGGGGTTCTTTGGAAGGGGCGAACTCAATCTTTGAACCGTAGTCCATCAGGAAAAAGGGACTCATTCTTTTTTTGTCGATGATCCTTCCCCCGGGAAAAAAGCTGTGTACCCTGAACCCGTCGCCCACCATATGCGGCGGGGGTGGGGGGATGATGGATTCTATAGATCTTTTATGGCTCATATATTTATTAGTATTGGGTAAAGAATATTATTTTGGATTTTGGAATTTTGGATTTTGAAATTTCGAAATTGC
The DNA here is from genome assembly GCA_964399755.1 of uncultured Chitinophaga sp. Lineage (GTDB taxonomy): Bacteria > Bacteroidota > Bacteroidia > Chitinophagales > Chitinophagaceae > JJ008. The sequence continues at coordinate 10,890 of CAYNSL010000105.1, read as the reverse complement.
GCTTTCCAAAATTAAACGGGCACTTCCATCAGCAGTAATTCCGCATCGCTGTCCGCTGAAATCTCCAGTTTATCAATATCGGTGATTCCCATCCCGTCCCTGCGGTTCAGGGGCTCGCCGTTTATCGTTATATCGCCCTCGATCACGAACGCGTAAACGCCGTTTTCTTTATTTTTCAGCGTATAGGTCGCGGTAAATCCTTTATCCAGTTTGCCGAGATGGAACCAGGCATCCTGGTGGATCTGCACGCCGCCATCATCCGTACCCAGGGGTGAAACTACGGTCAGTAATTTATTGTGCTTGTCTTCCGGCGTAAAATTTTTCTGGTCATAACGCGGGGTAACATTTTTTTTATTGGGGAAAACCCAGATCTGGAAGAACCTGACTTCCCGGTCGCCGTTCTTGTTTTTTTCGGAATGCTGTATCCCCGTGCCCGCGCTCATCACCTGTACATCGCCGGAACGGATCACCTGGGTATTACCCATGCTGTCGCGGTGCTCGAGGTCGCCGGAAGTCGGGATCGAAATGATCTCCATATTGTCATGCGGGTGCGTACCGAATCCCATGCCGCCGGCCACGGTATCATCGTTTAGTACGCGCAGGGCGCCGAAATGTACGCGCTCCGGATCATAATAACCGGCAAAGCTGAAAGTATGATAAGAATTGAGCCAGCCGTGATCGGCATGTCCCCTTGTATTTGCCTTATGTAATATCTTTTTCATAAATATTTTTTTTGAATGACCGGTTCTGTCTTCGTATGGGGGCAGGATTCAGGCCATCACTTTTTCTTCAACCAGTTTTTCGGCCAGCCAGCGGAATTCGCTGGTAAAGTTATGCACCGCGTTCTGGAAACTTTCGTCCAGCAGGTCGCCGTCGGGACTGAATTTCTTGTCAACCGCCGGGATTACCAGCATATAGGGCGAAACGATACCAAACAAAGCCGGTACCAGCAGCAGCAGTTGCTGCGCGGCGCGCATTCCGCCCATGGCGCCGGGCGAAGCCGTAACGATGCCAAAGGGTTTGTGGTGCTGCTTCGGGAAGTGGTCAAGCAGGTTCTTCATCGCGGGTGAATAACCGCCATTATATTCCGGCGTTACCAGGATAAAGGCATCCGTGTCAACTATTTTTTCCGCCAGGGGCCTGAATTCGGCGGGCGCTTTATCGGGTGTTACCCAAACCGACTGGACCGGGGGCAGGTTCCAGTCGCGCATATCTATGATCTCCACTTCATGCTGGTCGTTCTGCCCGATCCGGTTCTTCAGGTGCAGGGCCACCCGGCGGGTCACGCTCTGTTCGCGGGGGCTTCCGGAAATGATCGTTATTTTCATTTTTATTCGTTTAGGGTGTAAAGATAGTAAATCAATGTTTAAACATCAAATAAATTTCCTTTCTGTTTTGTTAATCCTTTTGGCAGGATTCATGCCTTTTTCAGGTCGCCTTTATTTGTGCCATTTTCCCATGCGTCCATACCAATGGAAATATCCGGCGTCCTTTTTTCCCAGTAGGGTGGTTTTAAAATGAGGGAGTCCGGCTGTCGTAAACCCCTAAAATGCTGTGCCTAATCCTTAATTTCGGTGATTGCCGGTCACCCAAGACCGTACTAAAACACTATAACAATGCTCAACAGAAGGAAGTTCATCCGCGCCTCGGCATTTACCTCCCTCGCAGGCATGCTGGCCAACCGGTCATGGGCCAGCGGTTCGGCGGGAACCATTAAAGGCAAACCCGTGGTTGTATCAACCTGGAACGCCGGAATACGCGCCAATAAAGCGGCATGGGAAATACTCTCCGGCGGCGGCCGTGCCCTCGACGCGGTGGAACAGGGGGTGATGGTCACCGAATCGGAACAGAGTTGCTGCGTAGGGCTCGGGGCCAATCCCGACCGCGACGGATATGTAACCCTCGATGCCTGCATCATGGATGAATTCTCCAATTGCGGCAGCGTCGCTTTTCTCGAGCGGATCAAACACCCGATTTCGGTAGCGCGCAGGGTGATGGAGAAAACACCGCATGTAATGCTGGTGGGAAGCGGCGCCCAGCAATTTGCCGTCGCCGAAGGCTTTCCCCTCGAGGAACAGAAATTGTCGCCCGATGCGCAAAAGAATTACGACAACTGGCTGAAGACATCTCAATATAAACCCCCGGCCATCAATATCGAGAACAAAAAAGATCATGGGCCTTTTGCACCCGCCAGGTTGGAAAATGGCGAATGGAACCATGATACCATTGGCATGGTGGCCATGGATGCGAACGGTAACCTCAGCGGCAGTTGCACGACCAGCGGCGCGGGATTTAAGATGCGGGGACGCGTAGGTGATTCGCCGATCATCGGCGCGGGATTATTTGTGGATAACGAAGCGGGCGCCTGCACCGCCACCGGGCAGGGGGAAGACGTGATCCGCGTGGCCGGTTCGCATTCGGTGGTGGAACTGATGCGGCAGGGGCTTTCTCCCGAAGCCGCCTGTAAAAAAATTATCCAGCGGATCGTGAAAATAAAGGGAGAAAAAGCCAAAGATATACAGGTAGCCTTCCTGGCCATCAATAAAAAGGGGCAGGTAGGCGCCTTTGCCATTCACAAAGGATTCCAGTACGCTATCCGTAACGATACAGGCGAAAAACTGGTATCGTCGAACTATATAATGCCCTGAGGATGGACAAGATCAAATTCATCATCGAAATCGCGACATCCGATTTTACTACCACGCGTTCGGCGGTGGAAGGCGGGGCCGACCGGGTCGAACTCTGCGCCAATCTTGCCGAAGGCGGCACGACCCCATCCTTCGCCACCATTAAAAAATGCCGGGAAGCCTTTCCCGTCCTGCTTTACCCGATCATACGGCCGCGGGGCGGGGATTTTTTATATACCAAAGATGAATTTGACATCATGCGGCAGGATGTACGCTTGTGTAAACAGCTGGGTTGCGATGGCATCGTTACCGGCTTATTAAATATGGATGGCAGTATCGACCTGGCAAGAACGGAAGAACTTATTGAATTGGCTTACCCGCTTGGCGTTACCTTTCACCGCGCGTTCGACCGTTGCCGGGATCCCTTTGAGGCCCTGGAAAAATTAATGGAGATAGGATGTGAAAGGATACTGACCTCGGGGCAGCAGCCATCGGTAACCGATGGAATCGACCTGGTAACCGAACTGAACCGGATAGCGGATCAACGGATCATCATCATGCCCGGGAGCGGGGTGCGTAAGGAAAATATTCAAATGCTGGCGGTGAAAACGGGTTGCCGGGAATTCCATTCTTCCCTGCGGGGAAAAACACCGAGCGGCATGCAGTTCATTCATCCTTCCTTTACCGGTTCGGAAGAAAGCTACTCGAATAACGCGATCCGGCCCGCCGATGTAAAAGCACTGCGGGCGGCGCTGGGCTAAATTATACACATGAAGAAGGCGGCCATTATTTCTTTTTTTATATACGGCGTGCTCACCCATGCTGCCGCGCAGGTTTCCGCCGTCTTTCAGTCAGCCTGGCAATTCAGGAAAACCGGCGACGCCAAATGGTACCCGGCCAAAGTGCCGGGCACCATCCACACCGACCTGCTTGCCCATAAACTGATCCCCGATCCCTTTTACGGCGATAACGAGAAAAAACTGCAATGGATCGAAAATGAAAATTGGGAATATAAAACCGTTTTCATTCCTCCGGCCGCTCTCTTTACGAAAAAAAATATCGAACTGGTATTCGACGGGCTTGATACCTACGCCAGCGTATACCTGAACGGGAAACTGCTGCTGACCGCCGATAATATGTTCCGGCCATGGCGGGTAAATGTGAAAAAGGATTTGAGAAAGCAGTCCAACGAACTAAAGATCGTTTTTTCATCTGCGGTCAGGCATGATGACTCACTGGCTTCCCTGAGCGCAATCAGGCTGGCCGGGGAGAACAACCGCATGTACAGCCGTAAGGCGCAGTACCAGTACGGGTGGGACTGGGGACCGCGGTTGCTGACCTGCGGCATCTGGAAACCCATTCGCTGGGAAGCATGGGATGAGCGAAAGGATAATAATAGTCATTCCAAAAGATGGAATGTGGAACTGGTGACAAAGCCCGATTCGGCGGGACAAAGTTTTTATTTCACGGTAAACGGAACACCGACATTCATCCGGGGCGCGAACTGGATACCCTGCGAAAGTTTCCTGCCCCGCGCAAAAAAACTCGGATTATATAAAAAGCTGCTCCGGGAAGCAAAGGAAGCGAATATCAATATGCTCCGGGTCTGGGGCGGTGGTATTTATGAAGACGATGAATTTTATGAGCTCTGCGACCAGTACCGGATCATGGTCTGGCAGGATTTTATGTTTGCCGGCGCGATGTATCCCGGGGACGACCATTTTCTCAAAAACGTGGAAGAAGAGGTCCGCTACCAGGTGCAGCGGCTCCGGAAACATCCCTGTATCGTCATCTGGTGCGGAAACAACGAGATCGATGAAGCCTGGCATAACTGGGGCTGGCAGCAGCAGTTTCATTATTCACCGGCGGATTCCGCCAAACTCTGGAGCGATTACCGGACAATTTTTCACCAGTTGATCCCGGGTATCCTGCAGGAACTTGATCCGCAGCGTCCATACTGGCCTTCATCGCCGTCGCTGGGATGGGGGAGAGACCAGGCCTATCAGCGAGGTGATGTACATTACTGGGGCGTGTGGTGGGGGAAAGAACCCGTGGAGAAATACAAAGAAAAAACCGGCCGCTTCAACAGCGAATATGGCATGCAGGGATTCCCGGATATAAAAACAATCCGGCAATTTGCCGGGCCGGATGAAACGGATACCGCCTCCGCCGTCATGCGCGCGCACCAGAAACACCCGTTCGGATATCCCAATATTAAATTATACATCGAAAATAAATTCAGAACGCCAAAAACATTTGAAGACCTCGTTTATGTTTCGCAACTGATGCAGGCTGATGCCATCAAAACGGCCATTACCGCCCACCGGCGCAACATGCCCCATACCATGGGCACGATGTTCTGGCAATGGAACGATTGCTGGCCCGTGGTAAGCTGGAGCGCGGTGGATTATTACGGGCGGAAAAAAGCGCTGGCATACCGGCTGAAGGACCTGTATAAAAATGTTATGGTCACGGCCGATTACAGGGACCGTCAAATAGACCTGTGGGTGATTTCCGATTCGGCAGCCGATTTTTATGCCGGCTTTAAAGTTGAATTGTTTAATATAGCGGGCACATTTCTCAGGGAAATCGGCAGGGAAGAACAGCGCCTGATCCGCAGGGGTTCGGCCAATCATTTTCTTTTTTCCGTTTCCCCGGACATTCAGGGATTTCCTTCCGGCAGGTACATGGTCCGGGTCTCGCTGCATCAGCAAAACAGGCTCCTGGCATCCGACCTGCTTTTCCTTTCGCCACCGCGTGACATGGAGCTCCCGGGGGCATCGGTCCGCTGGCAGCTGCGCGGGCCTGATCAACTTGAGCTGACAACCGATAAATTTGCTTATGGTGTATGCCTGACATTGCCGGATGGCATTGAAGCGGGCGATAATTATTTTCACCTGCTGCCGGGTGAGAAAAAAATGGTCCGGCTCTCGGCGCCCGTTACGGAAGGGCTGCTGCGGAAAAAACTTAAAATAAAATCATTGGTTGATACCTACTGACATGAAAAAATCATCCCTTTATTTAGTGGCCGGCATGTTGCTTTCAGCGCTAAGCAATCGTGCAAACGCGCAGACAGACTTTTCGGCTCTCGTGAATCCCTTTATCGGCACGGGCGGGCATGGGCATACTTTTCCCGGGGCGAGCATGCCCTACGGGATGATGCAGCTGAGTCCCGATACAAGACTCGAAGGCTGGGACGGATGCGGGGGTTACCACTATACCGACAGCAAGATCTACGGATTTTCGCATACCCATCTCAGTGGTACGGGTATTCCCGATTACTGCGATGTGCTGTTCATGCCGTTTACGGGGCCGGTGCAATGGGAAAACAGGGATTACGCGTCGCCCTTTTCGCATGCCAATGAAAAAGCAAGTCCCGGTTATTATGAAGTGTTGCTGGATAAGCATAATATCAAAGCGCAGCTCGCCACATCCTACCGGTCGGGTATGCACCAGTATACCTTCCCGGCCGCTGCCGCCACCGGCAGCATCCTGATCGACCTGAAACACCGCGACCAGGTGCTGGACGCGTTTATCGAAAAAGTCAGCGACCGCGAAATCAGGGGTTACCGCCGCAGCCGCGGGTGGGCGCGCGATCAATTAGTCTGTTTTTATATCGAATTTGAAAAACCAATTAAGGATTTCCAGATCACAGGGGGCAAGCCGTTTACCGCGACCAGCGTCAACGCTTTCACCGGTAAAGAACTGAAAGCATATTGCAGTTTTGACGCCGGTACGGATAAAATAGTCAGGGCCCGTGTGGGTATTTCCGGGGTAAGCATGGATGGCGCCAAACTGAATCTGGATACCGAGATGCCGGGCTGGGATTTCAATGTAGTGAAGGAAGAGGCCCGCAAGGCCTGGAACGAAGAACTCGGAAAAATTGAAATAACGGGTGGCACAAAAGACCAGCAGACCGTTTTTTATACCGCCCTCTACCACACCATGCTTAGCCCGAACCTGTACATGGATGTAAACGGCATGTACCGCGGCACCGACCTGCAGATTCACCATGCCGATGGTTTCACCAACTATTCTGTATTCTCGCTTTGGGACACGTACCGCGCTTTTCATCCGTTGATGACCATCATCAACCAGAAAAGAACGGCTGACTGGATCAATACCTTCCTCGCGCAATACAAAAACGGCGGGATGCTGCCCGTTTGGGAACTGAGCGGCAATGAAACTTTCTGCATGATCGGTTATCATTCCGTTCCGGTGATCACGGACGCCTACCAGAAAGGGATCCGTGGTTTCGATACCAAACTGGCCATGCAGGCCATGCGCGCCTACGCCGAGAGCGACCGCTTTGGATTGAAATATTACATGGCAGACGGATATCTCTCCAATGAAAAGGAACATGAAAGCGTTTCCAAGACCATGGAATACGCGTACGACGACTGGTGTATCGCCCAGTTCGGGAAACTGACGGCCGACTGGGACGCTTATACGAAATACATGGAGCGCGCCCAGTATTATAAAAATCTCTTTGATCCTTCCACCGGTCATATGCGCGGGAAACTGCAGGGCCGCTGGTACAGTCCCTTTGATCCCCGCGAAGTGAATAATTTTTATACAGAGGGTAACAGCTGGCATTACAGTTTCGCCGTGCCGCAGGATATCGAGGGGTTGATGGCCATGATGGGGGGAAAGGAAAAGTTTGCGGCCAAACTGAATGAACTCTTCACCACTTCCTCTCAACTGACGGGGCGCGACCAGTCGGACGTAACCGGGCTGATCGGGCAATACGCGCAGGGCAATGAGCCCAGTCACCATATGGCCTATCTGTTCAGTTTTGCCGGGCAGCCCTGGCGCACCGAAGAACTGGTGCACAAGATCTGCACGGAATTTTACACCAATGCGCCCGACGGTCTGATCGGAAACGAAGATTGCGGGCAGATGAGCGCCTGGTATGTGCTCAGCGCGCTTGGATTTTACCCGGTCTGCCCGGGCAACGGGCAATATGTGCTGGGCAGTCCCCTGTTTGATGAAGCCGTGATCAAAATGGAAAACGGGAATAAACTGGTGATCCGGGCTAATCATAAAAACCCCGGCGATTTTTATGTGCAGCAGGTAACGCAGTGGTACACGACTACCGGTAAAACCTATATCGAGCACAGCGATATCATGAAGGGCGGGTTGATCAATTTCCAGATGGGATCACAACCTAATAAGACGCGCGGCGCGGAAAAATCGGACCTGCCTTATTCCGCCATCCGGGAAAACAGGATCGTGGCGGTTCCTTATTTTGATATGCCTTCCGATAAATTCAAAAAGCAGGTCCAGGTTAAACTCCGCTCCATTGAACCGGGTGTAAAGCTTTACTACCGGATCATGCGGCCCAATATCCGGTCGGTGTTTGTTCCCTATACACAGCCGGTTTCAATCACGGAAAATACACAGGTAGATGCTTACGCGGAAAAAGACGGGAAACAAAGCAAGACGGTCACACAACATTTTTTTAAGATACCTGATGACCGGAACATCCGCGTGCTGTCGAAAGTACACCCGATGTACACGGCGGGCGGACCCGACGCGCTGATCGATGGCGTAACCGGAACAACCAACTGGAGAACAGGGGAATGGCAGAGTTATTTCAATACCGATTTCGAAGCTGTCGTGGACCTGCTGTCGGTCCGCTCCCTGCATTATGCCGGCGTGCATGTTTTACAGGATGTGAGCCCCTGGATTTTATACCCTAAAGAAGTGATCATCGAAACCAGTTTGGATGGAAAGAATTTTACGGAAGCGGCCCGTGTAAAAAACAAGGTGGGAACGGATGAAGGGCAGGCGGTGACACAGGAACTGGGCGCGGAAATAAGTCAGAAAGCGCGTTATGTCCGTATCCGTGCCGTCAACGGCGGAAATTTACCGGCCTGGCATGAGAGCGCGGGCAGCCCTTCGCATTTGTTCATTGATGAGGTAATCATTAAGTAGCGGGGTAATGTGTTGGGAGGATTGTTCCGGTCGTTCCTTACTTGCCTTGACGGTGAAAAAACAGAAACAACATAAATCAGCACGGATGAAAACAAATTTGATTGCAGCGGCCTTAACAGTATTGTTATTATCCTGCGGCGGCGGAACTAAAAAGCCGGAACAACCGGGGGGCGGTAAGGATATTACCCTGGACCCGGATTACCAGAAAGGGCTAGCGCTCGTGGCGAAGAGCAAGTGCCTGCAATGTCATGCGGTGAACGAAACCATAACCGGCCCGCCTTACCGGGAGATCGGGAAAAAATACAGTACTTATCCTGACACGATCGTCACACACCTGGCGAAGAAAGTCATCAGCGGGGGTAACGGCGTCTGGGGACAGATTTATATGACCCCGCACCCGGATCTTTCCATGGCCGATGCGGAAGCGATGGTAAGGTATGTGTTGCTGCTGGGGAAGGAGTAAACCGGAGTTGATATTTGGATTAACCACGGAGGACACTAAGTTTCGATGCTGCGCATCTCACGCTTTACGATCAACAAGTTTTCCGGAAACTTAAAGCGGCCTTCGCCTGTCACGCATAACCACAAACTATAAACCATAAACTACAAACCTAACAACTTACCTTATTTAACATCTAAAATTTAGCATTAAGCATTCTATCACCCTCACTATCTTCCGGCATTTACTCCACCTTCGTAATCTTCAGCACATTCGTGGGAAGATGCAGGTGAATGGGCGTACTGCCGGTGCTGACTACCACGTCGGCATGATTGAGGAAGCCCCTTTGTTTGAGAATATCGATCTGGTCGGAGAAGATATCGTCGAGGCTCTCTTCCTCGTCGTAGAAGAAGGCGCGAACGCCCCAGCTCAGGCTCAGCTGATTGACAAGCGTTCTTTCCTTGGTGAAAATATACAGCAGCGATTTGGGACGGTAACTGCTCAGCATAAAACCGGTATAGCCGCTCTGGGTCATCCCGATAAGGGCATTGGCGTTTACATCCTGCGCCAGTTTGCAGGCGTTATAACAAATGGCATCGCTGAGGAAAGAAGGCGACTTGGCCTGGGGGATCAGGAATTCCTCACGGTTATAGTCATACGCTTTGTCTTCTATTTCAAGGATAATGCGTGTCATTGTTTCCACCACCAGCCGCGGGTATTTCCCGGTGGCGGTTTCTCCGCTCAGCATAACGGCATCGGCTCCTTCCAGCACGGCATTGGCCACGTCGGTGATTTCACTGCGGTTGGGTTTGGTCCGGTCGATCATGCTTTCCATCATCTGTGTGGCCACGATCACGGGTTTGGCGCGGTGCAGGCATTTTTTGATGATATCTTTCTGGATCAGGGGTACTTCTTCTACGGGGAGTTCCACGCCCAGGTCGCCGCGGGCGATCATCACGCCATCACTTTCCAGGATAATTTCACGAAGGTTTTTCAGCGCTTCGGGCATTTCGATCTTGGCGATTACTTTGGCCATGCAACCGCCGGTCTTCAGCCGGTCTTTCAGCCCGATAATGTCCTCGGGTTTCCGTACAAAGGAAAGGGCCACCCAGTCCACGCCCTTGCTCATGATATAATCGAGATCGGCCAGGTCTTTTTCCGTCAGCGGGGGCAGTGAAATATCCGTATCAGGCAGGTTCACGCCTTTCTTGGGGTAGAGGGTACCGCCGAGTGTCACTTCCACTTTTACATCGTTATTGGCCATGATCTCTTTCACCACCACTTCCAGTTTGCCGTCGTCGATCAGTATTTTCTCGCCTACCTGCACGTCAGCATGCAAATCGGGATAGGATACATAGATCTTGTTCATATTCCCGATCACCTGTTCATTCGTGAATGTGAGGATATCCCCTTCCCGGATATCCAGCGAACCGCCTTCGATTTCACCAACGCGAAGCTTGGGTCCCTGCAGATCGGCCAGCACGGCGATATTATAGGGCTCCGTTTTATTGATCTGCCGGATATAATCAATGATCCGGCCCTTGTCTGCATAGCTGCCGTGCGAGAAATTCAGCCGGAACACATTTACGCCGGCTTTCACCAGTTCCAGCAACTGTTCATAGGAGTCGCAGGCCGGTCCCACCGTCGCCACGATCTTGGTCCTTTTGTACGCGTGCAAACGGCCGGCTTCCTTGTCAAAATCCTTGTGAAGGTATTTTTCTAAATTCTTGCTCATCTGTTTGTATTGAGTACTTGCATGCCTGCCTTTAAACGGAAGTAATATCAAAAGTCAGGATGATATTATTGCCGCAAAGTCGGGAGTCGGGAAGATTGGCGGCACAATATTCATTCTCTTTTCGCTATATCGCCTTACCGGCTCGTATTTAC
>CAYNSL010000104.1:0-11874 GCA_964399755.1 uncultured Chitinophaga sp. | reverse complement strand
ACCTCCGGCAACAGCGTGGCGCTGGAAAACGATCTCTGGAAAAACGGCGTCTTCTTTTATGCCTGCATGGACCGCCCGGTTATGTGGTCGATCATATTATCCCACTTAAACGCGGTGGCTGCGACTGCCCCTCCAATATGCAATGGCAGACAAAACAGGCCGCCAAAGAAAAAGACAAGCACGAATGATGAGCAAATCATTTTTCTCTACGCGTGCATTCTTTACCCGGCTTTTCACCGGCAGTAGATTTTTTTTCTGAAACCCGCCTCAACAGGCCTGTCATTTCCACTGGCTAAAATCCCTGGTTTACTTTTCAAATACCCTGCAATCCCAGCCCCTTATTTTGTATTTTTAAAGAGACCATTACTATGCCTCTGCCGCCGCGACATATCCTTTCCAAATCCACCTTCCTGTACGGCTGCCAGTGCCCGAAAAAACTCTGGCTGTACAAAAACCGCCGCGACCTCTTACCCGAGCTTACCGCAAGCCGGCAGATGGTCTTCGAAAAAGGAACCGATGTGGGCCTCCTGGCGAGGCAGTTGTTCCCGGGTGGAAAGGATGCCAGTCCACCGGATCCCTTTCATTACCCCGAATCCATCGCGCAAACGCAGCAATGGGTCGGGGAAGGCGAGCCTGTGATCTATGAAGCCGCTTTCCAGTTCGACAATGTGATGGCCGCCCTCGATATTCTCGAAAATCGCCGGGGCCGTTATTATGCTTACGAAGTGAAGAGCAGCTCAGAGATTAAAGATTACCAGCTCCTCGATGCGGCGCTCCAGTATTACGTGATGACGAATGCCGGCCTGCCCCTGCAGGATATTTTTATCGTGTACCTGAACAAGGAATATGTCCGCAAAGGGGAACTGGAACTTGAAAAGTTATTTATCAAAAAATCGGTGAAAAAGGAAGTCCTCGAACTGCTGACGGGGATACCGGCACAAATCGAAGCTTTGAAACAGGCCCTGCGATCAAACAATGAGCCCGTCATTGATATCGGCCCGCATTGCAGCGCACCCTTCCCCTGCGATTTCATGGGCTATTGCTGGAGTCATATCCCCGAAACATCTGTTTTCGATCTCGCCCGTATGCGGACCGAACAGAAATTCCAACTGTATTACGAGGGCATCGTGGAGTTGCACCAGTTACACGACGGAGTAAAACTCACCGCAGCCCAGCGCTTGCAGGTGCGGGCCCATTTGGAAGGCTACACGCATATCGAGCGGGACAAGATCCGGCAATGGCTGAAGCAACTGAAATACCCGTTATGTTTTATCGACTTTGAAACTTTTATGCCGGGCGTTCCACTTTACGAAAACACAAGGCCCTACCAGCATATCCCATTTCAGTTCTCGGCACACAAGATGGAAAAACCCGGGGCTGAGGCAAGGCATTACGAATATCTGGGCGAACCCGAAACCGATCCGCGCCCGGAATTCCTCCGCCAACTTGTAAAAGTCACGAAGGTCAGGGGAAGCATTCTCGTTTACAGCGCCTTTGAAGCCAGCCGGCTGAAGGAGCTCAAAACAGCTTTTCCTGAGTATGCGCCCGCCATTGATGATATCCTGAACCGCATCGTTGACCTGATGGAACCTTTTCAGAAAAAATGGTATTATCTTCCTTCTATGAACGGTTCCTATTCCATCAAAGACGTTCTGCCCGCCCTGGTGCCTGAAATGAACTATGAGGGCCTCTCCATCGGCGATGGGGGAACGGCGATGGCAGCGTTTGAGGGGATGCTGAAGATCGATGATAAAAAAGAGAGGGAAAAGATCAGGAAGGCGTTGCTGGAGTATTGCGGGTTGGATACGGAGGCGATGCTGAGGGTTTGGGAAAAATTAGCACAACTAAAATAGATATATACATGATTAATGAAGTTGACATTAGGAAAATTATAACCGGTTTGAAAACAGAAATCAAATCTATTGATACGAATGAGTATTCGCTTGGTAAATTACACCATCATTACTCTATGGCTTTTGTAGCCGGAGTGGGGCGCTGGCTGAAAGGGCAATTTCCCGGTGAATCATACGAAGTGCGGTTCAAAGATTTCAAGGATGGCAAAGCCGTTTCAGGAGAATGGCTTTTAGACGCCGTTGTAGTAAAGACAAAAAACGTGGAGGAGGCAGGGAAAAAAGAAGCCTACGCGCATGAAATTGCTTTAGCGATGGAATCTGAATTTCATCCCGGGCTTAAGGCATTAGTAGAAGATTTATCAAAACTCTTCGTGGTAAAATCGGATAGGAAACTATATATCAACGGCGTGAAAAATGTTTCCCGGAAACATAACTATGTCGAAAAGCGGCTGGAAGTGATCCGATCAATGATTCCCGATAATGAAAAGCCGGGCAATTACACGATTTGTTTTGTTGATCATCCTCGGCTTTGGGGAAATTCTGAAATTTTTGTCCGGGTTGTTAATTTAGGTGATGGAATTTGAAGAGATTGATAATTACTTTATATTTTAAACAAACTGAATGAAAGGGTGGATGTATATTTTGGAGTGTGCGGATGGCAGTTATTATACAGGCAGCACAAACAACCTGGCGTTGAGGTTGCAGCAGCATGAAAAGGGAGAAGGTGCCAATCATACGAAGAACCGCCTTCCGGTAAAGCTTGTTTATTCCGAGGAATTTGATCGTATTGATGAGGCATTTTACCGGGAAAAACAGGTGCAGGGATGGAGTCGAAAAAAGAAAGAAGCATTGATAAAAGGCATGCCGGAACAATTACACAAGCTGGCCGAGTGTACAAATAAGACACATTTTAAGAATTTTGGTAAGAAATGAACGCTGCCTTCGGCTGCCTTCGGCTTCGCTCAGGCAGCGGAAGAATTCGATACGGTGGTTGAGCGGAGCCGAAACCACCGATTTGCATTTGCTGCCTTCGACTACGCTCAGGCAGCGGAAGGTGCAACTCTTTACATAGAGTGGGCGGAGCCGAACCCTATGGAACTACAAATCCGATTCGGTGGTTGAGCGAAGCCGAAACCACCGTGAGTGATTATTAAATGAAAGAAAATCTACAATTACAATTAAATTAGCTGACACAGTTTATGAAATACTACCGCTCCGATTTCATGTACGGGGATTTCAATATTATGAAGGACAGGATTTGCTGGAACAACTGGATAAGAACGAACGACTGGAATTGGTCCGTGAACCCGCAAATAAATATGACGAAAATGCCATCGCCCTGCACTACAGGGGCAAAAAGATCGGGTTCGTTCCGCGGGAGAAGAACGAAGTGATCAGCACCCTGCTGGATGCGGGAACGCCCGGCCTGCAGGCGACGATCCTTTCGGTAGAAAAGGAGAAAGGGCCGTGGGAAGCGATTTATGCGGGGATATTTATCGAAAAGAATACCGGGCTGGCGGCGTAATTTTTCCCGGGTAAACAAACGGAAAGATCTTCCGCGGAATTTCAATGCGTCAAAAAGGGGAATAGGGAAAGAATTTACCCGGGCTGATTCAGTAACTTTATTACATTAAAAATCTTGCAACCGTCATTTTCCGATAGCATCATTAAAGTCATTATCGCCAATGATCATTCCATATTCCGGAAGGGCATCTGTACGGCTTTTCAGCGTTATAGAGATATAGAATTTATCGGGGAAGCGGGAAACGGCCGGGAACTGCTGGACCTGCTGGAAACCCGGACGCCGGATATCATCCTGCTCGATATTGCCATGCCGGTGATGAACGGGATGGAAGTGCTGCCGCTCGTCCGGGAAAAATACCCGGACATTCTGATTATCGTCCTGGATTTTATTTCGGACGCCTCGGTGATCCGGGAAATGATGGAACTCGGGGCGCACTGCTACCTGACCGGTGAAAACGGCTCGGAAAAAATATATGAAACCATCCTAGCGGTTTTTAAAAACGGGGTTTACCATAACGAAATTGTCGAGGCGGCTTTTAAGAAGAAACCGGGTGAAGATGAAAAGCCCGGGTATAGTTCAAATGAAATAAGGATTTTGGAGTTGCTATCCCGGCGGTTGGAAATGCCTGGAATCGCTAAAGATATTAAACTGGATTCACGGACCGTTAAATTAATAATTGACCGGTTATTCCTTAAAACCGGGAGCAGTTCAGTGGAAAGCCTGCTGAAATATGCCAGGACGATGCGGCTGATCGGCGGACCGCAGGCGCGGCCTTAAGGCAGGGAGGAGTGATGATCCGTTGCGGGCCAACCTTGTTATCTGCACTACATTATTCAAACAAACCTGATTCGTGAAATTGGCAAAGCCAATAAAATAATACTGCGAAGCTGCAAGCTTCGCAGAGCGTCCTTCAGCATTGCTGGCAAAGCCATTGTAATAATTTTAGAAGTTGTAATCTTGACAAAACTTTAATTACAAATAACGATTGTCAAATAATATGTATGAAATTGAAATAACTATAAAAAGTAAAAGTGCGTAAGACACATAATCCCGAACGCTTCCTCGACGCCCAGGAAAACACCTGGCAGGGGGCCCTGTTCGAAATAAAACAAGGCCGCAAACAGTCACACTGGATGTGGTTTATTTTTCCCCAGGTAGCCGGGCTGGGACAAAGCCAAACCTCGCGTTTTTATGCCATCCGGAGTGTAGCGGCAGCCGCTGCCTACCTCGCGCACCCGGTCTTGGGCCCGCGGCTGATCGAAATGTCCAACGCACTTTTAGAAATTAAAGGAAAGTCGGCCCGGGAAATATTCGACTCGCCGGACGATCTGAAACTGCGCTCCTGCATGACCCTTTTTGCCGCCGTTGAAAATGCGGACCCGGTATTTGAGAAAGTGATGGAAAAATATTTTCAGGGGAAACCGGATGCGGAGACTTTGAATATTATTAATTCGCTTTAGAGATATTACCGGATTTTAAATAAAAGACCCTCACAGTTTATGCGGGCATTTCAGTAGCCCGTACGAGATTATTTTATGATCTCTTTCGCTTTGATTTACCCAAGCCCTCCGCACCCGCTTTGCGGTTGCGGGTCTTTTTTATTTGTTCGCGTTTGCGATCAAGCCCGCACGCTTCCAAATAAAAAAGCCCCCCGCTGTGCGGGAGGCCTTGTAGCCCGTACGGGATTAGCTGCGCTGATCTATAAAGGGGGGCTCTACAAGAAAAAGCCGCTCGCTTCGCTCGTTTGACTTTTTTGTCGTCTGCAAACCGGAGCAAGCTCCGTTCGCATCCAACAAAAAAGCCAGGCAATTGCCCGGCTTTTCCTTGTAGCCCGTACGAGATTCGAACTCGTATCACCACCGTGAAAGGGTGGTGTCCTAGCCCTTAGACGAACGGGCCGATTGAAAATTGAATATCGAACAGGAAACACAGAATGATGAACTGAAAAGTTCTTCCCGGGCAATATTCTTAAAATCAGCGCCCTCCGGAACCAACGGTTCTTTTCGGGCGGGCAAAGATAGCCAGAACGGCATTTTTGGCCAAATGTTTTTCAGCACCTTATCCCCGTACCGGACCCGGTTTTCCCCATCTTCCAATCCCCGCGCTGCACCAGCCAATTTAGTCAACTCTGATACATTTGAAGTATACCGCAATCATTACCTTTGCGTCCCAAAGGCCAAATGGACAGGAAAGAAACCGGCCTTTTCACACATCACACAGCACTTAAAACCTAAAACTTAACACTTAAAACTTAGCACTAAATAATGAGTCAGGTAAAAGTCGCCATCAACGGATTCGGCCGCATCGGCCGCCTGGTATACCGCCAGATCTATAAAATGCAGGGGATCGACGTGGTCGCCATCAACGACCTCACCAGTCCCAAAGTACTGGCCCACCTGTTAAAATACGACAGCGCCCAGGGCCGCTTCGACGCCGAAGTGAAAGCCACGGAGGATTCGATCGTGGTGAACGGCGATTCGGTCCGGATCTATTCGCATAAGAACCCCGCCGAAATTCCCTGGAAAACACACGACGTGGACGTGGTGCTGGAATGCACCGGCTTCTTCACCGACAAGGACAAAGCCGCCGCCCATATCGCCGCCGGCGCCAAACGCGTGGTGATCTCCGCGCCCGCCACCGGCGACCTGAAAACGGTTGTCTTTAACGTGAACCATGGCATACTCGATGGCAGTGAGACCATCATCTCCTGCGCTTCCTGCACCACCAACTGCCTGGCCCCAATGGCCAAAGTGCTGCATGATGAATTCGGGATCGTTACCGGTATCATGACCACCATCCACGCCTATACCAACGACCAGAACACCCTCGACGCCCCGCATCCCAAGGGCGACCTGCGCCGCGCGCGCGCCGCCGCCGCCAATATCGTTCCCAACAGCACCGGCGCCGCGAAAGCAATCGGGCTGGTGCTGCCCGAACTCAAGGGCAAACTCGACGGTACGGCCCAGCGGGTGCCCACGATCACGGGCTCGCTCACGGAACTCACGACCATATTAAATAAAACCGTCACCGCCGAACAGGTGAACGCGGCTATGAAAGCGGCGTCTAACGAAAGTTTCGGCTATACCGAAGACGAGATCGTAAGCAGCGATATCATCGGCATTCATTTCGGATCCCTCTTCGACGCTACCCAAACCAAAGTAATGACGGCAGGCGATAAACAACTGGTGAAAACCGTGAGCTGGTACGATAATGAAATGAGCTATGTAAGCCAGCTGGTCAGGACCGTAAATTATTTTGCCAAACTGATCAGCAAATAATTTTTTCAGAAAAAAAATACGATATTCGGGCCGGTTAAGGGCGAAGGATGAGAGCGACTGCGATATGAAGATTAAAAACAGCAACGGTAACACCATTGAAGAACTGCAGCGCATGGCTGAAAAAGGCGCGAGGTTCGTACAATTTGCCTACACGTATTCCCTGATTTTTGCGACATTCCGGCGGGAAACACCCGTAACCCTGATACAGCCCGGTGAAAACCCGCGTGGTAAAGCGTTTCGTTATAATCTCATTTCTTTTTTATTCGGCTGGTGGGGCATCCCCTCAGGTCCGAAACACACCCTCGCCGCGATCCGCACCAACCGCAAAGGCGGGAAAGACGTGACCGATGAAGTGACGGCCACAATCGCCGGCCTGATCCTGTTCCACGATGCGCAAAAAGAAAAAGAAGCGCTGAGGCAGAAAAAAGAAATGAAAGAGCAGGAATTTGATCAGCCCGTTGATATGAAAAAGAGGGAAGAACTTAAAAAAATGGCCGAAAAGAACGATCCCCAGGTCCCCAAGCGCTTTTCCAATAACTAATATATCCCGGTATGCCTGCATTTATGTCCTATGACTTCAAGGGACAAAAAGCCCTGGTCAGGGTCGACTTCAACGTGCCCCTCAACGACAAATTCGAGATCACGGACGATACCCGCATCCGCGCGGCCATTCCCACCATTAAAAAAATCCTGAACGACGGCGGGAAAGTGATCCTGATGAGCCATTTCGGCCGCCCAAAATCGGGACCGGAAGAAAAATATTCCCTGAAACACCTGGTCAGTTCTTTAAGCCGGTTATTAAACGAAAACCCGGCATCCGGCATCCCGCATCCGGTACCCGTCCTATTCGCCAACGACTGCATCGGGGAACAGGCCTATCTCACCGCAAGTATGATGCGACCGGGCGAAGTGTTATTGCTCGAGAACCTCCGCTTTTATAAGGAAGAGGAGAAAGGCGACCCCGCCTTCGCGGAAAAACTGGCCAAACTCGGGGATGTTTGGGTGAACGACGCTTTCGGCACGGCCCACCGCGCGCACGCTTCCACCGCGGTGATCGCGCAGTACTTTCCCAATGAAAAAAGATTATTCGGCCTGCTGATGGAAGGAGAAGTGAAAAGCGCGGAAAAAGTGCTGCACCGGGCGGAAAAACCTTTCGTGGCCATCATCGGCGGCGCCAAAGTGAGCGACAAGATCCTGATCATCGAAAACCTCCTTGAAAAAGCCACCGATATCATCATCGGCGGCGGCATGGCCTACACCTTCATGAAAGCGGAAGGCGGGGAGATCGGTACCTCGCTCTGTGAAGAAGACCGCATCGGCACCGCGCTGGAAATAATGAAAAAAGCCGAAGCCAAAGGCGTAAGCATCCACCTGCCATCGGACTCCGTGATCGCCGACAAATTCTCCGCCGACGCGGAAACCTCCATGGCCCCCAGCAATAATATCCCCGAAGGCTGGATGGGACTCGATATCGGGGCCAACGCCTGCGAACAATTTGCTAACGTGATCAAACACTCGAAAACCATTCTCTGGAACGGCCCCATGGGCGTTTTCGAAATGCACGATTTCCAGCACGGCACCAAAGCCATCGCCCGGGCTATCGCCGAAGCCACGCAAAAGGGGGCTTTCTCGCTTGTCGGGGGCGGTGATTCGGTAGCGGCTGTCAACCAGTTCGGGTATGCGGATAAGGTTTCCTATGTTTCAACCGGGGGAGGAGCGATGTTAGAGTATTTTGAGGGAAAGACTTTGCCGGGAATAGCTGCAGTGTTAAGCTGAGGGTAGTATATCGGCGGGCATCATGCCTCGCACAGCCGAATGCGAAGCAATATGCTTCGCACAGCAGAGGTCTGAGGTACGAGCAGTGTTTACACAATCAAATTTTTTTTCTGAGTAGGTGACTACTGATGCGTGAAGCTATTGTCATGAAAAAACATTGCTTCAAATTAAACAGTTTTTTCACACTACTTATATACTTATTTACTCTATATACTTATCAACTTATTTACTAATCCTCACAACCACATCCCCCCCTCCTCCATTACTGGTACAAACAAACACCTCGCCGGCCGGCGAAACACACAGATCCCGCAGCCTGCCATACACATTCGTAAAATATTCTTCGGTACCGGTGATCTTCTGCTGCGCATCATCCAGTTTCAATCGATACAACCGCGCGTTCTTCAGCGCCACCAGCAGCAATGAATTTTTCCACCCGGGGATGAGGTTTTGATTATAATAGTCCAGTCCGCATACTGCCGCCGTTGGCGTCCATGTTTTGATGGGCTCCCTGACGTTATGCGCCGCACAGAAACGCAGTTCGCCGGGATGATCGCATTTTCCTTCCACGGCAGGCCAGCCGTAATTCCTGCCTTTTTCAATAATATTGATCTCGTCGTCGTTGGCGGGACCGTGTTCAGAGCTGAATAATTTTCCATTGACAAAAACCAGTCCCTGCGCGTTACGATGCCCGTAAGTCCAGTAGGGCAGGGCCGGGTTGGGATTCCCGGGCGGGATACTACCGTCAATGGCTATGCGAAGAATTTTCCCGTTTACCGAGCGGGTATCCTGGGGTAATCCCTGGTCGGAGGCATCACCGGTGCTGATATACAGGTACCCGTCGGGCCCGAAGAGCAGGCGGCACCCGTTGTGGATCGGAGAGGCCGCTATATTATCCAGCAGGGTGAACGGATTTATTAAAGAGGTACCATTATATTTATAGCGAACGATCTTCTCCCGGTAAATACCTTCCCGGTAATAATTATAGGCAACAAAAACGAGGGGCTGATTCCTGAAATCGGGATGCAGGGCCATTCCCAGCAAGCCTCCTTCGCCATTGGCAGCTACTTCGGGTATTGTAATTAATGCTGTCAGTTTCCCGTTGGCGGGGTTCACCCGGCTCACGCGCCCGTTGCGCTCGGTCATCCAGATGTATTGATCCGGTCCCCAAAGTATTTCCCATGGATAATTCAGGCCATTAACCAATACCGAAGTCTTTAAACCGGCTTCCCCGGACCCCGGCGATCTGTTTACCCGGAATTTTCCTGCCCGGAATCCCCGGCCCGCCAGCAACACAAGGGCCAGCAAAAGCAAGAGGCCCGGTAAGAAGATTTTTTTGCGCCGCAAATAGTAGGGAACCGTTTTCATCTGCAGGCAGAGTTAGTCAATTCCCCGTTTACCGGCAATTTCGCTTGACTAACCGAAAAGAATACGTGCTGAACTGCCGAAAACGCTAATTTTACATTACAATAAAACATACTACAATGAAAGGAACCCGTAACATCGGTTTGATATCAATTGCCGCCCTCGTACTCATTCTGTTCGTATGGGGCTGCAGCGGCTATAATGGCCTGGTAAAAGGCGACCAGAACGTAAAAAAAGTCTGGGGCAATGTGGAAACCAACTACCAGCGCCGGACCGATTTGTACAGCAGCGTGATCAAAACGGTGGAAGCCTCCGCCAATTTTGAGAAATCTACCTTACAGGCTGTCGTGGAAGCGCGGGCCAAAGCCACTTCCATCAACGTGGACATTAACGACCCCAAAACGCTGGAACAGTTCCAGCAGGCCCAGGGCAACCTCCAGGGTTCATTCAGCCGGCTGATCGCTTCGTTTGAAAACTATCCCGACCTGAAGACCACCAAGGCCTTCCAGGATTTCCAGACCCAGATCGAAGGCACGGAAAACCGCATCAACGTGGCGCGCCAGGATTACAACAAATCGGTGGAGAGTTATAACCTGAAAGTGAAAAGATTCCCGAACAATATGCTGGCCGGGCTTTTCAACTTCAAGGAGAAGGCTTATTATAAAGCTGATCCCGGAACGGATAAGGTTCCCGACGTAAAATTCGATATCAAGTAACCGGGTCAACGAAATGCTCCGATTCCTCCGAAAGAAAAAAAGTTTTTTCTCCGATGAAGGCACCCACCTTATCGTAAAAGCGATACGACAGGCAGAGAAAAACACAAGCGGCGAAGTGCGTGTATTTGTCGAGAGCCGCTGCGCCTGGATGGACGCGATCGATCGCGCGGCCGAACTCTTTTTTTCGCTGAAGATGGACAAAACCGAACAGCGTAATGCCGTGCTGGTCTACGTGGCGATGAAAGACCGGCAGCTGGCGGTCTTCGGCGATGAAGGCATTCACCGGAAAGTGGGCGACGCATACTGGAATAAAGTGGTTGGTGAAATGCTCGCCAGTTTCAACACGGAGGATTATGCCAAAGGCATCGCCGAATGCGTGATACAGGTAGGCGATGCCCTGCACACGCATTTTCCGTACAACCGGGAAACCGATAAAAACGAATTGCCCGACGAAATCGTGTTCGGCAGGTAACCCTACATGAAAAAATTACTACTGATACTTTCCTGGCTGGTCACTTTCAGCGCGTCCGCGCAGATTGATAAAGTGATCCCCGCCCGGCCCAGTCCGCCACGCCTGGTCAACGATTATACCAACACCCTGACCGCCGCGCAGCGCGACGCGCTGGAAGCGAAACTGGTGGCCTGGGACGACAGCACTTCCAACCAACTGGCAATCGTCATCATTCCCACCACCAATGATTATGGCGTGGAGCAGGTGGCGCTGGAAATCCTGCGCCGCTGGGGCGTGGGCAACAAGGATAAGAACAACGGCATCGTATTGCTGGTAGCCAAGGACGACCGCAAACTGCGGATCGAAGTGGGCTACGGCCTCGAGGGAGCCATTCCCGATATCACGGCCAAAAGCATCATCGATAACGAGATTACCCCGCAATTCAAAGCGGGCAATTATTACCGCGGTCTCGACCAGGGCGCTGACGCCATCATCCGCGCGGCTGCGGGAGAATATAAAGCGCCCGCCAATTACGGAAGCACGAAAAAGAAGGGACCGAATATCTTCACCATTATCATCATCATCATTGTATTGCTGATCATTTTCGGCGGGTCCGCCCCGGGCGGCACCTATGTATCACGGGGCGGATGGCGCGGCTGGACCGGCGGTGGCGGCTGGTCGGGCGGCGGAGGCGGATGGTCCGGAGGTGGCGGTGGCGGCGGTTTTGGCGGCTTCGGCGGCGGCGGCGGTGGCGGAGGAGGATCGAGTGGAAGCTGGTGATGAAGAATTTTAAATGCTAAATTATAAATGCTAAATGTTAAATAGGTGGGCGGTACGTTTATTCAACATTTAGCATTTAACATTGAAAAATTTATCATTCAGATTACATCGCCGTCATTTGCCCGTCGCG
>CAYNSL010000103.1:2643-11899 GCA_964399755.1 uncultured Chitinophaga sp. | reverse complement strand
CATATTAAACGGATATCATTATGATGCAGGCTTCGCAATATCGGGCTTACAATTAAATTAAATGCAGTTCAATTTTATTGCCCGTACATCTTTTGCTGGATGGCGCTTACCTTATTATTGAACTCCACCGCCTGGTTCGGATCGGTCAGTGTTTTGGAGTATTCGGTCGAAGCTTTTAACACCGCGGTATAAAGCCTGGTGAGCTCAAGATAATGACCGGCATAACCGGGTTCATCCTTCTGTTTCTTTTCATCGGCCAGCCGGGCGTCCACCACTTTTTGCATGGCATCGAGAATGGAAGCTTCGTCTTTCAGCGTAGCGGTGTCGATCGCGGGCACCATGCCGTCATCAGCCGCTTTTACGGTGGTTTCTTTGTTTTCAGGCTGGCCGGTTTCTTTTTTGTCCTTGCTGCCGCAGGAAATAATCAGGGAACAGGCCAGCGCGGCCGTCAGCAAAATTTTGAAACGCATAGCAGTTCGGTTTTGGTGAGGCCAAAAGATACGACATGTTTTATAAAGAACCGGGGACCCGGCTATTCATGCACGCACATAACGGGTACGTGTGACTGAAAAACAAGTTGCCTCGTGGAGCTGGGCCGGAAAATACCCTCGAGGAGTTTGTGTTTTTTGGGAATGGTAATGACCAGGTCGAGGTTGTTCTTTTCCGCGAATTCGTTGATCCCGTCCTCGATATCCTTATGCTCGAGAAAATGGTAGGAGGGATTGGCGTCTTCCAGCATCGTATGCAGCAGCAGGGATTCTTCGGGTGTTTCGGGTTTGAAATGCCGGTTGTGGTAGTCCACGTTCAGCACATGCAATTCGGCTTTGAATTCTTTGACAAAGTCCTTGATAAAATGCGTGGGCGTAGTGTCGACCACATGGCTGAAGTCGCAGGCAAAGCCGATCTTTTTGATGCCGCTGCCGAACGTTTTTCCGGGCGGCACGCAGATCACCGGCCAACTCAGGTGCCGGATGGCCGTGAGGGTGTTGCTGCCAAACAGCACTTTTTCGATGCCCGATGCGCCCTTGCTGCCCATCACGACGGCAAAGGGTTTAATCTTTTCGCAAAGCGTTTCCAGTTCATCTACCACATTTCCCAGCCTGGCTTCGGTATATACTTTCAGCGCCCCCGATGTGATGTGCTCCACTTCCTTTTTCAGGTGCTCCAGTCTTTCTTCGGAACCTTTTCTCAACTCATCAACGGATACCAGCACCACGGGCATATCCGTAAAACTGACCGGTACCTGGTACACATGCAGCAGGAGGATGCTGGCATTGATGGTCTTCGCCATATCGATGCCATAATGCAGGGCATTGGTGGCAACGGGGGAAAAATCGGTGGGGATGATGATCGTTTTCATACCTGAAATATTGTACTTAAAAGTATCGATTCCGGTTCAAATGACCGGTGACAAGGGTCAGTGCGCGGGATGATTCTTTATGGAAACCGCGGGAGGGCGGGTCTTATTTTAAAAAAATCATGACAGCGTCAACTGCTCCCGTCTTACGGGAAAACAACCACTTGCGTAAAAAGGCCGGCTTTGCCCGTTTAAAAACGAAATCCTTACGGGTCGATATGACCCCGATGGTGGACCTCGGTTTCTTACTGATCAGTTTTTTTGTATTTACCGCGGCGCTCAGCCGGCCGGCGGCGATGGACCTGTACATGCCCAGGGACGGGGCGCCGATGCCGCTGGGGGAATCAAACGCGCTGACGGTTTTGCTGGACCGCCCGAACACGATGTATTGTTATGCCGGTGAATGGGAGAATGCTGTTGCTGCGGGCGCAGTTTATAAAACAGGGTTTTCGGGGAAGATGAGCCTGCGGGAAATAATTATACATAAACAGCAGGCGCTGGATGCCAACCCGGATCTCAAGGAGGGAAGGAAGGGGCTCATGCTGCTGATCAAACCAACGGAGAGGGCCACCTATAAAAACCTCGTGGATGTGCTGGATGAAACCTATATCAACAGCGTAAAAAAATTTGCCGTGGTAAAAATTTCAGCGTCCGAAAGAACCTGGCTGGACCGGAAATGACTCCGGGATTATTTTTTCCAATACATGGCAATGCGCTGGCGGATATTTTCGCGCAGGTTGATATAGTAAAGATTGATATCACCGATATGGTAATTTCGCCGCAGGTATAAAAAACTCCAGGGGAATCTTGGTTTTTTGACGAACAGGAGTCCGTCGCGCGCCTGCGCATCGGTGGTATGCAGGTATACTTTATTAAAATTCCTGAGTATACTTCCTTTATTGAGCCGGCGCGGCGCGTATTCATTGCCGGTAGTCCAGGTAAGCGGGTTGGTGACAAAAGCATTCCCCTTTTCATTCTTTAAAAAATAAGGAATATAATTCCTGCGCAGGGTGCGCCAGCTGCAGAGGCAACCGGTTTGCAGGGAGTCGGTGCACATGGTAAGCCCCGTAAAATAATCTTTCGGCACCGGCCATCCCAATAACCAGGCGGCTACCAGTTTGTTCCGGAGCGGTTTTTTTTCAAAAAACTCTTTCAATAATTTTTCCGCCAGCATACTGCCCTGGCTATGCGAAGCGATGATTACAGGACGCCCGTTATTCCAGTGCTGCATATAATAGGTAAAGGCTAAGCGAAGATCCTCATACGCAAGCGAAAATGCAGCGGCCGCTTTTGCCGTATCCTTTGTAAAAAAATTTTTGATATGCGCCTGCCGGTACCGCGGCGCGAAAACCCTGCATTGCCCGTTAAATACGCTGGCCTGGTAAAGGATGCTGGTGTAGTCCGTTTTGGCATTGATATAATCATCGTCAATACGCGCGTTTGTTTCGCGCCACCTGCTTTTTTTTGTGAATGAAGTGGGATGCAGGAAAAAAACGTCCACCATGGAATCCCTGGTTTCGCTGCGCAGGGGAAGCGGAACGCTGTCGGAAGGATCTTTTTTCCAGGGATGCGCCGCCCAATAATCAAGGTCGCTGTAATCGGGTTTGCCGTCCGCGCTTTTAAACCGGTACTGATCCCTGAATGCCAGGTAATTTTTGGAACAGGAAGAAACCGAAATACATATAATAATAAGGAGTAGGACAAAAAACCGGCGCATTATGCAAAATAGCCTAAATGCCGGAATTGGCCGGTAATGCGCTGATTATATTATTAATTGATTTTGAGCAAGTAAGGAAGAATACAGTCTCAAAATCAAGAAATTTAGAAAATTTTAGTACTTTGTTTTGCATAGTACCAAATATCACCTTATCTTTGGGTCATAATTGAAAAACAAACCCCATGAACATTGAAAATACACAGAGCCAGATGCGGAAGGGGATCCTGGAGTTCTGCATTCTTTCCATCATCCGCCGGGGAGAAGCCTACCCGAGCGATATCGTGGAAGAAATGCGGGCCGCCAACCTCCAGATCCTGGAAGGCACCCTTTATCCCCTGCTCACCCGATTGAAAAACGCCGACATGCTGACCTACCGCTGGGTGGAAAGCAATTCGGGGCCGCCGCGGAAATATTTTTCGCTGACGGAAAAAGGCGAAACCTTTTACAAAGAGCTGGAACAAACCTGGAATGAATTGTCGAACGGCGTGAACGCGCTGACCAGTAAAAAACCGGATGACATCCCCAATATTTAAATCAACCATATCGGGCCCGCAGCACAAACGGGACCTATCGCTTCAACCAAATAATAAACACCATGAAAAAGATCATTAATATAAACCTGAGCGGCCGGGTGATCCCGATCGAAGATTCGGCTTATGAAAAGCTGCAGGCCTATATTGAAAGCCTGCGCCGTTACTTCGCCCACGAAGATGGCCGGGATGAGATCATCAATGATATCGAAAGCCGCATCGCGGAACTGATGAACGACAGCGTGCGCAAAGGCGCCGCGGCCATTACGGATGCCGACATCACGCAGATCATTTCCACTATGGGAAGTGTGGAAGATTTTGAAGCCGCCGAAAAAGAAACGGCTGCCGAATCTACGGGCGCCATGCCAAAGGCGGAAGAACCCGGCCTGAGCCAGGCCCGTGAGAGAAAAAGATTGTACCGCGACAGCGGCGACAAGATCCTCGGCGGCGTATGCAGCGGCCTGGCTAATTACCTGAACGTCGACCCTTCGATTATCCGGATCCTGTTTGCCATCATTACCTTCGGGGGTTTCGGTTTCGGTATTCTCGCTTACATCTTCCTGTGGATCGTGCTGCCGCCGAAAGACCTCGAAGGATTCACCGGGAAAAAACTCTACCGCAATCCCGATGATCGGGTATTTGGCGGCGTGGCCGGCGGGCTGGCCGCTTATTTCAATACCCGGTCGCGCAATATCCGCCTCATTTTCGCCGCGCCCCTGTTGCTGAGCATCCTCATCGGCATCATCCGGGGTCTCGACATGCATTTCGGTTCCGGTTTTGCCTGGAATATCGGCTTCGGCTCGCTGACCGGCAGCTTCATACTTATTTATATAATATTATGGATGGTGTTGCCCGAAGCGGGAACCGTATACGAAAAAATGGAAATGCGGGGAGAGAAAGTGGACGTGAACCGGATCTACCAGAATGTGAAAGAAGGTATGGACTCTATGAAAGATAAAGTAAAGGACTGGGGCTCGGAAGTGAAAACCTCGGCGCAGGAATTCGGGCAGAAAGCAAAAGAATTCGCCGGCACGCGGGGAAAGGCATTCGCCTCCGATGTGCAGGAAACGGTGCGGCGCCGCGGCGGGTTCGGTCATGTGATCGGGGTATTATTCAAAGTCTTCTTCCTGTTTATCGCCGGTACCATCGCCTTTGGTCTTTTCGTCGCCTTTATCGCCCTGCTGGTGGGCGGCGTGGCCTGGTGGCCGATCAACGATTACTTATGGACCAGTAAATGGCAGCAACTATACGCCTGGGGCACCCTGATCTTTTTCCTGGGCGTGCCGCTGATCGCCTTCATCACCTGGCTGGTGCGCCGCATCCTGCGCGTGCGTTCGCGCAGTAATTACCTGGGCTGGACCTTCGGTGCGCTGTGGACTTTTGGCTGGGTATGCGCGGTACTCTTTGCTTCCAGCATCGCCAGCGATTTCCGGTACTATGATCATTATGATACACCGATGACGATGACACAGCCAAAAGGAAAAATGATCGTTTCCGTTTCCCAGCCGGTGCTGGAATACGATGGCAATTTCGGCTGGATCTCCCGGGGTGGCGAAGGTTGGAACCTGACCAATGACACCCTGAAACTATCTACTGTAAAATTCCGGGTGATCGCCAGTACCGATTCGCTGTATCATGTGAACCTCAAGCGCTACAGTTTCGGCCGCACCGTGAATGAAGCCCTCTCCCGCGCGGAAAAAATTCAATACACCGCCTTCTTCCGCGACAGCGTGCTGGATCTCGGCAACGGGTATTCCATCGACCGCAGCAGCAAGTTCCGCGGGCAACAGGTGGAAATAGAGATTCTGGTACCCGTAGGCCGTAAAATCCGCTTTGACCGTTCCGTGATCGACAAACTCAACCCGGTGAACATACGCGTACGGGACCGGCGGCATCGCGGGATGGACATTGTCATCGATGATGAAAATAACCGTTTCAGGTTCCGCCCCGATGTTGACTACACGATGGATATCGACGGCGAACTGAAAGATTCTACGGGCGCGAAAGCAACGTCCCCATCCGATAACGACTACCGTTATCCCGGCGCCGACAGTACGGTTAATAATAACAACACGGACGATATTCAAAAACAGATCGATGCCGAAAAACGTAAGAAGGAAGAAAGCGAAAGAAAAATAAAAGAACTGGAAGACCGGAAAAAAACGCCCGCGCCGAATACCGGAATTAATCCTCCTGCCGGCAGCAATACGGAAAAGAATTTTGCCATCGGGCCCTCACCCGTCTCTGCGGTTTCGCAGTGGTTTTAATAAAGCCTGTCCCGGTTGAAGCCCGGCAATGCGGGAAAGGTTGATTCCCTGGTTACCGGGAAGAGAAGCTCCGAAAGGGGCTTTTCTTTTTACCTTTATCAGGATGAAGGACAATTTTTCCCGTCAGTCAGAAAAATACGCCCGCTATCGTCCCGAATACCCGGAAGCATTGTTCGATTTTATTGTAGCGCAGGTGCCCGAAAGAAATGCGGCCTGGGACTGCGCCACGGGAAATGGTCAAACGGCATACGCCCTTGCGCGATATTTTAAAAAAGTATTCGCGACCGATATCAGCCAGGCGCAGCTGGATAAAGCGAAGACGGCCCGCAATATCATTTACTCCTGCCAGCCGGCCGAAAAAACCTCTTTTGAAAATAACAGCTTTGACCTGGTCACTGTTTCGCAGGCCCTGCACTGGCTGCACTTTGATATTTTTTACGCAGAAGTAATCAGAACGGTAAAGCCGGGGGGCTGGATCGCCGCCTGGATGTATTCGCTTCCCGTCATTTCCCCGGAGATCGATGAATGGGTGTCACAACATTTTTATAAGGAAACGATCGGCCCGTACTGGGATTATGAAAGAAGATATGTGGATGAAGCATACCGCAGCATCCCTTTTCCCTTTGCGGAAATACCCTGCCCGGTCTTTACGATAAAATTTGAATGGAAGCCGGAACAGCTCGAAGGTTACCTTAACACCTGGTCGGCCCTGCAGAAATTCATACAGGTAAAAGGGTATAATCCCGTTGATGAACTGATGAACCGGCTACGCCCCCTTTGGAAGGGAGAACGCATGCAGGCCGTTTTTCCCGTAACCATGCGGATGGGCCGGATCCTCAAATGAAATTCAGTTACCTTTGCTCACAATTTTACATGATGAAACAGACGCCGTTTACACAAAAACACATTGCGCTGGGGGCCAAAATGGCCGAATTCGCCGGCTACAATATGCCGATCTCCTATACCGGCATAAATGATGAACATGCCGCCGTTCGCAAAAACGCGGGCATCTTTGACGTCAGTCATATGGGGGAATTTATCCTGAAAGGCAAGGGGTCGCTTGACCTGATCCAGCGCGTAACCAGTAACGACGCCTCCAAATTAAAAGCAGGACAGGCGCAGTACAGCTGCCTCCCCAACGAACTGGGCGGTATCGTGGATGACCTGCTCGTGTATTGTATCGAAGAAAATGAAGTCTACATGCTGGTAGTGAACGCCTCCAATATTGAAAAAGACTGGGACTGGATTCAAAAACACAATACAGGGCATGTGGATATGTATAATATCTCCGACAAAACCTGCCTGCTGGCCATACAGGGCCCCCAGGCTACCCGTATGCTGCAACCGCTCACGGAAATGGATATCCTCAACCTGAAATATTACACTTTCGTCAAAGGGAAGTTTGCCGGGGTGGATAACGTACTCGTGAGCGCCACGGGATACACGGGCGCGGGCGGGGTTGAAATTTATTTTGAGGACAAGGATGATGCCGCTGATAAAATCTGGGACGCGATATTCAAGGCCGGCGGTCCGCAGGGATTAAAACCCGCCGGGCTGGGCGCCCGCGATACGCTGCGGCTCGAAATGGGGTACTGCTTGTACGGGAATGATATTGATGACACCACGTCGCCGCTCGAAGCCGGATTGGGATGGATCACCAAATTCACAAAGCCGTTCACGGCAAGCGATATTCTGGCGGCGCAAAAAGCGGAAGGAGTGGAGCGCAAACTCGTGGGTTTTGAAATGATCGAAAAAGGCATCCCGCGCCACGGGTATGAAATAAAAGATTTCGAAGGCAACAATATCGGCCATGTAAGCTCGGGAACCCAATCGCCCAGCCTCGGCAAGGCCATCGGGATGGGATATGTACGGATGCCGTTTGCGGGTATCGGAACGGAGATTTACATCAAGGTCAGGGATAAACTGCTGCAGGCCCGGGTATCCAAAATACCTTTTTCCTGAAACCCGGAAACTTGGCATTATTCTTCCTGCTTCGTATTTTTCGGATGGATAAAATTCCGGGATGCCGACAATTCACCTCACTACATTCATTGCAGCGCCGGTCAGCGTGGTATTTGACCTGAGCCGGCATATCGGCGTGCACAAGGAGTCCATGACGCCTTACCGCGAAGAGGCCGTGGCGGGTACGCGGTTCGGGCTGATCGAAAAAGATGAAACCGTAACCTGGAAGGCACGGCATCTTTTTAAAAGCAGACTGCTGCGCGTTAAGATCACCGAAATGAAAAAACCCGAAATGTTTACCGACGAACAGCTGCAGGGCGATTTTTCGAAAATGAAACATGAACATTATTTCAAGCCCTGCGAGAACGGAACGATACTCATCGATCTCTTTCATTTTGAATCGCCTTACGGGATCATCGGGCAATGGTTCAACAATCTTTACCTCACCCGTTACCTGCGCCGCCTGCTTGAACAACGTAATAAAACAATCAAGGAATTCGCGGAGAGCGAACGCTGGAAGCGGCTGCTGATCAAATAATCGCGACTGATTATACCGCATCCTTTATTTTTGCGGCCACAGACAATGAGCCAGAAACCCCATTTATATACGTCCCTCTCGCCGGCCCTGCTTCATTTGTACGACCTCAGCAACAGCACCGTGGTCATTATCGATGTGTTCCGCGCCACCTCCACGATCGCCGCCGCCCTCTACAACGGGGCCAAATGTGTGATCCCGGTCGACTCGGTGCCCAAGGCCATCGAGATCAGCAAGAATATCGGCGGTATCGCCGCGGGTGAGCGCGATGGGCGGATCGCCGAAGGACTGGAACACGGCAATTCACCGCTGGAATACCACCGCGACTTTATCGAAAACAAAACCCTGGTGCTGACCACCACCAACGGCACGCGGCTGCTGCATATGGCGCTTAATAATAAAGCCGGTACCATTATATCCGGCGCCTTTCCGAATCTTTCATCAGTTTGCGATTTCCTGGTTACGCAAAACAAGCATGTGGTGCTGGGCTGCGCGGGCTGGAAAGACCGGTTCAACCTGGAAGACACCCTCTTCGCGGGAGCGGTGATTCATCAGATCAGGGATTATTTCACCATCCACTGCGACAGCTCGCTGATGGCGGAAACCATGTATAAAAAACATCAAAAGGATCTGCCCGGGTTTGCGCCGCAGCTCACGCACTATCACCGCCTGGTGGAAAGGTTCGGGCTGATAGAAGATATCAGGTATTGCCTCACGCCCGATGTGGCGCCGGTGCTGCCGGTTTACAGTGATGGGAAACTGGTGGCGAAATAAGCAGCTATTATTTGGCTAAAGCCGGGGAGTTTTTAAGGACAATTGCCCCCGGCCTGAAGGCCGGGTCAATTGAGGCCGGGTCAATTGAGGCCGGGTCAATTGAGGCCGGGTCAA
>CAYNSL010000103.1:0-2543 GCA_964399755.1 uncultured Chitinophaga sp. | reverse complement strand
TGAGCAAATCCTGAATGCCTTGCAATGCTGAATTCCATAAATTAAAATGAGAATTTATTGCCCTGGGTTTCAACGCCTGGATTCAGGAACATTCACAACATTTATTAATGAGAATAAAATTTGCCCTGGATTTCGCCCGGGATTTTACCCGGAGTTTGCCCTGGGTTTCAACGCGGGATTCAGGAACATTCACAACATTTATTAATGAGAATAAAATTTGCCCTGGATTTCGCCCGGGATTTGCCTTGATTTGCCCTGGATTTGCCCGGGGATTTGCCCGGGGATTTGCCCGGGGTTTCAACCCCGGGACTCTCAATATAGTAGCAGATCGGCTTTAGCCGAATTGATTGTGTATTAATTATAAAAAATAGTGTAGAGAATTGTTCTGGTTACCCGGATATTCATACAATTGTTAATTAAAAGGAATAAAATTTGCCCTGGATTTCGCCCGGGATTTGCCCTGGATTTGCCCTGGATTTGCCCGGGGTTTCAACCCCGGGATTGAATATTAATTAGGGTTGCCCCGGGCTTTAGCCCAATTATCCTGTCAGCTTCTGATATGGGTAATGGAGATGAGCCCATTTTTAATGAGGAATACAACAATCATTTTGGTTTTTTCCCCGGAGAAATGGGAGATCAGACATGATATATCCCCGGAAAAA
Organism: uncultured Chitinophaga sp.; assembly: GCA_964399755.1. Classification (GTDB taxonomy): domain Bacteria; phylum Bacteroidota; class Bacteroidia; order Chitinophagales; family Chitinophagaceae; genus JJ008. The sequence continues at coordinate 1,881 of CAYNSL010000103.1, read as the reverse complement.
AACATTAACCCGGAGCTTTAACCCCGGGACAGAAATATAAAGGAGGCTATCTTGGCTTTAGCCAAATGATCATTTCAACATGCCTTATATCAGTGCCTGGTTCCATTTTGTCTGGTCCACCAAAAACAGGCAACCCTTCCTGGTAAAAGAAATCAGGTCCAGGGTATTTGAGCATATCCGGCAAAATGCCAGGCAAAAAGGAATTTTCCTGGCAGCGGTCAATGGCTATACCGATCATGTACACTGCCTGGTTTCATTGTCATCCGATCAGACCATCAGCAGGGTATTGCAACTGATCAAAGGTGAAAGCGCTTACTGGATCAATAAAGAAAAACTGTGTGATACCAAATTTGAATGGCAGGATGAATACTTTGCCATATCGGTCAGTCATTCAGGTGTTGGAATCGTAAAGGAATATATACTTAACCAGGAGCGGCATCACCAGCTGAAAAGCTTCGGGGAAGAGTACCGGGAGTTCCTGCAGCAATACCAGTTTGCGGAACAGGGACCGGGGAATGAAAAAACCTACTAAGATACTCCATTTTTCCCTCATTTTTTTGATTTGATTTTTATTTATTATTTATAGCATTTTGCGAGGAAATCCGCCGCACATTCTTTTACATTTGCCGATTAGCCTTTTCAGAAGCGGGTAACCTGCCATATAAAATCCGCCATCTGAAATCTGCCATCTAAAATCTGAATTACTTTGGCCCTGCCGCACCTGATCAAGTACGTGTACACCCATGGAACGGATGAAGTGATCCGGAGAGGAAAAAAAATCCATGCCATCGGTTTTGTGGAACTGGTGGAATACGACGACCTCTTCGGCTCCGCCGTGTTCCGCGTAAAAGACGACAGTTACGCCACCTACTATAAAGTTTATATACAGAAATTCAAGGACCCGCGGGCGACCTCGCTGCGCTGCGCCTGTCCCTACAACCTCGGCGATATTTGCCGGCATGAAGCGGCGGCGTTATTCCAGCTGCAGGAAATGATCGACCGGGGCCACCTGCAGTCCGAAGACATCAAATACGACCAGCGGCATACGGTGGCCAAGATGAAGAACATCGACCTGAAGACCCTGCGTCTTCTTTCTTCCCCCGAGTCTTTTAACGAGGCGGAGACTTTTCTGCGCACCAATAAGGCGGGGATCGAGCTGGCGGAAAACGAAACGGTCAAAGCAACGGTAACGCTGGATGGCAGGGCGTATAAAGTGCTGATCAGGAAAAATGAGGAAAGGAATTTCGACACGAGCTGTGATTATGAGGACGAGGATCATCCCCTCTGTCTACCCAAGCTGATAGTTTTTCTCCAGTTGCTGCATACGTACGGCGCCGGTTATTTCGACAGCATCCGCAACTGGGACAAGGAAAAAAACAAATTGCTCGAGGCCTACGGGTATTCGCTGCGCGACGACCTTAACGGGAAATTCGAATTCGCCTATAAAGACGGCAAACCATTTTTACGCGTGCTGGATCCGAAGATCAAGCGCGTGGCGCCGGTAGCGGCGCCGGCCCGGCCCGTGCTACTGCCGGAAAAAGAAAAAGAAACTGAACCAACTCCCGTGATGGAAGCCGAGACCCCGCTGCCATCGAAACGCCTGGGGATCGTTTTTAATTTCAATAAAAAAACCTACCCGCAATTCACGGTTGACGTGGTGATGGGCGAACCCAATGAAAAACAGGACGCCTTTACCGGTACCGTTGAAAAAACGGATATCAGCCGCTATGTAAATACGGATGCGCTCCCTGAAAAAGACAGGGAAATGCTGACCCAGTTGCGGAAACTGCAGGAGAGCGAGATCAACAAATACATCAGCCGCAATTCGCCGTTCTCCGGGATCTGGGAGAATATCATTCACCAGGAGGATGATGACCTGCC
>CAYNSL010000102.1:11078-12273 GCA_964399755.1 uncultured Chitinophaga sp. | reverse complement strand
GCCAATCTCATCCCGCGGCCGCAGCGCTTTTTTGCGGCGCGGCTACCCGTCCGGGGTATTGCTCCAGCGCTTTTTCGAGGCAGTCCATCGCGGCGTTGATCGCGTCGAGGTTCAGTACATAGGCGAGCCGCACTTCATCCCTGCCCAACCCCGCTGTTCCGTAAAAACCGGTGGCGGGCGCCAGCATCACCGTTTGTTTATTGTAGGAAAATTCTTCGAGCAGCCACTGGCAGAATTTATCGCAGTCATCGATAGGCAACCTGGCAATGGCGTAAAAAGCGCCCCCGGGTTTTGGACAGTATACGCCGGGCATCGCGTTAAGCCTTTTCACCAGCAAATCCCTGCGCGCCATGTATTCGGCCTTGGGGGCGTCGAAATAGGAATCGGGCAGGTCCACCGCCGCTTCACCCATGATCTGCGCCAGCCCGGGCGGACTGAGCCTGGCCTGCGCGAATTTCATCGCGGCATCGTAAACAGCTTTGTTGCGCGTAACAAAGGCGCCCAGTCTCGCCCCGCAGGCGCTGTATCTTTTGGAGATGGTGTCCATCAGCACCACGTGCTGGTCAAGTCCGTCGAGGTGCATGGCGCTAACATATTCTCCGTCGTAGCAGAATTCGCGGTAGGCTTCATCACTGAACAGGTAAAGATTATATTTCAGGCATACCTGTTTGAGCGCTTCCATCTCTTCGCGGCTGTATAAATAACCCGTGGGATTATTGGGGCTGCAGATAATGATGGCTTTTGTTTTCGGCGTGATCACTTTTTCAAAATCGCTGATCGGGGGCAATGCGAACCCGTTTTCAATACGCGCCGTGATGGGCACCACGTTGACGCCGGCCGCGCAGGCAAACCCGTTATAATTGGCGTAAAAAGGTTCGGGAATGATCACTTCATCGCCGGGGTTGAGGCAGGTAAAAAAACCGAACATGATGGCCTCGCTGCCGCCGGTGGTGATGATGATCTGGTCGTAACTCACTTCGATCCCCACTTTTTTATAATACTGCACCAGCTTGCGGCGGTAGCTTTCGTTGCCGGCGCTGTGACTGTATTCAAGTGTTTTAATATCGGCATGCCTGACCGCATCGAGGATGGCGGGCGGCGTTTCGATATCGGGCTGGCCGATATTCAGGTGAAAAACCCGGATCCCTTTTTTCCGCGCGGCTTCTGCAAAAGGCACCAGTTTACGTATCGGCGA
>CAYNSL010000102.1:0-10978 GCA_964399755.1 uncultured Chitinophaga sp. | reverse complement strand
ATCCGGCGGGAATTCATCATTTACGGCTACCCGCCCTTGCTGATCATTGGCGCTTACCTGCTGTTTCAATGGCTGGAAAAAGCGGGGTCCGACCGGCAGGGATACCCGCTGGGGATGACGCTGTACTGGATGCTGGGATGTATTTTGCCTTTTTTGCTTTGGACGAAAAAAAAGGCCCGGATCGAAATACTTCGCTTCGGCCGTTTGCAAGTATGGATGATCCTGTTACTGGCCATCCCCATCATAATTACTTTTTTTACCGGGCCGTATACCAATGGAATAAAAGGCTCCAGCGCCCCGATCATCACGCTTTCCGTTTTTTATGCGCTGGTCAACGCCTGCAGTGAAGAACTTTTATGGAGGGGTGTTTATTTCGATCACCACCGCGGACATTTCTTTCACGCGGTGATCGTACCTTCCGTGTGGTACGGCACCTGGTACTATGTGCCTTTATCCGTTCAAAGCGGCCAAACGGGAAACCTGCTGATTATACTGGCCGCGATCGGCTCGGGGTTTTGCTGGGCGACGGTCACCTATTATTCCAGGTCGGTATGCTGGAGCATGATTTCCCATCTCCTCGCGTCGCTGACCGGGTTGGGGATATATTATTATTAAGTAAAAGGAATTATAAACACCCTTCATGGATTCACTGACCCATATTGCCCTCGGCGCATGCGTGGGTGAAGCCATGCTGGGAAAAAAACTGGGCAAGAAAGCCATGCTGGCCGGGGCCTTCGCCAATACGATTCCCGACTTTGATTTTTTGGCTGCCTTCTGGACCGATGCGGATGATAACCTGCTGGCCCACCGGGGTTTTACCCATTCTTTCCTGTTCGCCGCGCTGGTTACGATACTGATGGCCCAGGCCTTTCAGCAATGGTTCCGGTCGCGCCATATTCAAACCCGGACATGGATCTGGTTTTTCGCGGTCGAATTGTTCATCCATCTTTTTATCGATGCCTTTAATGCTTACGGCAGCGGCTGGTTCGAACCTTTCAGTCATACCCGTGTATCTTTTCATACCATATTTGTGGCCGATCCCTTTTATTCCGTCTGGCTGGGAATCGCCCTGGTGATGTTATGGATATTGAAGAGGGATCATCCCCGCCGTGCTTTCTGGCTGCGGTTTGGGCTCGGTATCAGTTCCCTTTATTTTATGTATTGCGTGATCAATAAAGTAAAGACGACTGAGGATATCCGGATCATGCTGCGGGAACAGCATATCAGCTATAACCGTTATTTCACCACGCCGACGCCGCTTAACAACTGGCTCTGGTACGTGGTGGCAGGAAACGACAGCGGGTATTATATCGGGTATTATTCGGTGTTCGACCGCGAGAAAAAAATAAGCCTGCAGTATTTTCCTAAAAACGATTCCCTCCTCGATGCCGTCAGATCTACAGAAGACTTTCAGCACCTGCGCCGCTTTTCAAAGGGTTATTACACGGCCGAACGCTGGGGCGATACCCTCGTCTTTAACGATCTCCGTTTTGGCCAGATCGTAGGCTGGTACGAACCGAGGGCCCGTTTTGTGTTCCATTATTACCTGCAGCGCCGTGACGCCAACAAACTCGTGGTGCAGCGGGCGCGTTTTGCAAGATGGAACGCAGTTACCATCGCCAGCCTGGCCAGGCGGATCAGGGGCAATTAATTTTTGTGACGGAAATAAAATGTAAAGAGGAAGATGCCCGCCTTGATGAACTGGTAAGAGACCCAGCGTATAAATTGTTTCAGGAAATTGGTGCGTTTGGTGAATTCCTCCGGTTTGATCGCGACCGAATTTTCCAGGATGATCTGTTCCAGCGCCGCTTCCACCGTTTTGGCGAAAACGGGACTGTAAATATCGAGGTTGAGTTCGATACTGGCGTAGGCGCTGAGGTTATTTACATTGTAAGAGCCGACCGTTACCCACCGGGTATCGCAGACCGCCACCTTACCATGCAGCACGGTGCCGCTGTATTCATACACTTCGATCTTGTTCCTGAACAGCCGGTCATAGATAAAACGTTCCGCCTGTTTGGCGATCGGCACGTCCGATACCCGCGCGAGGATCACTTTGATGCTGACGCCCCGTTTCGCCGCGTTGAATAAATGTTTCTGGATCACCCTCCCGGGAAGAAAATAACTGCAGAGAATGATCACATGGTTGTCCGCGTGCCGGAGCATCTGCACATAACTGGAAGAGATCTGGTTTTTCCGGCGCACCCAATCATTCCTCCGCATCCGGACGAGACTGGTTTCACCGTCTGGAAATGCAAAGACGGGCGGGTTTTTTTCGCAGGGCGTTATTTCCATTTTCGGCGGAAAATTCTTCCAGGTCTTCCAGCAGAGAATACAGAGTTCTTTCGCGATCTCGCCTTCGGCAAACACGGCATAATCCAGCCAGGCGGGATGACCCGGCCGGTCATTATACCGGTCAGTGATATTCATACCGCCCACCAGGGCATAGCGGTTATCGGTGACCAGCACTTTATGGTGCAGCCGCCGCCCCACATAAAATGATTTCCTTTTGAAAATGGGTTGAAAAAACCTGAAATGCACCCCCGCCGCCTTCAGGTCGTCGATAAAGGATTGCGCCATCACCTGCGAAGCATAGCCGTCGGCCAGTAAATATACGTCCACGCCTCTTTGTACGGCATCTTTCAGCGCCCGGGCCACCGCCGTTCCCGTTTCATCATCATCGAAGATATAAGTCTGCAGGTGTACGGTATGCCGGGCATCGCGAATCAGTTCAGTCAACAGGTCGAAAAACTCCTTCCCGCCGCGAATAAGTCTTACCTTATTGCCGGCGGTATAGCCCTGGTGACCTGCTGTTGGCTGACTGATGGACATTCGGGAATTTTGTGATATTGGATATAAAAATACAGGAGCCTGATTATATATTCACCCCCGCGGTCATGTAAATTACCGGATACAGGGGCCGGTGGCGGGAACGTACATGAGATTTGTAAATAAGGAGGCTGATCGTCGTCAGCGTAAATACCGGCAATGAATCGCAATTTGTAAGCGCTAAAGCATCGCATGACACTTGCATTTGACATATGGAAACTGCTGGCGGGTGTCGCCATCTTCCTGCTCGGGATGTTTTTCCTGGAGGAGGCTTTGGCGCAACTGGGGGGACGATCTTTTAAACTTTTCCTGAAGAAGCATACTTCGAATCGCTTCAAGGCCATATTGGGCGGGGCGGTGGTTACCGCCGTGCTTCAGAGCAGTTCTGTCGTGAACCTGATGGTACTGGCTTTTACCGGTGCCGGTATCATCAAGATGCGCCAGGCGATCGCCGTTATCCTTGGCGCCAACCTGGGCACCACGGTGAGCAGTTGGATCATCGCCACCGCGGGTTTCCAGTTCAATATTGAAAGTTTCGCCCTGCCCGTCATCGCGGTGGGGGGCGTGATGATGGTATTCTCCGATAAAGAGAGCCGCTGGTATCACTGGTCAAGATTTCTTTTCGGGTTTGGTTTTCTGTTCCTCGGACTTGGATTTATCCGCACGGGCATGGAAGAGGCCGTGCGGGGAGCCGACCTTGGGGCGCTGATGCAGCAACCAGCCATCCTTTTTATTCTGGCGGGGCTGGTCATGACAACGCTGGTGCAGTCCAGTTCGGCTACCGTGGCCATCGTGCTCAGCGCCCTGCACGCCAATGCGATTACGCTCTTTGCAGGAATGGCCGTAGTACTCGGCTCGGAAGTAGGCACCACCATCAAACTCATCCTTGCCTCGGTAAAAGGAATCGCGGTGAAAAAACGCGTGGCCCTCGGCAATTTCCTGATCAACTGCGTTACGGTCACGCTTTTCGGATTACTATTAGTACCCATCAACCTGTTCATTACGGAAACCGTGGGGATGAAGGACCCATTGCTGTCGCTTGTTTTTTTTCAGAGCCTGATCAACCTGGCCGGCATCGCGATTTTTTATCCTGTACTCGGTAATTTCGGGCGGTTCCTGGAGAAAAGATTTACCAGCGATGAGAACGAAACCCTGTTCATTCATAAAATAAAAACCAGCGAAACCGAGCTCGCGCTCACCGCGCTGGAAAAAGAGACGCAGCACCTGCTGTACCATGTATCGGGGCTGGCCCTCTCGGCTTTCGATAAAAAACTCATCCTGCATGATGCGCTCCGTTTTAACCGGGAATTCGAATCGAAGAGCGTGATCGGGAAATACGATTTCATCAAACAGCTGCACGGCGATATTCATCTTTTTTCCATCCGGCTGCAGGGATTCGTCAAGTCGGGGGAAGTGTCGGCGCGCATCGCGCAGCTGATCGCATCGTCGCGCAACGCGATGTATGCCGCGAAAAATATCAAGGATGCCTGGCCCGATACCGAGCAACTGAAGAAATCGTCAAATGACCTGAAATACGAATATTACCGGAGATCCGGCGACAGGGTAGCGCAGGTTTGCGGTTCCGCCGTATCCCTGCTGGCCGGGCAAGCGGGGCCGGATGATCTGGCCGCACTCACGGCCATTTACCGGCAGGCGCAGGCGGGTTACCGTCATAACCTGGAAGAGATCTACCAGCAGGGACGGATGCAATCCCTTTCGGAAATTGAATTTTCCACGATCGTCAACTTTAACCGCGAGATATTCACATTTGAAAAATCGGTGGTATTCGCGCTCAAGGACTATCTCCTCACACCCGAACAGGCCAATCAATTCGATGAGTTGCCGGGCTTTATCCGGTAAAGGTTTGTTCCCGCATTACAGTTAACTACTATTATCCGGTTAAGTAGCTGAGTATAATCAAAAATTTGAATGATAGGGGTCAGGCAATTCTGTCATAGATGGGTCTAACTTCAAACTGAAAAATTACAATTATGAAAACGGAAACTACCCACCTGCCCGCCGGTTTGTCGCAGGGAATCAGTTACCTGCCCTGCGTATCGATCCTGTTGCCCTTTAATCCTAAAATTTCACTTCGGTCGGAACTGGAATACCGGTTGAAAGTGGCATTGGGAAAAGTGGAAAAACAACTGCTGAATGGTTACGAGGAAGAGAAAGCGGTTGAAGTGATACACCGCCTGCAGGAGCTGGTAAAGGGACTCGATTTTGATACCCGCAGGAAAAGCATTGCCATTTTTGTTTCACCGTTGGTCAAAAAGGTCGTTTACCTCGATATGCCGGTGGAAGAAAAAATCGTGATCGACGAATCCTTTGAGATCCGCGACCTGGTGATGAATGAAAAAGAACTGCACCAGTACCTGGTGCTGGTGTTAAGCAGCCAGGAAAGCCGTATTTACCACGGCAACCAGCTCAAACTAACCCGGATTCCCTCCGGCATTCCCGAACACGCCGTCGCCTTTCTGAACGAAGCGCCCGAGCGGGTGGCCAATTTCTCCGACCCGGCCCGGCGTAAAGAAGTGCTGCTGGATAAATACCTGCACCATATCGATGAAAGCCTGAATGAGATTTTCAAGACCTACCCGGTGCCGCTCTTCATCATGGGTACGGTGCGGACCACCGGTCATTTTAATAAGCTGACCCGTTTCGGCGACAGGGTCATCGCATATATCCACGGAAATTTCGCGGAAGCCAGCGAAGGACTGCTGCGCGCGGCCCTTGAACCGCATATGGAATTGTGGAAAAAGAAAAAAGAAGCGGAACTCCTGCATCAACTGGATGCGGCGATGAGCGCGGGCAAACTGGCCGTTGGCATTGAACAGGTATGGAAAGAAGCAGCCCATAAAAACGGAAGGCTGCTCGTGGTGGAAAAGAATTTCGTCTTTCCCGCCCAGCATGGCGATGAAAAAGACCTGATCTATCCCTGGGATAACAGGATACAAAACGACCTTTTCGTGAAAGACGCCGTGGATGACGTGATCGAAAAAGTGCTCTCCAGCGGCGGGGATGTGGAATTCGTGGAGCCGGGTGTACTCAAAGATTATTCGCGGATCGCCCTCATCGGTTTTTTTAAGGAGAATGGCTGAGCAGTCATAGGTACCTTGTAAAGGATGCTGAAAAAGCGAAGGGAGGAAAATCAGATGCTGATATACCTCCCTTTTTTTGAGGCCCGGCCCTGACAGAATACCGGTATCATCGGGTTTATCCTGCCTTGCGCAGCGATTTCAGCTGGTCAAGGTAATAGAGCACTTCTTCTTCGCTCACATCATGGAAATCCTCATAAAAGGCCCCGACCCCGTAAAATTCTTCCGGTACCAGTACCGCCACCACTTCGTCCGCCACCTGCGAAATTTTATCCATCGCGTTTTCGGAAGCCACCGGCGCGCCGATGATGATCCTGCCTGGTTTGCTTTTACGTAAGATATTCACTGTTCCAAGGATCGTATTGCCGGTGGCGATGCCGTCGTCGATGACCAGCACCGTTTTGCCTTCCAGGCTTTCCGGTTCTTTGTCGCCCATGAAGCGTTTATACATTTCCCGAAGCCGGTCGCGGATCTTTATCACTTCGCTTTCGATATACTCGTCACTGACGCCTTCATGCGGTACCACGAAATAATCGCTGAGGCTGGCCGCGCCGATCGCGTATTCCTTATTCAGGGGATGACCGATCTTTTTAGTGAGCACCACTTCGATGGGGAAGCCCAGTTCTTTGGCGACGGCGTAAGCAACCGGTACGCCGCCCTTGGGAATGGCGAGTACGATCCCGGGTTCGTCCTTGTATTTTTTCAGCCGGGCTGCCAGCAGTTCACCGGCCTGGATCCTGTCGCGGAACATGGCATGCGATTTAAAGATTGCTCCCGTTTACACTTTTACAGGCAGTAAATATTTTTCAAACCAACCCGCGGCCAGCGCGCAGACATGGTCCATCGCGCCCTGCTCTTCGAAGAGATGCGTAGCTCCCTCCACGATTTCGAGTTTTTTACTGCAGGACAGCTGATCATAGGCTTTCCGGTTCAGCACCAGTACATCATTATCCAGGCTGCCCACGATGAACAGGGTTGGGGCATCCACCTGCGCCAGCACGGATGACGCTACCAGGTCGGGTCTTCCGCCTCTCGATACTACGGCGCCGATACGGGGAAGGGCGGCGGCGGCTTTCAGGGCCGAAGCCGCGCCGGTGCTCGCACCGAAATAACCCAGGTCGCAATGCTGCGCGGCGGGTTGCTGTACCAGCCATTCCGTGGCTGCGATCAGCCTTGCTGTAAGCAATTCAATATTGAAACGGGTCATGTAATGACTGTCCTCTTCTTCCGTCAGCAGATCGAAGAGCAGGGTGCCGAAATGATGCTGGTGCAGGTAGCGTGCCACCTGCTGGTTACGGGGACTATGACGGCTGCTGCCGCTGCCATGTGAAAATATGATAATGGCGCGCGCGCTGAAGGGAATGATGAGCTCTCCTTTTACTGCTGTTTTCCCCGCGGGGATGCTGACTTCTTTGTTATACCTGAGTTCCATAAGTTGATTTTATCCGGGTAATACGATCGGGGCCATGGCCCTGGGGTTGATCTCGTGTTCAGCCAGTTGGGAAAGCCGGTCGTCGATTTGTTTTTCATTTACCTCCGCTTCGTGAAACACGATGGCCGCTTTTTCCATTCCCAGCGCAAGGGCAAAGGCGGCCGCGGTTCCGTAAGCGCTGATCTTGTAGTGATTGATGGATTGTACCTGCGCGAGCAGGCAGGCGTTTATCACTTCCTGGTCGCTGCATTCCGATAGTTTTTCATCGGTTTCCCGGATAAACGCGTCCATCACCTTCCCGTTCAGGGGCAACAGGCCGATCTGCTCTGTATCGATAAACCTGTTCAGCAGGTCAATATGGGAAGAAACAAAATCGAGATATTTCTGCAGCGAGTTTTTCAGTTTCAGCGAGTCGGTTTTCCGGATCCAGTCCGGGATATGTTTCCGGAGCTGCGCTTCCGCGCTGGCAAAACGGGCGGCATAGTCGTCCAGCAGGTTGCGTAGCGTGGCAATGGAGGGGATTTTGTCTGGCATGGGAATAAATTTTGATGCTTTCAAATCTATCCTTTTTTCACCCCCTGACAGGATGAGGACCCTCAACCGGATCAATGACCCTCCTCATTGTTAAAGGCCGGTAAAAGTGACAGCTTTGGTAAGTTGGAAATATTGTTTTGAACCGGTAAAAAAGGAGGGCATATGCGCCGATATTTTACAAAAGAACCGGTACTGGATGAGCGGGAAGCCGTTTCTGCCATCCGGCAATGGGCTTACCCGTTGCAAAGCAAGGCCGACCTGGAACCCCTGTTCGACAGTATCGGCGACGCCCGGATCGTGATGCTCGGGGAAGCCAGTCATGGTACGCATGAATACTATACCTGGCGGTCCTGGATCTCCAAAAAACTCATCGAGGAAAAAGGTTTCAATTTTATCGCGGTGGAGGGCGACTGGCCGGACTGTTACCGCGTGAACCGTTTTGTAAAGGGAATGGACGGGGCTCATCAGACCGCCGGAGAAGTATTGCAATCCTTTAACCGCTGGCCTACCTGGATGTGGGCGAACTGGGAAACGGTGGCCCTGGCCGACTGGATGCAGCGTTTTAATTCCGGTAAACCCAGCAATAAAAAGACCGGTTTTTACGGGTTGGATGTGTACAGTCTCTGGGAAAGCATGGAAAGCATCATGCAGTACCTCGAGAAAACGGATCCCGCTGCCCTGCAGGTGGCGAAAGAAGCCTTTCATTGTTTTCAGCCCTATTGGGTGGATGAGGGGATCGCCTACGCGCGCGCCGCGCAGTTCGTGCCCGAGCTCTGCCAGCAGGAAGTGGTGGAATTGCTGAAAGAGATCAGGCGGAAAACACCCCTGTATAATTCGGACCCGGAAAATGTTTTCAGCGCGGGACAGAACGCGCTGATCGCGGTGAACGCGGAGAAATATTACCGGGCCATGATCCATGGCGGACCGCACAGCTGGAATGTGCGCGACCGTCATATGGCCGATACGCTGGAGCGGCTGCTCGACTTTCACGGGCCCGCGTCGAAAGCGATCATCTGGGAACACAATACGCATATCGGCGATGCGAGGGCTACCGATATGACGGACGAAGGCATGTTTAATATCGGCGAACTGGCGCGATTGCAGCATCATGATAAGGGGGTGGTGCTGGTGGGCTTCGGGTCGTATAAAGGATCGGTGATAGCGGGAAAATCATGGGGCGCGCCGATGAAAATAATGCCGCTTCCCGAAGCGGCGGAGCACAGCTGGGAATACCTGCTGCACAGCGCGGGCCGGGAAAATAAATTATTGCTGATGGATGATTTCATGAACGATCCCTTTATGGAAAACCGGATCGGGCACCGCGCGGTGGGTGTCGTGTACAACCCGCAATACGAACAATACGGGAATTACGTGCCCAGTATCCTGCCCCTGCGTTATGATGCGTTTATCTTCCTGGATGAAACGAGGGCATTGTACCCGCTGCATATCGAACCGCAGGGAGGACAGATGCCCGAAACCTATCCTTTCGGAGTATGATGGTAATACGAAAAAAACAGAATTATGGAAAAGAAGAACCCGGAAAAGAAAAATAAGCAGGTAAAACCGGCAGTAAAGCATGTGCCTGAAACTGTCCCCGGAACCCTTGTCCCGGCAGACCCCGAAGAACCCATTGTGGAAATGGACGAAACGGATGTATTACCGGTACCGGAAGAAGATTTACTGGAAACGCCGCCTTATGTGGCGCCGGAACCGGGAGAGGGGCCTTAGGTGGGAGTAAGTAAATAAGTATATAAAGTATATAGAGTATATAGGGTTTAAAGGGTTGCAGTGGGATTTTTTTTGCAGGGATTGATGAGATAATATTTTCGAATGAGTGGATTTCAGGAAAAGATGATGTACTACTAAGTGGTAACTGCATTCCGGTAAGGCGACAGGATTCACCCGGCGATTAATATTAATCAGCAATTCCCTGTGCAACTCTGTGTCTCTGTATCTCTGTGTTGAAAAAAGATCTCTTTATTCACTATTAAACCTCCCGTATGAGCAAAGCAGCCATTCTTCCCGAAGCCGTCAGGGCCGTTGATTACAAATTGCTCCAGGTTAGCAGCCCTGCCTTTACCGACGGCGGTATGATCCCTTCCAAATACACCTGCGATGGTATTGATGTCAGTCCGCCGCTGCAGATCGGGCATATTCCCGAAAATGCCGTCTGTCTCGCGCTGATCGTGGATGATCCCGACGCCCCCGGCGGCGAATGGGTGCACTGGGTAGCCTGGAATATTCCCGTTACTTCACTCATCCGCGAAAACGAATTGCACGGCGCAGAGGGGACCAACGATTTCAAAGTGCGGGATTACCGCGGTCCCTGCCCGCCTTCGGGCACGCACAGGTATATTTTCAAGGTGTACGCGCTGGATGCGCTGATCGACCTGCCGGGGAGGAGCCGGAAATTCCATCTCGAAAAAGCAATGGGCGGGCATATCCTGGCCTACGGCGAGCTAACGGGAATGTATCAGCGAAAAATGGGAGGTAGTAAAAAGATTATCTGAGACCTGACAATTCAGTTGGGAAATAAAACACATTAGAAGAAGAATTTTGACGGTAAGACGGTAAGGCGGTAAGAAAATGAAAATTGTAAACCAACCCTTTCCGGCTTACCGGTTGGATTCTTTTTCGCTTTTGATATAGCTTCTTCGTAAAGCCTCCTCGCTTCGCTCGTCCCGGGCTTTATTATTTCTACGCATTTGCGAGCGGCTCGCATGCTTCGAAATAATAAAGCCCCCGGCTATCGCCGGAGGCTTTGGATGTTTCGTCGGGAGGACAGGATTACCTGCGGTGATCCTTGATGGGGGTGTTCGAAACATTCAAAGCCTGCTCGCTACGCTCGCTATGGGCTTTATTATTTCTACGCATTTGCGAGCGGCTCGCATGCTTCGAAATAATGATGACAGGATTACCTGCGGTGATCCTTGATGGGGGTGTTCGAAACATTCAAAGCCTGCTCGCTACGCTCGCTATGGGCTTTATTATTTCTACGCATTTGCGAGCGGCTCGCATGCTTCGAAATAATAAAGCCCCCGGCTATCGCCGGAGGCTTTGGATGTTTCGTCGGGAGGACAGGATT
>CAYNSL010000101.1:0-12422 GCA_964399755.1 uncultured Chitinophaga sp. | reverse complement strand
ATTGTTTACTGTTTATTGTTTACTGTTTATTGTTTACTGTTTATTGTTTACTGTTCACTGTATACTGACCACCAACAATGCCAAATCCATATTTCCAATTCAAACAATTTACCGTTTACCAGGACCGTTGCGCCATGAAAGTGACCACGGACGCGTGTTTATTCGGGGCATGGGCGGCGGAGAACGTCTGTAATTCGGAGTTAGAAGCCAGGAGCCGGGAATTAAAAGTGCTGGATATCGGAACGGGTACGGGGCTTTTGTCATTGATGCTGGCGCAGAAAAATCCGGGGCTCAGGATCGACGCGGTTGAAATAGACGCCGGGGCGGCCGCGCAGGCCCATGAAAACATTGCGGCTTCACCATGGAAAAAAAGTATACATGTGATCCATGCCGATGCCCTGAATTATCCTTTTAACAACACCTATGATATCATTATCAGTAACCCTCCGTTTTATGAAAAGGAATTAAAGGGGACCGACCCGAAAAAAAATATCGCGCATCATGATGAAGGGCTTGTGCTGCCTGACCTGCTTGGAATAATTGACAGGTATCTTTCACCCGGCGGTACTTTTTATCTCCTGCTGCCCTATAAAAGAGACAGGGATATCCGTGAACTAACCGGCACAAGGGCTTTTCGTCTTCATGCAGTAGTGATGGTAAGACCCGCCACAGGCCAGGATTATTTCCGGATCCTGCTTTCCGGTAAAAGGGCCGCCGCGGATCCCGCAGAAACGGAAATCGGTGAAATAAACATTACAGATACCGGGGGTGGTTATAGTCCGGAGTTGATCAGGCTGCTGCATGATTTTTATCTCTATCTCTGAGCCGGAAAAGCGGGCGGGTAATGGAAACATAAAGATACGAAGCGACGGATCCGTTATCTATGAAGTAAGTCATTTGCATCGTTAATGGAGGTCATTTTTAACGGTTCGTGTTTAAGCTATCTTGCAGTTGAAGATCAGGAAAAATGACAACTGCCATGTACAAGTAATCGACATACGACCCCCGGGAAATTCCCCAAACCAATTACTCACCTTAAAATAACAATCATGAAAACGTCAATCTATATGCGGCTTCTTGTGCTGCTTGCTGCCTTTTTGCTGCTGGGTGGTTGTTCAAAGGACAATCAATTAGCCAACAGCAATTATATGGCCAGGGATAAAAATACTTCCGAAGTTCCCATTTTCAACTATGGATCGATCAAAGGTATCATGGAACCTGTGCCTATTATGGCTTCTGTAAAAGTGTTTAATGAAAACGGATTCTCCACCAGTGGCACTGTTTATGCGAACGGAACTTTTAACATCGAAAACCTGCCCGGGGATGTTTATACCGTACAAATCGCCTATCTCATTCAAAACGGCGAATATCGCTTTTGGAATTACTTCGACGTTCCTAGGGTATCAGTAAAAGGTGGGGAAGTCACCAGCCTGGATGTAATCAGGCTTCCCTGGTCCTACTAAGGATCGCCGGAAGGCTGATCACATACAGAAAGGAGCAGGAGCGTATCACGCTCCTGCTTTTTTTATTTAGTTTGAATGGTCGCGGCCCGAAGCATAATCTTCCAGGTATTGATAAAGCGGCGTGAGCCTGCCGTTTTTTACGATCGTTGCCCTTTCGATCACCGGCGATCCGTTCGCCACGATATCTTCCAGCACATGTTTGATCAGTTGTTCCCCGAAATACCGGGAGGCATCCCGCGGCAGTTCGTTGGGCAGGTTTCCTACCGCCATGATATCGATCGATCCGGGAAGATAGGGCGCCGTTTTTTCAAGGCTCAGTCGGTCGATGCCGTAAACCGGGTCCTCGATCGTCTGGTCGCCGGTATTGATCGGTACGGAGCCGTTCATGTCATCGGTGATATCGGCAATTGTTCGAATGATAAAATCCTCTTTCATTACATCCGCTTTCTCAAAAAGCCGCGGTATGTTCTTTTCCCAGTATACCCCGTTCATCAGGATATCCGTCTGCGAAGCATAGGGCAGGAATTTACACCGGTAGTTACCCGGGTTCGTATGAAAATCCTCCCGGTTATAGGCCCCT
Source organism: uncultured Chitinophaga sp. (assembly GCA_964399755.1). Lineage (GTDB taxonomy): Bacteria > Bacteroidota > Bacteroidia > Chitinophagales > Chitinophagaceae > JJ008. The sequence goes on along the minus strand of CAYNSL010000101.1, from coordinate 10,379 downwards.
GTTTCTTTATGCGCATACAGTTCCGCTCCTTTCAACTGTGTATATACCGGGTAGGCAAAACGCCTGCCGAGGTATTCATCGGGCTCCACTTCATGAATACCCATCAGGTTCATCACTTCAAGGATGCCATGCGCCACCCTTCCGGATCCGGTGACCGCAATCTTAACATTAGGGAGTTTTAATCCGAAATACGTATGTATCAACTCCCTGAAACTACGTTGTTTGTACACCCTGTCTACAGTAAATAAACCGGTACGTTGCCCATAGGCCATCATTCCGTTATGCGCGCCTACCACCCCGGCAAAGAAGCCGAATCCGATGATACGCTGCCCGTCCTCATGCTCAAGGCATTCATAATCCACCAGGGAGATATTTTTATCCAGCAGCGCCCGCATCAGGGGCTGGTTATGCGGTTGTTTTTTCTTGGTATGGGAGAAAAACAGGTAGGTTTTTCCGGGGATCAGCTGATCGACCGGGACCTCTTTGATGCCAAGCAGTATATCGCAATCATCCATGTTTTCCCGCACTTCCACTCCCGCCACCTGGTATTCCCGGTCGGTAAAACAGCGGGTGGGGGAAGACTGCACCAGCACTTCAATCTGCGGGGCATTTTTATGCAGCCATTTACATTGCGCAGGGGTCAGGGCCACCCTGTTATCCGCGGGTATCTTTCCTTCCCGGATCAAACCTATCCTTGTCATACAATCATTTATGTTGCCGAATGCGGCAAAGTTGCCGCTTATACCATTCCCAAACAAACTGATTTAGATCATCCGGCGCCGGTTTTAGGATGTTGTAACTTTGAAAATTAACAGGTCCGGCACAACGGGCGGTTACATTTATACGTTTTGACTTGACAGAATAAAAAAGACCTGCATGATCCGGATATTTTCCAGCATATCGGTATTGGTGATCGTTTCGGCTGCATGGGTTTCCTGCAACCGCGCTTCCGGCGGGCCGGACAATTCCCAGCCCTATCATCTCAGTTACGGCGATTCCATCATTTATCTCCGTCAGTCTGCAGGGGATTATATCGTATCACCCCTCACCCATCGCGATGGAGTTTACACCGGCTTTCCCGAAGGGATTGAGATCGACGGCAGCAGCGGCGCCATCAACGTCAGCAAAAGCGAAACCGGTCTCCGGTACCGGATCACGCATACCGCCACCGACGGCAGGATAACCACCGCTACTGTGGTATTATCCGGTATTTCTTTCCCTGATAAATTCTACAACCTCTCCCAAAACGACAGCCTCGCGCTGCCGGTATACAATGCCAGCGAATCACGGGTCCTGCCCCTGAACGGCTCGAATTTCGACGACGGCAACAATGCCAATTCCGGCGGATGTTCGGTGCGCACCGACAACGGAACGATCAACCTGGCGCAGTGCGTGCGCAACGGCATATTCGGCAGTACGCCACAGAATGATTCCAGGCGCGATTTCGAAATAAATTACCGCGTGAACGACGCGAGCGGTAAATCGCTGAATAAAATCAAAGTCCGGCTTTATTATTATACCTCGATGGCCGCCGTGGCGCCCGATCTCCTGCAAACCCTCAGCGACCGGCAATCCGGCGGCGTGTTTTTACGCGGCGGTACGGCTGAAACCTTTACGCAGGCAGCCAAACCGCGACCTCCCTGTGTGATAATTATTGCCAATTAACGGTTCACGGCTAATTTTGATAAGCCTATCACGCTTATCATGCGAAAATTTTTGCTCTCCCTGCTCTGGACCCTTACCCTGCTGTTTTGTTTTTCCCGCAACCAGCAATCCGGCCCTGCCGCCCTGCTGCAGCAATTCAGGGCCGCGGAAAAAATATACCGGTCCGCTGAACGCCAATCGGAACTTGCCGGTGATAACGAACAGGCGCAGGCAGGCGCGGACAGCTTATATAAACAATCGCTGGTCCTGTTCCGGAGCATCCTGCAGGAAGCAGATCAGGCAAGTTTTGATTCCCTTTCTTTTTTCACGCGGCGCAGGACAGGCTATATCGAATACCTTTTCGGCCATACCGGGAATGCGAAACAGGATTACCTGGATGCGATCCGGCTGAAAGAAAAGCTGCCCGGGATTGCCGATTCCTTCCTCTTCGCCCCCCTGCTCTATGCAGGCAGTATCCTGTACAGCCAGAACAGTTTCGATTCGGCGCTGTTTTATTATAAAAAGGCCGAACAGGTAAAAGACCTGTACCCGGTACCGCTGCAGGAATCACAACGCCTCTACAACCGGCTGGGGGTAATGTATTATGAGAACGGGGACTACCGCCAGGCCCGCAATTATTTTGAAAAAGCCATTTCGGTTACGCCTCCGGGTGAGACCTCCCTGCTGGTGAATTACCGGATCAATATCGCCTCACTGCTTGTGAAGCTGGATGAACAGGAAGCCGCGAAAAAAGCCTATGAAAGCATCCTCCCCTATAATATTTTCAACAACGAGATCTACCATAACCTGGGCATCATCAGCCTGAAGCAAAAGAACTACCAGCAGGCCATCGCTTACCTGGGCAGGGTGAAATACGGAGACGACAAGAAGAACATCGATCTCTATTACAACCTCGGGATGGCTTATTCCGGTCTTAACCAGCCCGATTCCTCGGAACAATACCTGCTCAGGGCCCTTGCCGAAAACCTGAAATGGAACGGGCATAAAAAGAATACTTCGTACGGCCTGATCCTGAAATACCAGGCCGATGAAATGGTGCGCCGCCTGCGGTACAGCGAAGCCCTTGATCTTTACCAGCAGGCCCTGATGCAATTCGACGCCGGGTTCACGGAGACGGATACCCGAAAAAATCCTGCCGTTTTCACCGCGGTGTATTCTTATATCAATCTTTTCAACACGCTGACCGCAAAGGCGGATGCCCAGCAAAAGATATATGAACAGGGCAAAAAGACCGAGATGGCCGAACAGGCGCTCGACAGCTACCGGGCCGCTTTCCGGCTGGCCGATTACGTTGAAAAAACCTATAACTCGGATGAAGCCCGGCTTTTTCTCGGCAGGATCAAATATGCGGTGCACAGCCGGCCCATCGAGATCGGGCTGCTGCTGTACCGGCTTACGCATAAACGCGAATACCTGGAAGAAGTATATTTTTTCGACCAGCGCAACAAGGCATCGGTGCTTTCGCTGAATATCCGCCAACAGGAATTAAAAACGCCTGACGAAGCCACCAATGAACTCAACCGCCGGGAGACCATGCTGAAATCGGCCATTACGCGACTGTCGCTGCGGGCTTCCGTTCAAACCGACAGCCTGGCTTTGTCTGAACTGAATGACGCGATCCGGGATAATGAAATTGAACTGAACAAGGTAAGGGAAATGATCAGCGCCGGGCCGGCAGGCAAACTGCTGATGACCGGGGAACAGATACCCGCCATCAACCAGCTGCAGCGGAAATTTGACAACAATACGGCCCTGCTTTCCTTTCATCTTTCGGAGGAGGGCCTGCTGGTGCTGGTCATCTCCGCCAACCGGTTTGATTATTACGAGGCGCCGCTGGAGCATGATTTTTTTACGGCCCTCCAGTCCCTGAAATCTTCCCTGTATAATGCCGTACCGGGTAAGCGTTACGAGGGACAAACCGCCGCCGCATTTTTATATGAAAAACTGATCGCGCCCGTGCTTCCGGGATTATCCCAGATCAAAAGGCTTGTAATTATTCCCGATGATGAACTCTATTACCTGCCCTTTGAAGCCCTGCAGGATGAACAGAAAAATTATCTCGTACAGCGCTTTGCCATCCAGTACCAGTACTCTACGGCCCTGATCAGCGATACCCGGACAATCAGGCCCTCCTCGCAGATCCTTTCCTTCGCGCCATTTAACGGGAATGGTTTCAGTGATTCGGCGGGAACGCTGTGGAGCCGTCTTCCCGCTTCGGCCGGAGAAGTGAATATCCCGCTTGGAAAAAATTTAACCGACAGCGCGGCCACCAAGCAGGCATTCCTGGATAACGCGAACCACTACAACATTATCCATCTCGCTACGCACGCGGCGGTGAATAATGAAGATCCGCTGCGTTCCTATATCGCTTTTTTCCCCGACAACCCGGATTACAGGTTGTATGCCCGGGAAATCTATGACATGCGGCTCGATTCCACGAGCCTGGTCATCCTCAGCGCCTGTGAAACGGGCACGGGGGAACTGATTCGCGGGGAAGGACTGATGAGCCTTTCCCGGGCATTTGCCTACGCGGGTTGCCCGAATATCATCACTTCACTCTGGAAAGCGGAAGACAGTACCACCGCATGGATCACGCAAAAACTGCATGAATACCTGGCCCGCAATTATACCAAGGACGTAGCGCTGCAACAGGCCCGCCTTGATTTCCTCAACAGCAATGAGATTGATCCGCGTTTCAAAACACCTGATTACTGGGCGCACCTGGTACTGATCGGCAATTACGAACCCGATCATAAAAGAAGCAACTGGCCCTGGGTTGCCGTGGGTATCGTGGCCATCCTGCTTACCTATTATTATTTTAAAAGCAGGAAGCCGCCGGCCCCGAAGGACCGGTCGGCCGGTTTTGCATAGGCTTAATATTTTTTATCGCAGGGTAACGGCGGGCAGGCTGGTATCCTCACCGTTACGCACGGCAACATTCAGGATGGTTGTATCCGCAAACCCGTTCTGGCCGTCGTAAAAAACCCGGTAAAGACCCGCATTCAGCCCTACGATCTTGAATTCACCGTCATCGTCATCGGGAACGGCCATGGTGGTATCGCTGCCGCTGATGGCCATCACGATCGCGTCCGCGGCGCGGGGCAGCACCCTTCCTTCGATACGGCCGCTCTGGCTGCGGCAGAAGATATTAATATGTGATTTCAGCGCATATCCGTTACCGTTACCCGGACCGCTGTTGTCCGCCTGTATCGAACGCCCCGCGTCAAAATCGATCCAGAACAGCACCTGCCCCGACGGAGTGATCTCGAAATGACGGGCATCGATACCGGCTACCACTTCCCGGTCCTCGTCGTTGACACGCAACGGGAATACCTGCCCGTTTTTCATCACGCTGTTTTGGGTGCCCAGCGTAAGCCGGATCTTACGGATACGGGCGCTGGGCAGTATTCCGCTGGCAAAAAGGGTATCGATGCCGTTGCGGAAACGAAGGATATTATAAACCCCGGTACGGATGGGGAGGCTGACCCAGCCCCCGTTGGGAATACTGTCGTCCTCCAGTTTCACCTCCAGCCGCTGCAGATCGATGAATACGCTGTCGAATACAGGTGTCTGGTGATCGGTTAGAAAGATCGTGATGGGGTGGGGACCGCCGGGATTGGGACCGTTACCGGCAACATCTTTCTGGCAGGAATACAGGGTGAAGGAAAAAATTAGGACCAGGATGGCAGCAGGGATCAGCTTTTTCATGTTGATAGTTTTCATAAAAGAATCGTGATAACATGGATAAGTACTTACCCATGGCTGTTTTGTAACCGGTTCACAAAAAAAAAGCCTCCCCGCAGCGGGGAGGCTACCATTAACCATTGGCAAGCTATCGCCACTTGAGCATTTTTACCTGCCGGATCAGCCTGGCGCTCACTTCACGGTGATAAATATGATCCGGGTCTTCTTTTATGCCGCGCAGGAGCGGAAGTGCAAGATCATAATCCCGGTTGCTGATATACGTGAGGGCGAGGTAGTACTCCGCCTCGTCGTTCATCATCTTTTCCCCCGAAGCCTGGTTCGCGCTGATCACTTTTTTAAAATCTTCGATGGCCTTGTCGTTTTGTTTCAGTTCAAGATGGGATACAGCCGCAAGAAACCGGTCTTTCACGGTCAGCGAATCGCTCTTTTCCGCCAGGTCGGTCACCGCCCGGTAATCTTTGTCTGCATAGAGTTTTTCGATCGCCGAAGGCGCCGCACCGTTACCCTCGCGCAGTACGGGCAGGGTATAGGCATGGTAATGCGCCGCCACCACTTTATTCGGGGATAGCGTATAGAAATTATAAGCCATGTATCCGCCAATAAGCAGGATCAGGCTGGCGGCAACCGCAACGCTGTAACGAAATATCCGGCGGCCAGGTTTGATCCTGCCCGGCGCGCTGAACGCTTTCATCATTTCTCCGTGTATCCGGCCCACCTGCTGCTGTAAGCCGTAATGCTGAACGGCAGCGCGTGCCTGCCGGAGCCTTTCATATTCCGCGCGGGCGGCTTCATCCGAAGCGAGCAGTTCCTCCATCAGTTTTTGTTCCCCGCCCTCCATTTCGCCGTCGAGGTATTTTACAAGTTGTTCAGACAGGTTATCGTGTGTAGCATTATCCATGCAGGATATTTTTCAGGGTTTGCTGTATATGCGGTTTTTCCGCGATCATCTGTTCCAGTTGTTTCAGGCATTTGTATTTTTTATTCCGCACCACCTGTTCATTTTCATATTCCGTAGCTTCCAGTATTTCCCGCATGGACAGGTTCTCGTAATAGAATAACAATAATATTTTTTTACAGGTTTCGCCCAGGGCCTCCACGAGTTTCACCAGTTCCGACTTTCCTTCACGGTCGGCCATCAGGTGTCCCGCATCCATTTCCACCCGCTCCTGCCCTTTCTCAAATTTTTCCTCCCGCGCCAGGGCCCTTCCCCTTCTCTTCAGCTCGTTCAGCCAGGCGTGACGGTTTATGGAAAATAAAAATGTTTTCAGGCTCGATTCACCCCGGAACTTATCCTTTTGCACCAGGCTGATGAAACTGACCATTACTTCCTGGAAGATATCTTCCGCGTCTTCCCGGCTGCCGCTGTTCAGCTGCACATACCTCGAGAGGCTCTCGAAATGAGCGCGGTAGAGGGCTTTAATGGACTCGTCCATCAGTCGCCCGGCCCGGATATTGTCCACGATTTCCGCATCCGGGAAGTTTTTAATGACCTTCATGCCAGCTTCCGTTATTTGTACGCAAAGGGGTTAATTTTGTAACCTAAACTAGTAATAATTTGTTACCTAAGATCGGGACTAAAGTATAAATGGCATGAACTATTTTGAACTCTTTGAAATACCGGTGCAATTGCTGGTCGACAAAGCCTCGCTGCCCCGGAAATTTTTTGAACTCAGCCGGAAATACCACCCCGATTATTTCGTGAACGAGCCGCCGGAAGCCCGCGCAGAGGCGCTGGAAAAATCGGCCCTGCTTAACAGGGCATTCCGGACCTTTCAGCATCCCGATGAAACGATCCGCTATGTTTTGCAGCTCAAAGGGCTGCTGGAGGAAGAAGAAAAATACCAGTTGCCTCCTTCGTTTTTGATGGAAGTAATGGATATTAATGAACAGTTGATGGACATGGGTCAGCCGGCAGGAGCAAATAGTCTGCCTCCGGCGGGACACCTGCAGGCAGCAGTCGATCAGCTTCAAACTGAAATCTATGAACCTGTTAAAGAAATTGTGGAACGCTATCAGGAGGGTATTACTTCCGAAAAAGAATTGCTGCAAGTAAAGGAATATTATTACAAGAAAAAATACCTCGACCGGATCCGGGAACAATTGGCCGCCAAAGCCCAACTGTAGCCAACGCCGCTGTATTTAATATTTTACGCTTTACTGTTTAGACTTTACATTTGCAGCCCCTGGCCCGGGTGGCGGAACTGGTAGACGCAGCAGACTCAAAATCTGCCGTCCGCAAGGATGTATCGGTTCGATTCCGATCCCGGGCACTTCAGGAAGCTTCGAATTTCATCGAAGCTTTTTTTATTTCCTCAGGAAGTCAACGTCATAAAGATCAGATCCCCTTCTGTTCAGGATCATGGTGACGGGCTTCCTTAAAAACTAGCTTTGAATGAAATAATTATTTTATTCAACGGTGCGGCGAATCATCCTGTATATAACGATACTGCTCAGCGTGTCCGCCCTGTTACCGCCGCGTTCTTTTGGCGCTACACTTATCGTTCCGTGCAAAGACACAACCGGGCCCGGTCCCGACCCGGAATTGGTGAAGGATGCAGCCCTTGCCTTCCGCGCACTGCCCCACAAAGAAAAAAGAGGAAGGTTTTCGGAAGCAAAAAAATACTGGAAGCGCTGGAAGGCGGATAAAAAAGCGGGAAAAGCATCATCCCCGGGGATGCTGCTCCTGATCCTGGTTGCGATCATCCTTCCGCCCCTTGCCATTTATCTCTATGAAGGAGAAATCAGGAAATGTTTCTGGATCAGCCTGGCGCTTACCCTGCTTGGATTATGGGTCAGTATCCGTTTCAGCCTGCTGGGCTGGCTGCCCGCGGTGATCTACACGTTATTCATTCTTACAGACGAGGGCGCGCGCCGGAAAGATTAATTCGCCGCCTGGTGCAGGAAAAGCGGCAGCCCCGATTTCCAGTCGCCATCGATATATAATTCGATAGAATACCGGCCCGGTCTCTCAAATTTAAGCTGGTTGAAATTCACGATGATATTCACCGTGGCTACATGTTCGTTGGCGGGTTCTCCCACCTGGATATTTCCCGCGATAGGCTGGATGGTTTCCTTACCCGCGGCATCGATCAGGCGGAGTTTGAATTCATGCGCGCCGGCTTCCTTAGCGGCAAAACGCAGGCGGCAGGCAACCGTGCAGGCGGGGTGTTGTACGGGAAATTGCCGGGCCTGGATACTGTCGAAGGTACCAACGATGGTCAGTTTGGAGTGATTGTCCTGGGCGAAGTCGGCCAGCGTGAAGATTTCGATTTCCATATTTAATATTTATGCGTGTGTGAAATAAATGCCCCCGCATTTTTCGCAGGGGCATTTCATTTAGATTCAGCTGTAAGTTTCACCACCGGGAATACCCGGGTAAGAACATGTTACTTCACTTCTTCGTAAGGAACATCCGTTACATTATCGGCTCCCGCATTCGCGCCGGCGGTTTGTTCCTGCGTGCCCTGTGCGCCCTGCGGTTGTTCCTGTGTGGCCTTGTACATGTCTTCGCTGGCCGCTGTCCAGGCTGCATTCAGCGCGGCCATGGCCGTATCAATAGCGGCCAGGTCCTGCACCTTATGCGCTTCCTTTAATTTTTCAGCGGCCTGTTCGATCGCCGTTTTCTTTTCGGCCGGGATCTTTTCGCCGTATTCCTTCAGTTGTTTCTCGGTCTGGAACACGAGGCTGTCGGCCATGTTCAGTTTCTCCACTTTCTCGCGTTCGGCCTTGTCGGTCGCTTCATTGGCCTTCGCTTCGGCCTTCATCCTTTCCACTTCTTCCTTGCTCAGACCCGAACCTGCTTCAATATGTATTTTTTGTTCCTTGCCCGTGCCCTTGTCCTTTGCCGTAACATGCAGGATGCCGTTGGCGTCGATATCGAAGATCACCTCGATCTGCGGTACGCCTCGGGGAGCGGGCGGGATGCCGTCGAGGTTAAAGATACCCAGGCTCTTGTTGTCTTTGGCCATGCTGCGTTCGCCCTGCAGTACATGTATCTGCACGCCCGGCTGGTTGTCGCTGGCGGTAGAGAATATCTCCGATTTCTTGGTGGGGATCGTGGTATTCGAAGGGATCAGGGTGGTCATTACACTGCCCATTGTTTCGATACCCAGTGAAAGCGGGGTTACATCAAGCAGGAGCACGTCTTTCACTTCACCGGTGAGAACGGCGCCCTGGATCGCGGCGCCTACGGCCACCACTTCATCGGGATTCACACCCTTGTTGGGTTTTTTGCCGAAGAATTTTTCCACGATCTCCTGCACTTTCGGGATCCGGGTGGATCCGCCCACAAGGATCACTTCATCCACTTCTGTGGGTTTCATCCCCGCGTCTTTCAAAGCCTGTTCACAGGGTTTCAGGCAGCGGGCAAAGAGGCTGTCAGCCAGTTGCTCGAATTTAGCGCGGCTCAGTTTCTTCACGAGGTGCTTGGGCACGCCGTCTACCGCGGTGATATAGGGAAGGTTAATCTCCGTTTCGCTCGAAGACGATAATTCGATCTTCGCTTTTTCGGAAGCTTCTTTCAAGCGTTGAAGGGCCATGGGATCTTTGCGCAGGTCGATGGCTTCGTCTTTTTTGAACTCATCGGCCAGCCAGTCCATCACCACTTTATCAAAATCGTCGCCACCCAGGTGCGTATCACCGTTTGTTGACTTCACTTCAAATACGCCGTCGCCCAGTTCGAGCACTGAGATATCGAAAGTACCGCCGCCAAGGTCGAATACCGCGATCTTCTGGTCGTGTTTGCCTTTATCGAGACCATAAGCCAGTGCCGCGGCCGTCGGTTCATTCACGATCCGGCGCACGGTCAGTCCCGCGATCTCGCCGGCTTCTTTGGTCGCCTGGCGCTGCGCGTCGTTGAAATAGGCCGGCACGGTGATCACGGCTTCGGTCACTTCATGGCCGAGGTAGTCTTCGGCGGTTTTTTTCATTTTCTGCAGCACCATCGCAGAGATTTCCTGGGGCGTATAAGGGCGTCCGTCTATGTCAATTCGTACGGTATTATTGTCACC
>CAYNSL010000100.1:0-12447 GCA_964399755.1 uncultured Chitinophaga sp. | reverse complement strand
AGCGGGTTCGCCACCAAGCTGGCTTCGGATAACCGTCCCCGTTACCTGATCCTCGACGCGCCTTATTTCAATTTCCTCAGGGTAATCGAACGCTTTCTCCCGATCCTGCCGTTACGCATCGTACTGCGCTTTCACCTCCGCACCGACCGCTGGCTCCCCAATGTGAAATGCCATACCTATATCATCCACGGCACCAAAGACTGGCTGATCCCCATCCGCCACAGCGAGGCCCTGCAAAAGATCAATCCCGGGAAGATCACGCTGATCCGGATACACGGGGGCGGGCATAATAACCTGCCCGGCTTTGACGAATACCACAATTTCATCCGGGATATCCTGAAATATTAGGTTAAAACCCAGCGGGAATCTGCGGGTATGTTAAGGATAGTTTAATTGCGCCGCTATCCTTTAACATGGACTGTTATTTGGACATCCAACATGAAAATGGAGGTCCCATGAAATCAAAATTCTACACTTTACTTGTTGCCGGCGCCGGTTTGTTCCTGATTTCCTGTAAAACCGCCAGCAAACTGTATGAAAAAGGCCGCTATGACGAAGCAGTTGAAAAAGCCGCTAAAAAACTGCAGAAAGACCCGGCGGATCCCCAGCTGCGGGAAATACTCCAAAGCGCCTATCGTTATGCGGTTGATGATCACGAGAACCGGATCCGGAATAACGAAGCCAGCTCCAATGAGCTGAAATGGGAATGGATGTACGCGGAATATGTTTCCCTGCAGCGCCTGTACGAAGCCATCTATAAAGTACCCGAAGTGTTTACCGTAGTGCGTCCCACGGATTATTCGGCCGATGTGATGTCCAGCGCTGAAAAAGCAGGACGGGTACGATATGAACGCGGGCTTTCCTTTATGCAGCGATCCGACAAGCAGAGCTACCGGCAGGCCTACCGCGAGTTCAAAGCGGCGCTGGTATTTATTCCCGGCGACCGCGACGCGATGCAGCAAATGAACGAAGCATTTGAATATGCCGTCACAAACGTGGCGGTACTCCCCCTGCAGCAGGATGGCGGTTATGTGTACAGTTCCTATATCGTCGGGGGCAATAATCTTGATGACCAGCTGATCCGCAGTCTTCAATTCGACAGCGGCAATGAATTTGTCCGGTTTTATTCCGCCTGGGAAGCCCGGAGCCGTCATATCCGTATCGACCAGGAACTGGAGATGCAACTGGCCACCCGGGATATCGGCCGGTTCCGTGATGCCCGCAGTACCCGGAAGGTATCAAAGGAAATTGTGGTGAAGGAAACCGTTTATAAGCCCGATTCCGTGGTGCGGCAATACGCGAAAGTCAGCGCCGAGATCTACAGCACCCGCCGTACCCTTGATGCCGCCGCGGTATTACGCATCACGATAAGAGACGCGGATGGCAGGTGGATCCGGGATGAAGACCTGCCCGCCACTTTTGCGTGGAGCACTGAATTTTCAACGTTTACGGGCGACGAACGCGCCCTGAGCGACAGCGATAAACAGCTGATCAGCCGCCCCCGGGAAAATGCGCCCTCCGAAAACGAGATCATGCGCTGCCTGCTGGAAGAGATCAGCCGCAATGCTTCCTACCGCGTTAAAAATTATTACAGCCGGTTGTAGATCCTGCATTGTAATATTATTTGTCTAAAAAGAAAAGATGATCATTTACAATAATGATCATCTTCTTTTCTTCCGGTTCCCGGACTTTTCCATCTTTCTTCCCCAATTATTTCCATCTTTGCTGCGCAAACTTTTCAATACCATCATTCGTCCCTGCAGTTTTGTATGAATAAGCCCCGGAACAAAAAATTATGGAAGTGGATCCGTATTATTCTCATTGTTTATACAGCAGTAGGGGCGACTTTTTATTTTCTACAGGATTATATCCTCTTTCACCCGGTATCCCTGCACAGGGAATACAATTACCGGTTCCCCGAACCCCACCGGGATATCAGTATTCCGCTTACGGACAGCGACACCCTCAACCTGGTCGATTTTTCGGTGACCGATTCCGTAACCCGCGGCGTGGTGCTGTATTTCCACGGGAATAAAAAAAATATATCCTGGTACGCGAAATACATCCCCTATTTCACCCGGCATGGTTACCAGGTACTGATGATCGATTACCCGGGTTTCGGGAAAAGCAAGGGGAAACTGACGGAAAAAAAACTGTACGACTGGGCCCTGCAGGTATACCGGATCGCTATCAAAAGATTCGCGGCCGACAGCATCATCATTTACGGTAAAAGCATGGGAACCGGGATCGCCGCGCAACTGGCGTCGGTGCGCGATTGCAAAAGGCTGATCCTGGAAACCCCTTATTATGATTTTCCCTCCGTGGTGAAACATTACTTACCCATTTATCCCGTGCATTGGATGCTGCATTACCAGCTTCCCACTTACCGTTACCTGCAGGATGTGAGCGCTCCCGTTACGATCTTTCACGGTACCAGTGATTGGGTGGTAACCTATGGCAATTCCCTCCGGCTGAAACCTTTCCTGAAAAAACAGGACGAACTGATCACGATCAAAGGCGGGAGTCACAATAATCTATTCACCTACCTTCAAACCATCCGTAAACTCGATTCACTACTGGGCGGCCCCTGATAACCCAAAAGTGGTATTGCCGTACTTGAATGGTATATCTATCTTTATGGGATGAAACGGCTCATGCTAATGGTCCTGCTGTCCGGCAGCCTGCGCCTGGCGGCCCAGGAACCTCTGTCCTATCTTGACATGCTGGCCGGCACCCGGGAGATCAAACTCTCCGACAGTCTGAATTTCGACACCAGCCCGGATGAAGTAACGGCGCTCGACAGCAACACCGTGAAGAAATGGTTTTTCCCGGTGCTGTCTTCCGGTTCCAATAAATTCAAGAATAAAACCTATTCGCTCGCCGGTAAGATCACCGGCAATTCGCAATTCGACCTGCTGGTATTGCTCGAAGACAAAAGGAGGAGCGACAGTACGGGTATCCAGGTCACTTACCTGGTTTCGGCCCGCAAGACCGGTGAGTATATCGCATCGCTGAAGGCGGCCGTAAGCGGTACCAAGAAAAAGACCGGGTATAATATTACTTCCTGTTTGTACAAAGACAACAGGATCGTGCAGGATTCCAGGATCACGATCAATGACAAAGTGTACGACGACCTCACCCGCTACCGGATCAGCAATGGGGGACGATTTATACAAACCCTGAACAACTGAGGATTATTCTTCCAGCAATACTCTTGACTTAGACAGTTTCAGTTTAAACCCGGCCCCGATCTTCAGCGCGTAGTTCCGGTCGGAATGACTGACCGGGAAATCAAAACATACGGGGTAATCATATTCCTTTACGCAATCCCGGATAATTTCATAAGCGGTTTGTCCAAAGGGCCGTTCCGAATCTTTTGTATCGGTAAACCCGCCCACGATCAGTCCCGCGAGTTTTGAAAGTTTGCCGCTCCGCTTCAGCTGGTACATCATCCGGTCGATATTATATAGGTATTCCCCCACGTCTTCGATGAACAGTATCCTGCCCCTCGTTTTGAAATCCGAATCCGAACCCACAAGATGGGCCAGCAGCGCCAGGTTGCCGCCGACGAGCTCGCCAATGGCTTCGCCTTTCCGGTTAAAATCGTGAGGCGGGCAGCTGTATTTGGCTTTGCGGCCTTCCAGCGCGTTTTTCAGCGACAGGACAAACTCATTGGCGGCGCCACCGTCGTTAAAGGCGCCGGCCATGGGAGCATGGAGCGAAGCGATATAATAATTGGCATACAGGTGGGCGTGCAGCACAGTGATATCGCTGTAACCGATGATCCACTTGGGATGCTTTTTGAATTTTTTGAAATCGATCCGGTCGATGATCCTTCCCGTGCCATACCCGCCCCGCGCGCAGAGCACGGCTTTCACGGTATCGTCATCCAGCATTTGCTGGAAATCATGCAGGCGTTCTTCATCTGTCCCGGAAAAATAAGTGGCGGATGTACCGCCCAGGGTCTGACCGGTCTTTACCAGGTAGCCCCAGTCCTGCAGGGTTTGGATGCAAACCTGCGCGCGTTCCGCCGGCATGTACCCGGCGGGACAGACAAGTCCGATGGTATCGCCTCTCTGCAGGTAAGGAGGAATTTTAATCATATGGTATTATTGCCGGTGATAAAGTTATCAGAATTCGTTCATTTTGGGCAATGCACGCCATTCCGGTATTTTTGCAGGCTATCAAACTGTTTTTTCCCGCATGAACATTCCCAAACGATACCTGGTGACCTCGGCCCTGCCCTACGCGAACGGGCTCAAACACGTGGGGCACCTTGCCGGCGCCTATATTCCCGCGGATATCTATACCCGTTATCTCCGGGCGCAGAAAAGGGACGTGGTGTTTGTATGCGGGAGCGATGAACACGGTACGGCCATCCCGATCCAGGCCATGAAAGAGGGCACGACACCCCGCGCGATCATCGATAAATACCATGCGGCCTTACAGGAAGACTTCAGCGACCTGTCCATCAGTTTTGATATATACCACCGCACCAGTGAGCCGATCCACCACGAAACCGCGCAGGAATTTTTTACAAAGCTGAACGATGCGGGTGAACTCGAGACGAAAGAAACCGAGCAGTATTTCGATGAGGCGGCGAACACTTTCCTGGCCGACCGTTTCATCAAAGGCACCTGCCCCAATTGCGGGAGCGACCGGGCCTATGGCGATCAGTGCGAGAATTGCGGGCGCACGCTGAGCCCGGATGAACTGATCAACCCGGTGAGCACGCTCAGCGGCCAGGCGCCTGTGAAAAGAAAGACCACGCATTGGTACCTGCCCCTGGGCAAACATGAATCTTTTCTGCGTGATTGGATACTGGAAAAGCATAAAGACGACTGGCGGGCGACGGTATTGGGGCAATGCAAGGGCTGGATCGATGGCGGATTACAATCCCGCGCCGTGACCCGTGATCTTGACTGGGGCGTTACACTCCCCGCCGGCGTACCGGGTGGCGAAGGCAAGGTATTATATGTATGGTTCGACGCGCCCATCGGTTATATCAGCGCGACGAAGCAATGGGCGATTGACAACCGGAAAGACTGGAAGCCCTACTGGCAGGATAAAGACACGCAGTTAGTTCATTTTATCGGCAAAGACAATATCGTTTTTCACTGCATTATTTTCCCGGTGATGCTGAAACTGCACGGGTATATATTACCGGCCAACGTTCCCGCCAATGAATTCCTGAATCTCGAAGGCGATAAGATGAGCACCAGCCGCAACTGGAAACTGGATATGCGCGATTATATCAATGACTTTGTGAAACAGGATAATGGCGGCGGTCAGTGCGTGGACATGCTGCGGTATTATTTAACCCAGATCGCGCCGGAGACCAAGGACAGCGAATTTACCTGGAAGGGATTCCAGGATGCGGTGAACAGCGAACTGGTAGCCGTCTTCGGCAATTTTGTTAACCGCACTTTTGTACTCATGCACAAATTATGCGGGGGCAAAGTGCCGAAAGTACATAACGATGCGCTGGATGATACGGACAGGGGCCTGGTAGCGGATATCGGCGCCTGCAAGACCGATGTGGAAAACGCGCTGGAACATTACCGTTTCCGCGACGCCCTCTTCCAGGTGATCGACCTGGCCCGCAAAGGGAACCAGTACATGCAGAAAAAAGAACCCTGGATCCTGGCCAAACAACTGGCCGAAAACCCCGCCGCGCAGCATCAGATCGACAACTGCCTGCATGTATGCCTGCAGCTCTGCGCCAACCTCGCGGTACTCATCAATCCTTTTCTTCCCCATACGGCGAAGAAAATGCTGTATATGATGAAAGTGGTGGACAAAATGCTGGACTGGGAAAATGCGGGCAAGCCCGGTTTATTAAGCGTCGGGTACAGCCTGCGCGAACCGCAATTGCTGTTTCGCAAGATTGAAGACGCAGAAATCGCCTTTCAGATTGAAAAATTAAAATCGGGACTCATGAAAAATGAAGCGGACAAAACGGATTCGGGGTCAGGTAAACCCGGAACCGGAACCGGTATAACTGCCAAAGCGCAGATTCAATACGATGATTTCGCCAAACTGGAGCTGAGGGCAGGCACGGTAACGGCCTGCGAAAAAGTGGCGAAGGCCGACAAACTGCTGAAACTGGAAGTGGACCTCGGTTCTGAAATAAGAACCATCGTATCGGGTATCGCGCAGCATTACTCCGCGGAAGAAATGACAGGTAAACAGGTGATCGTCGTTACCAATCTCGCTCCGCGAAAAATGAAAGGTATCGAGAGCCAGGGCATGATCCTCACCGCCGAAGACAGCCAGGGCAAATTGCATTTGCTGAAACCCGAAAACCCGGTAGAGCCCGGTTCGCTGATCAGTTAACCGGACTTAACTTATTTTGCTCACACTTATTCTGAACCGGCTGCGATAAAGGCAGCCGGTTTCTTTTACAGCTTGGCGGAATCGTGTAATTTTAATACCAAGAAGCGCGACCGTTAAACCTCCTGTATGTCTCCTGCCTTTCCGAAGCTGTTCCTTTTCCTTATTTTTCTCCTTTTACGGCTTTCCTTTTTTTCCGCCGCACAAACCCAGGATGATTTCGATAAAAAGATGTCGGAGGTGTACAGCAATTCCGCTGATAAAAAAAAGGCCCTGGCGCTGGCCAAAGAACTGTATAACATGACGGAACGGAAAAAGGAACTTCAGACCTTTACCAATTACACGCTGCTGAAGAATATTTTCGAAAACACCGTTCCCGATGCCGCGCTCGCGAAGACCTGCGGCGAGAAAGCGCAGAAAAAACTGAATGAAAGCATCGGGCTCACCCCGCCCCCGCAGGATTTCGGGAATGATTCCATGAACCAGTGGTACACGCAGCTCTATCCCGCTCTTTTCAGCACACGCGACCCGCAAAATGCAGACAAAGCGATCGCTTTCATTAACAAATACATTTCATTCAAGAATTTCAGCACCTATACTTTTATCGCGTACGCCTATGAACGGAACGGCGATTTCGGGAAAGCCAGGGAAAACTATGAAAAAGCCCTGGCTTATACCGGCAATGAAAAAGAGGAATACCATTCCTGGATGTATTATTCCGCCTTCCTCGCCCGCTCGGGAGATTACCTGAAAGCGGAGGAATATATCCGGCGGATGGAACGGCTTTCGCAGGAAGCCAGCGATTATTTCAAAGATTCATACAAGGCCGAGGCGCTTTCGACCCGGGTGGTGTATTACCTGAACATCGGCGACTACCAGCATTATGTGGAGGCGGCGGAGAAAAATTTCGATTACCTGTCGGCCCTCTGGCACAAGAACAATGCAAACACCTGCGATCCCTACCCGGCGATCCGTTTCCTGAACGCCGCCTATGCCAGAGAGATGCTGAAAGATTATTCCGCCGCGGAAAGGCTCTGGAAAAGCCGTGATTCGGCAAATTATATCTGGGTAAACTGTCACAACAAAACCTACCCCAACAGCCGCTATTATCCCATTTCCATGTACCCGGTTTACCTGATCAAACGCGGAAAGCCCTCCGGGCTTGACAAACCGGTATCTTTTTATATAAAAGAGACGGAAGATCATTATAACAGCTACAGCCAGTACGCGGACATCAGTATCAATTTTGCGAAAGCCACCCAGCTTGGTTTTCTGGGCAGCGCCGGTTATCCCGCCATTTTTAAACCTATCCTGGAGCAGATCAGGGACACGAAGAACTTCCGGGAATCCACCTCCCCATTCTACCATTACGCCTATTTTTCGATGCGGGACAGAAAATATGATGAGGCCGGTAAGACTTACGCGGAGCTTTTCAAACTGAACCGCGACTGGATCAACGATATCATTTTCACATTTGGCGAAAAGGCCTTTGTCACCTATTACAATGCCAAACTGAAAGAAGGATATGAGAATTTCCACAGTTTTGTAAAACTGGCGGCCGAAAAACAACCGGACCTGTTTGCCTCAGTGGCCGGGCAGGCATACGACAACCTGCTTTTTACCAAATCGATTTCGTTAAAAGGGACACAGAAACGCAAAGAGGCGTTTTTAAAAACCAACGATCCTGCCGTGATCCGTTTATACGATGAGTGGATAGAGAAAAAGCAGCAGCTGATCCGTCAATATATGAAGGCTGACGATCCTTCCGGGCCTGACACTTCGGTACTGATCAACAAGGAGCGGCTCAGGCAGCAGCAGGATGAAGTGAACCGGCTGGAAAACGAACTGGCGGCAAAGGCAAAGGACTTCAAAAAGCTGCTCAGCATTACGCCGCCGGGATGGAAAGAGGTGCAGGCCAAACTCAAAGAGGGTGAAGCGGCGGTGGAGATGATCCGTTTTAACTGGCGCGACCAGGTGTATTATTCAGATACGGCTTTTTATGCCGCCTATATCATTACAAGAAACAGCAGTAATCCCGATGTAGTTTACCTGCCGGATCCCGCTGCCGACCTTGACAATAAATATTACCGTGTTTACAAGAACAATATCAAATCGAAGACCGACGATAAGGATTCCTATAACCACTTCTGGAAAACGATCGCGGGAAAACTGTCCGGTGTAAAAAAAGTGTATTTTTCTCCCGATGGTATTTATAACCTGGTGAATATTTCCACTTTAAAAAACCCCCTCACCGGCCAGTTTGTGCTGGATGAAACGGAAATCCATTCTACAACTTCTACCGGTGAAATCGTGCAGGCCGGTACCGGGCCAAAAGAAATATTAACGGCCGTGCTGATCGGAAGGCCTTCCTACCGGTGGATGGGCCCGGTTACCACATCCGTAAGAGCCGGTGATGAGACCAGGTCGTTTGTAAACAGCCTGCGCGGAAGCGAAATCCCTGACCTCCCCGGCACGGAAGAAGAAGTGTTGGCCATCAAAAAACAGATGGAACAAAATAAAATCGGCGTAAACACTTACCTGAAAGACCAGGCCACGGAAGAGCGTTTATATAAGCTCCATAGTCCGGGTGTGCTGCATATCGCCACACATGGTTACTGGTCGGGTACCGGCGATGCCACTGAGGGTTACCGGGTATTTAATGCGATGGTGAATTCGGGATTGCTGCTGGCAGGGGTTGTGAATTATTACAACAACACCGATTTTCCCAATACTTACGATGGCATCCTGACGGCCTATGAAGCGCAGAACCTCGACCTGCGGAATACATCGCTGGTGATCCTCTCGGCCTGTGAAACCACGCTGGGCTATCTTGATGCGGGTGAAGGGGTATATGGATTGCAAAGGGCTTTCCGGGCGGCGGGTGCGGGCAGTATCATGACGAGTTTATGGAAAGTGGACGATAATGCCACCCGTGATTTCATGATCGCTTTTTACGACCAGTTCCTGAAAACCAGGGACAAGGCCGCTGCTTTCCGGGCTGCGCAGAAAATGACACGTGAAAAATATATTCATCCCTATTACTGGGGGGCTTTTGTACTGGTGGGGGAATAGGGAGGGATTGGGAATTAAGAATTGGGAATTAGGGATTGACCGCTGTCAATATCATTTCTTTCCCTTTGCCCGTTTCTGCATTCCGTAAAACGCTTAACTTCGAATCCAAAATAGTTGCATAACTAACTAATTATTGCATGTCAAAGAGAGTCATTAAGAAAGTGGCCGTATTAGGAAGCGGCGTTATGGGATCCCGGATCGCCTGTCATTTTGCGGGGGTCGGGGTACAGGTTTTATTACTGGATATCGTTCCCAAAGATGTGGCGCCGGTTGCGAAGCCGGCGGAAAGGAACAGGATCGTGAATGATGCGCTGGCCGCCGCCATTAAGTCGAACCCCTCCCCTGTTTTTCATAAAGACGTGGTGAAAAAAATAACCACCGGCAATTTCGAAGATGACATGAAGGAGATCGCATCCTGCGACTGGGTGATTGAAGTAGTGGTGGAGCGGCTCGATATCAAACAAAAAGTATTTGAGCAGGTAGAACAGTTCCGTAAACCGGGTACGCTGATCACCTCCAACACATCCGGCATCCCCATCCATATGATGGCCGAGGGGCGGAGCGAAGATTTCAAAAAACATTTCTGCGGCACCCATTTTTTCAATCCCCCGCGTTACCTGCGGCTGCTTGAGATCATCCCAACACCGCATACCGATCCGGGGATCGTGGAATTCCTGATGACTTATGGCGATCTCTATCTTGGCAAAACAACGGTGTTATGCAAGGATACTCCCGCGTTCATCGCCAACCGGATCGGGGTTTACGGCATCATGGCCATTTTTGGCCTGGTGGATAAACTGGGACTGACAATTGATGAAGTAGACGCCCTGACCGGACCCATCATCGGCCGGCCCAAGTCGGCGACTTTCCGCACCGCTGATGTTGTGGGGATCGATACGCTGGTGAAAGTAGCCAGGGGAGTGTATGATAATTGTCCCCGTGACGAAGCCCGGGATTCCTTTATCATTCCGGCCTGGTTGAATAAAATGGTAGAGAATAACTGGCTGGGTGATAAAACCGGTCAGGGGTTTTTTAAAAAGACAAAGGGTGGCGGGGGTGAGAAAGAAATCCTCACGCTGAACCTTAAAACCGCGGAATACGGTCCGAGGGTTAAGCCGAAGTTTGGTTCGGTGGAAGCCGCCAAACCCGTTGATGATTTATACACGAGGATAAAAATCCTTTGTGCCGGCACGGACAGGGCCGGTGAATTTTACCGGCATTTTCATTACGGGTTGTTCGCATACATTTCGCAACGGATTCCCGAGATCAGCGATGAACTGTACAGGGTGGATGATGCGATGATGGCAGGATTTGGCTGGGAGATCGGCGCATTTGAAAGCTGGGATGTGCTGGGTGTGGCCAAAACTACAGAAGCCATGAAGGCTGCGGGTTATAAGACGGCACCCTGGGTGGAGGAGATGCTGGCAGCCGGGCATAAATCTTTCTATAAAATTGATGGTGGCAAAAAATACTGTTACGACCCGGTTTCCAAAAGCTATAAGCCATTACCGGGCGGCGATGCGTTTATCGTGATGAGCAATTATACGGACAGGCAGGTATGGAAGAACGGAAGCTGCCGCCTTTACGACCTGGGCGATGATGTGCTCGGTCTGCAATGGTTTACCAAGATGGGGAGTATCGGGGGTGATGTATTGTCGGGTATACAGACAGCAATTGACAAGGCTGAAAAAGATTATAAAGGGCTGGTGATTGCGAATGAGGGGGCTAATTTCTCGGCTGGCGCCAATGTGGGGTTGATTTTTATGCTGGCGATCGACCAGGAATATGACGAGCTGGACCTGGCGATCCGTATGTTCCAGAATACGATGATGCGGGCCCGTTATTCCGCGGTGCCGGTGGTAACCGCCCCGCACGGGCTGGCGCTTGGGGGCGCCTGCGAACTGAGCCTGCATTCGGATAAATGTTGTCCCGCTGCGGAAACTTATACCGGGCTGGTGGAACTGGGTGTGGGATTGATCCCCGGGGGCGGTGGTACCAAGGAATTTGTGTTGAGGGCATCCGATGAAATGCATGAAGACGAACCCGAGACCATCACGCTGAAGAACCGGTTCCTCACGATCGCTACGGCCAAAGTGGCCACATCGGCGCATGAAGGATTCGGTATTGGTGTTTACCGGAAAGGACTGGATGAAATTGTGATGAACACCGGCCGGCGGATTGCCGAAGCCAGGCGTTCGGTGATCGAGTTATATGACAGCGGTTATACCATGCCGGTACAGCGAAAAGATATCAGGGTGCTGGGCCGGTCGGCGCTTGGCGCCTTATATGCGGGTATCAACGGTATGTGGCGGGCGAATTACGCCACCGATCATGATGTGGTGGTGGCGAAGAAACTGGCTTACGTAATGTGTGGTGGTGATCTGAGCGAGCCGACGCTGGTTTCGGAGCAATACCTGCTCGACCTTGAACGGGAGGCATTTCTTTCGCTCTGCGGGGAAAAGAAATCGCTGGAACGGATACAAAGTGTTTTAAAAGGCGGGAAGCCGGTGAGGAATTAAAAAGTCGCCGGAATTAATTTTTCCATAAGCAGGTCAGCCAGCGGAGCTGATCAATACAAATTTTGAAAGTGCCGGGAGATTTTACAGGGCCGGGTGTGCTGGTCTGACCGGCGGTCTGACCGCTTGTATGACCAGTGTTTTTTCATTGCAACGGGTTGGATTGGGCTCTTTGGAACTACCCGGTCTGACCGCCCGTCTGACCAGAGATTACCTTCACACCTACCAAATTCATGGATTATAGAATAACCCGGTCTGACCGCCCGTCTGACCAGGGTAATCGATGTTCATTTCTTCCTTGATAATTCCGTTGAAAATGAATTTTGGCCTGACCGCCCGTCTGACCAGGTTTAACAATGTGACTTCCTACCTTGATAATTACTTTGATAACGAACTTTGGTCTGACCGCCCGTCTGACCGGGATAATCGATGTTCATTTCTTCCTTGATAATTCTGTTGAAGACGAACTTCGGTCTGACCGCCCGTCTGACCAGAACTATTTCGTCGCACATGTTTAGATCTGGCT
>CAYNSL010000099.1:0-12695 GCA_964399755.1 uncultured Chitinophaga sp. | reverse complement strand
ACATAAAAAAAGTCCGGCTCTTTCGAACCAGACTTTTAAAGCTCGGTATATAAGGATCAATTAATAATCGCTGTTATATCCGCCGCTGCCGCCACGGTCACGGTTGTAACCGCCGCCGCCGCCGCCTTTCTTGTAACCACCGCCGCCGCCGCCGCCGAAGCTTCTTTTCTTGAAGCCACCGCCGCCGCCGCCTTCAGGTTTCGGACGGCTTTCGTTTACGACAATGTTACGTCCGTCTACGTCCGTTCCATTGAGCGCAGCGATCGCTGCCTGAGCCTGGTCGTCATTGGCCATTTCCACGAAACCAAAGCCTTTGCTGCGGTTCGTGAATTTGTCGGTTACGATTTTAGCTGAAGTTACTTCGCCATAAGTAGCGAAAAGATTAGCCAGGTCCTGATCCTTCAGGTTCCAGCTGATGTTGCCTACGTAAATGTTCATTTTTGAGAGGTTTTTAAAAAATAAAAGTGCCAACAGTAAACAGTAACCGATGAACATTCACAGGATTATTGAGAAACGTTCAGGTCTTGAAAAACTGTAAAGAACACCAATAACAGAACAAAATAACGTATTTTTTTGGAGTAATTACCAAATTATTGGCAAGGAAGGTTTTGGGCCAGCTAATCTGTTGATTTTAATGGCATAACAACGTTGATAGGCATAAAAAAAGTCCCCCGGACGGAGGACTTTTCCATGCAGTATGATTGCCTTATTCGGCCACCACTTCAAACTCGATCTCGGTACCCTGACCGTTTCCGAATTCGATATTGGCCTTGTAAGTGCCCAGTTCTTTTACTTCATCAACGATTTGGATCTTCTTGCGGTCGATCTCGTATCCCCTTTGCTCACGGATGGCGCGGCTGATCTGCAGCGAGGTTACGCTACCGAAGATTTTTCCGGAGGTGCCGGTTTTGGCGCCGATCTTTAAAGGAGCTTCTTTCAGTTTCTCGATCACGCTGTTGATCTCCGCCAGCATTTTTGCTTCCTGCTTGCGCACCTGTTTCATTCTTTCTTCCAGCATCTTCTTGTTGCTGGCATTGTTTTCTACCGCCAGCCGGCGGGGCAGCAGGTAATTACGGGCATAACCGTTCTTCACTTTTACCACTTCGTTGCGGGCGCCGAGCGTGTCGACATCCTGGATCAATATGACTTCCATTGTTTGCTTTTTGTTCACCAACCCAGTACCGTTACCGGCACTGTCTCTCTTTATCAGAGGTTAGGGTGAGGTTATTTTAAAAGGTCTGTTACATAAGGCAACAACGCCATCTGGCGCGCTTTCTTCACCGCGTCGGAAACCTTGCGCTGGTATTTCAGGCTGTTGCCGCTGAGCCGGCGGGGCAGTAATTTACCCTGCTCGTTCAGGAATTTTTTAAGGAACTCCACATCTTTATAATCGATGTAGCGGATGCCGTATTTTTTGAAACGGCAGAATTTTTTTACCCGTTTGTCGCTTTTGATGGCGGTCAGGTATTTGATTTCGTTTTTTGCCATGACTTAGACCTCCGCTAATTTTTCGGTTCCTGTTTTAACACCACTTCTCTTTTTGGCATTGTACTCGACGGCGTATTTATCGAGTTTGGTGCATAACTGGCGAAGGACAGTCTCGTCGCGCAGCATCTGGATCTTCAGCTTTTCGTTGAAGTCGGAGGGGGCCGTGTATTCCATTACCCAATACAGCCCTGTTGTTTTTTTCTGGATGGGGTAGGCCAGCGATTTTAATCCCCAGGGATTTTCGGCTACCACCGTTCCTCCGGCGTCGGTTACCAGCTTTGCATATTTTTTCTGCTCGGCTTTGAACTCGTCGTCGCTGAGTACGGGGGTGAAAATCACCATCAGCTCATAATTGTTCATGTACCTGTTTTAAAAATGAATAATTCGGTTTACCCAATGGACATTCCCGCCGGGCGGGAAAGAATCTGCGAATTCAGATTTGGGGCGGCAAAGATAGGGTTTTGCGCGCAATATCCGGAGGGATGATCAGGGTAATTTCTGAAATTAAATAAAACCCCGCGTAGAATCTAAACTTTTGATTACCAAAGTAAAATATCGGGCAAGATCGGGTTAACCCTGCCGGCGTTTCCCGGGATCCCGAAATGGGGATGCCTGATGCCTGAAAAGCAGGTTTTTTACTAACCCAGGGGGCTGTCAACAGGGATTTAAAATCCTTTTTTGCCTGGATTTATCTTCTTCAGGAAAACCAGGTAGGTGGGGAAGTGGTCGCTGTATCCGCCCCGGTAGGTGTTTCCGTCCCAGGTGCGCATGGGATAGCCCTTGTATTTCCCGATATTCTCCACCATGAATTCCCGGTTGAAGATATGCTGCTGGTAGTAAAAAAATCCGTCCTGGTCTTTATTTAACCAGGGATAGGAAATCATGATCTGGTCGAATAGTCCCCATGCATCCTGGTAGGCCAGGGTGCCGATCCCTTTCTTATATAATTCAACCCAGGGATTGAACATGCCGCCGGGACCCACGTCATTCTTTTTACCCTTTGCATTGATCACCCCGGCCACGCTGTTATTGGTGGGGTCGTCGTTCAGGTCGCCCATCACTACGATCTTGGCATTGGGCTCCGCTTTAAGAATGGAGTCCATATGGTTTCGGCAAACCCTTGCCGCCGCCTCCCGGGCCGGGGCGCTTCTTTCCTCCCCGCCGCTGCGGCTGGGCCAGTGGTTGACATACACATGAATGGTTTCCCCGTCCAGTTTTCCCTTCACCCAAAGGATATCACGGGTGTAATAAGCGTCTTTGGTGCCGCTGGGTAATTGCACGAAAAGTTTATCACTGGCTTCCACGGTAAAATACTTGGGATTATACAAAAGCCCCACGTCCACGCCGCGGGCGTCACGTGAATCATAGTGTACGATTTTGTAATTTCTTTTCTCCAGCAGTTTATGGTGTACCAGGTCGTTCAGTACGGTGTCATTCTCCACTTCGGCCACACCCAGTAAGGCCGGGCCATCAGCGTTCTGGTCGGCCCCCATCTGTGAAATCACCGTGGCCAGGTGCAGTACCTTGTTCCAGTAGATGGTGCCATTATAATTCTTGGGACCTGCCGGGGTGAATTCCTCGTCATTCACGGCCGGGTTGTCGATGGTATCGTAAAAGTTCTCGAGGTTGTAAAAACCGATGATGGAAATCTTATAGGCCTGTTTCGTGGATTGCGCGCAAAGGCCCATGCCCAGCATCAGCAGTACCGCTAGAATATTTGTCTTTTTCATGATAAAAAATAAGCTGCAAACATAGCAAATCAGTTGACGTGGCCAATTATTAAAAAGATGCGTCCGGTTAACTAATTATCATGTGTTTAATTTTTTTCCGCCGGATTACAGAAAGTAGCTAAGTTTGCCCCTTGCTAAAATTGTAATTCATGCGTAAAACCAATCTGCTGCTTTTGTTCCTTTTTGCCGGAACGGTGGCCGGGGCCCAGGTAAAAAACCCGACCGATACCATTCCTTCAAGGGACACGCTGCTCGAAGAACACCAGGAAGCCGCCGGTGACAATATCCCGGTGATCTCCCTCGATGAGAATGAACTGAATGACGGAAGTTCTCAAAACGTTTCCTCCATACTGACTGCCGGACGCGATCCCTTCTTTTCAGCCGCTTCCTTTAACTGGAGTTCGGTCCGGTTTAAAATCCGGGGATACGATGCCGACCAGTTCAGCACATTCCTGAACGGGATCCCGATGGAAAACCTCGATAACGGCTTCACCCCCTACGGCCTCTGGGGCGGGCTCAACGACGTATTCCGGAACCGGGATGTATCCATCGGTCTCCGTTACAACACATTTACTTTCGGCGATATCGGCAGCAATACCAATATCGATGCACGGGCCAGTAAACAACGGAAACAAACCAGCCTGAGCTATGCCTACTCCAACCGCAATTATAACCACCGCGCGATGCTCACGCATTCCACCGGTCTCAGTAAAAAAGGCTGGGCCTTTACTATTAGCGGCAGCCGTCGTTATGCGGATGAAGGCTATATCCCGGGTACCTTTTACAACGGCTGGAGTTATTTTCTCGCCATCGACAAGCGCATCGGCCAGCGGCATATGATTTCCCTGACCGCCTTCGGCGCTCCCACGGAAAGCGGACGCCAGGGCGCCGCCGTGATGGAAATGCAGGACCTCGCGGGTTCGCATTATTACAACCCCTTCTGGGGTTACCAGGATGGCAAAAAACGCAACTCGAGCGTGGCCAAAACACACCAGCCTTATGGTATCCTGACCCACGATTTCCGTATTAATAATAATACGTCACTGACCACCGCGGTGGGCTATTCGTTCGGCGACCGGAGTACAACGGCCCTTGACTGGTACAATGCCGCCGACCCGCGCCCGGATTACTACCGCTACCTGCCCAGCTATTATGCGGCTACGGATCCCGGCCAGTCGGCCATGCTCGACCAGGTCATGCGCGCCGATATCAACCTGCGCCAGGTGAACTGGAATAAATTATACCTCGCCAATTACGCCAGCAATGAAACGATCCAGAATGCCAACGGTATCGCCGGCAATAATGTGACCGGCCACCGCTCTCATTACATTATCGAAGAAAGGGTGATCAGTACCGAAAGGCTCAATGCCAGCTCCACGCTGAATACCCGGCTGAATGACCATATCGACCTGACTTTCGGCGCCTCTTTCCAGTCGCAGGCAAACAATTATTTTAAAAAAGTGAACGACCTGCTGGGCGGCGATTTCTATGTGGACCTGAACCAGTTTGCCGAAAGGGACTACCCCCTCAACCCCAATGTAAACCAAAACGACCTGAACCGTCCCAACCGCATCCTTGCCAAGGGTGACCGTTTCGGGTATGACTACGATATGCACATCAACCGTATCGCGGGCTGGGGACAGGGCGTTTTCAAATACAACAAATTCGATTTCTTCCTCGCCGGGGAATTGTCGCGCACCCAGTTCTGGCGCGTTGGCAATGTCCGGAATGGCCTTTTCCCCAACAATTCATTCGGGAAATCGCAGGTGAATACATTCACCAACTACGCCGTTAAAGGCGGGTTCACCTACAAGCTCGACGGCCGGAATTATTTTTATGTAAACGGGGCCTATATGACCAGGGCGCCATTCTTTGAAAATGTTTATATCTCGCCGCGTACCCGCGACCTCCAGCAAAATGATTTAACCAGCACCACGATCACATCGGTGGAAGGCGGTTATATCATGAATGGCCCCAAACTCAAGATCAGGCTCACCGGTTATTACACAACCTTTGTGAATGATTATAATGTCCTGTCGTTTTACCACGATGACTACCGCAATTTTGTAAATTATGCCCTCAGCAATATTCACCGTCTTCATTTCGGCGGCGAACTCGGGTTTGAAGCGAAAGTGGCCCCGGGTCTGACCGTAAGTGGCGCGGGTGCGGCCGGCCGTTATTATTTTAACAGCCGCCAGGAAGCGATCATCACGCTCGACAACAGCGCCGCCCTGCTCGGCACCGAAACCATCTATAACCGGAACTACCGCGTTCCCTCCACCCCGCAGGAAGCATACAGCCTGGGACTGAATTACCGTTCGCCCAAATTCTGGTATGTTAGCCTGACCGGCAGCGCCTTCGACCAGATGTGGCTTGACTTCAATCCTATCCGCCGCACCCAGTCGGCTGTCGATGGTATCGAGCCTAAATCGGAACTCTGGAATTCGATCCTCGCGCAAACCCAGTGGGAACCCCAGTACACGCTGGATTTCTTTGGCGGGTATTCCTGGAAATTGCCGAAAAACATGGAGATCAACCA
Source organism: uncultured Chitinophaga sp. (assembly GCA_964399755.1). Classification (GTDB taxonomy): domain Bacteria; phylum Bacteroidota; class Bacteroidia; order Chitinophagales; family Chitinophagaceae; genus JJ008. The sequence continues at coordinate 6,938 of CAYNSL010000099.1, read as the reverse complement.
TAAGCCAACGTTCCTTGTATTCAACCTCGGCGTGAACAATATCCTTAACAACAAGGATATCATCACCGGCGGTTATGAGCAGCTCCGTTTCGATTTTGAAAACCGCAACATCAATAAGTTTCCCCCGAAAGTATATTACGGATACGGGCTGAACTTTTTTGCCAGCGCAACCCTTCGTTTCTAATAATTAATTCATGACAATTAATAATCGCAATATGAAAAAAGTAAATGTATGGCTGGGCAGTTTGATCCTGATGCTGACAGCCGGATTGGTGCTTAATTCCTGTAAAAAAACGTTTGACGAGCCGCCGGGCCCTGCAGACCCCGCACTCACCGCCACGCATACCATCAAACAACTCCGGGCGATGCACACCGTGTCCGGCGCCTTTGATGTGATCAACACCGACATCATCATTTCGGGTGTGGTGGTGGCCAACGACAAAAGCGGCAACCTCTACAAGGAAATTTATATACAGGACGGCACCGCGGGGATCAACGTACTCCTCGACGCCAATGGGCTCTATAATTCCTACCCGGTGGGCCGCAAGGTCTTTATCAAGTGTAACGGCCTCTGCCTCTCCGACTACAACCGCCTGCCCCAACTGGGCATAAAAGCGGTAGTGGCCGGCGCGCCTTCCATCCAGGGTATCGCTTCCAACCTCATCGACAGCTACCTGATCGGCGGTTCGCTCAACAATCCCGTCGTTCCTAAAATTGTAACGGTAAGCCAGCTCACCACCAATATGTCTGACGACAACCTCGGCACGCTGATCCAACTGAACAATTATGAATTCATCACAACCGACAGCAGCAAAACATTTGCGGACACATCGGCCTACCGGAATTCTGTGAACCTGACCGTGAAAAGCTGCCAGGCCAATTCATCGATCATCATCCGCTCCAGTGGTTACGCCAATTTCGCAGGGATCAACGTGCCGAATGGTAACGGAACCCTTTTAGCGATCTATACTTTATTTGGTTCCACCAAGCAATTGCTGATCCGCGATACTTCCGATGTCAGGTTTAACAACCCGCGCTGCGGTCAGGGTCCCACGACGCTGATGAACACATCGGATGTCCGCGCGCTGTTTACCGGTACCACCACCGCGGCTCCCGACGGCAAACGGATCACCGGCGTGGTGATCAGCGACCGCACAACAAGCAATATCAATTCGCAGAACCTGGTGCTGCAACAGGGCACGGGTCTCGCGGGTATCCTGGTCCGTTTCGACGCGCCCCATACTTTCAACCTCGGCGATTCCATCGATGTCAATGTTTCGCAGCAGGAAGTATCCGAATTCAACGGACTGCTGCAGGTCAATAATGTTCCCATCGGCTATGCCACCCGGATTTCAACCGGCAAGACCATCACACCGCGCAACGTAACCCTGGCGCAGGTAAATGCCAATTTCGAAGCCTGGGAATCAACCCTGGTAAAAACAGGACCCGTGGCCCTCAGCGGCGGTACCAGCGGCACCTATAGCGGAAGTGTTACCATGAATGACGGCGCTTCCCTTGTTTTATTTACTTCAGCGGGGGCTTCATTTTCAGGGCAAACTTACCCGGCTAACGCTTCTTCGGTTACGGGCTACCTTACACAGTTTGGAACAACCAATGAATTGTCAATCAGAAATCCCGGAGGCACCCTGAATGATGTGGTTTCTGCCGGCGGCGGCGGCGGCACCGGGCTTCCCCTCACCACTTCACCTTATACACAGAATTTTAATGGCATCGCAGGCGGTATACCGCAGGGCTTCTTTGTGAAAATCGGCGCCACCGCTTCTTCGCTCGCCACCGGTGATATGCCCATTTTCGGGGGCAGCCTCGCTACGCCCACCGATTGGAATAACGTTAGCGCAGGCGTAAAGAATTTCGCATCAGCCACCGGGCTTACCGCAACGGCTACGTCCGCACAGCAATCAGGTTCTGCGAACAGGGCATTGGGAATCCGGCAAACCAGCGCCACAGGTTACGACCCGGGCAGCGCTTTTGTGATCCTGCTGGACAATACGATCGGTAAAACCAATTTCTCCCTGAGCTTCCTGCTGCAATCGCTCGATAATTCAGTGGGTCGTACAACTACCTGGGTGGTTGATTACGGGTTCGGCGATACCCCTTCCAGCTTTACGACGATCGCCACATCTCCGGCAACCAATACAACCGGGCCTACGTTTACCAGCACACCCGTAACCGTTAATTTCGGCGGGGTACTAAATAACCAGAACCAGAAAGTGTGGATCAGGGTCGTAACGCTTACCGGTACAACGGGAAGCGGCAACCGTCCTTCCACCGCGCTGGATGATGTAAGCCTCAGCTGGAATTAATCAGACGAATTCATCGTGAAATAAAAATGCCCCGAACCGGGGCATTTTTTTTATGGTGGTATGCCATCTTATAAATGAGTCACTTTAACCGTGGTCCGGTATTGTTTCGTTTGTACCTGCAAAATATAAACGCCTTCCGCAAGCCGGGGCAGAACCGGCCTGATGACGGATCCGCCGGGGAGACTGCCATAAGCCTGTTCAAGAATCAGCTGCCCCTGCAGGTTGAAGAGCTGCAGTCTCACCTGGGTAAGCGGTTTAGTAGCCGTGATGGCAAGGTTTTGCGAAAAAGGATTCGGGGTTACTTTGATGCCCAGCGCATTCGCGTCCACGTTTTGTACACCCGTTACCACCCCGGCGAGATTATAATTGGAGAATACAGGATAATGGTCTGAAGTATTATGCGCAGTTACATAATCAGGAACGATACTCGTCACATCCGTCCTGATTTTAGCCGAACCGGGTATATAAAAAGGCTCCAATTCGTTCGAGATAATGTGATTGTCGATCACATTGGGGAAATTGATCATGCTCGACTGACCCGCCGCGCCGAGCGGCAGGGTTATGGATTTGTAATGATCGGCATCGGTGCTGTCCTGCACGATCGGGTAATAGGAACTCAGGCTCGCGCCGGTATAGATCGTGGTATTCAGGGCGTCGTTGTAATCCCCGATGATATAGTTGCTGGTCGTGCTGAATTGCGCGTCCAGGGTATCTTTCAGTTCGATCGCGGCGCCTGTTCTTTTGATATAATCGTCCTGCGTATCTCCCGACTTCCCGTGGATCAGGATAACATTAATGTTTTTGCTGATCCCGTTGATAGTAGCCGTGGCAGAAAACATATAGGGAAAACGGCCCGCGGCCCAGTTAGTGTATCCATTTGCGCTATTGCGCATCAGGCCCCTTACCGAAATATTGGAAAAAATGGATTTGCGGTAGATAAACGCCTGTTTCTGCCCGCTCAGCCAGCCATTGCCGGTGCCGCTGGTATTGCCGCTGCAATAGGGGGCGACCATGAAACCGTATTCGGAATTGCCGAGGAAATCAACAACCCGGCGCAGCCGCATGGTGTCCACTACCTCGAGCAAACCATACAGGTCGGCGTTGAGCCAGGCCAGGATGGATTTTACATTGGCCTCCTGCAGGTCCTTATCGGTAGGTCCGCTGTTGTAGGGCGCGCCGAAATATTCAATATTCCAGCTCACCACGTCGAGCGTGCCCGCGCTGCTTTGGGCCTGCACTGTTGCCGTTTTTATCAATATAAAAAGGGGTAGAATCGCTACAATTTTTTTCATGAGCCTGTATTGGAAAGCAAATGTAACGGCAAAATAAAGGCGAACCTTTATTTTAACAACCGGTTATTTCAGGCGGAAGGGCGTAAGTCTATCGCGCGGAGTTGCAGGGAACTGGTTCCGTTCCATTCATTTTCGTCGATCTTACAGACCAGGTCGAAAGGTTTTTTATGTTCGAGCAGGGGAAATTTATCTGCCATTCCAAACCCGATCCCGGTCATCGTGATATGATCCTGTCTTACGGAAAAACGAAGGTGTTCTTCCTTCACAATTTTCGACCAGCCCGAGTCCACCAGGTTCCTGATCAGGAATACGGGCCGCAGGTTGCCGGGTCCGAAGGGCTCCATCTGGCAAAGGATCCTGTAAAATGGTTCCCGGATATCTTTCAGGGTGATCTCCGCGTCGATCACGATTTCGGGAACGAGTAATGACGGATCGATCGAAGCCGCCACAACCGATTCGAATTTTTCGCGGAATGCGTCCACTTCCCCGGGCTCGAGGGTCAGGCCTGCTGCGGCGAAATGCCCGCCATAACCCAGCAGGTGCTCCCGGCACGCGTGGATGGCTTCATAAAGGTTGAAACCGGGAACGCTGCGCGCGCTGCCTGAAACATAATCCCCGGAGCGGGTGAGCACTACGGTGGGACGGTAATAATGTTCAATAAGCCGGGATGCCACGATCCCCACCACGCCCTTGTGCCAGTGTGGCCGGAAGACGACCGTGGATTTTCGCTTATGCCACTCCGTATGTTCGCGGATCAGGCCCAGGGCTTCCTGCGTGATCGTACTGTCGGCCTCTTTGCGGTCCGTATTATCACTGTGCAGCATTTCGGCGTAATGCAGGGCTTCTTCTTCTGTGCCCGACACAAACATTTGCACGGCTTTGCGCGCGTCATCCATCCGCCCGGCGGCATTCACCCGCGGCGCGATCATGAACACGAGGTTGGTAATATGCAGTTCTTTCCCGATACCACTCAGCCTGGCCAGGGCCCGGATGCCGGGGTTGGGATCCTTATTGGCTTTTAAAAGGCCGTGAAAGGCTAGTATCCTGTTCTCCCCGGTTACAGGAACAATATCGGCGGCAATCGCCGTGGCCAGCAGGTCGAGGCATTCAAAAACGGAATCCGGCCTTACCTGCAATCGGTCAGCAAGCGCCTGGATCAGTTTGAATCCAACCCCGCAACCACAAAGTTCCTTGTAAGGATAGGTACAGTCTTGTTGTTTCGGGTTTAAGATCGCCGCAGCGGGCGGAACCAATTCATCGGGCAGGTGGTGATCGCAAACGATGAATTCGATGCCGAGGGTTTTGGCCCAGCTGATGAGGTCGGCTGATTTAATCCCGCAGTCCAGGGAGATGATCAGGGTAAACCCGTTATCCCTGGCCCATTCGATCCCGGCCCTGCTAACGCCGTATCCTTCGCGGTAGCGGTGGGGGATATAAAAATCCAGTTCGTTGTGGATTTTTTTCAGAAACCGGTACATCATCGCCACGGCCGTAGTGCCGTCAACGTCATAGTCGCCGAATACCAGGATTTTTTCTTCCCGGCTGATGGCGGCGAGGATACGGTCCACGGCTTTGTCCATGTCTTTCATCAGCCAGGGATTGTGCAACGCCTCCAGCGGGGGGCGGAAAAAATCCCGCGACTGTTCGAAGGTTTCAATGCCTCGCTGTGCAAGTATGCTGCAGAGCACGGGGTGAATTTTCAGCGATTCCTGCAAACGGGCGGTTTTCAAAGGATCCGCCTTTTGTATGTTCCATCTTTTCTCCATCGTTCCGGGTCCTCGCAGTCCTTTTGAATAATCCCTGTTATCGCTCAGTATTTCCGGTCGGTTACAAACAGCACCATATCTTCCATGCCCTGCCGTATGGGGCTTTCGGGAAACTGGTGCAGGATATCAAGCGCTTCTTTTTTGAATGCGTTCATTTTTTCAGTGGCATAGGCGATGCCGCCGGTTTCCTTCACTTTGCTGATCACCCAATTCACTTTTTCCCTGTCGCGGTTATTATTCTTTACGATATAAATGATCTTGCGCCGGGTGGCCCTGTCTGTATTGTTCAGGGTATAGATTAAGGGCAGGGTCAGTTTTTTTTCCTTGATGTCATTCCCCGTGGGTTTGCCGATATTCTCGCTGGCATAATCGAAAAGGTCGTCTTTTATCTGGAAAGCCATACCGGTTTTTTCCCCGAATAAGCGCATTTTTTCTGTCAGCTCCCCGTTGTTTTCCGCGCTCCAGGCGCCGGCGGCACAGGCGGAAGCGAGCAAAGAGGCCGTTTTATTACGGATAATCTCGTAATAAATATCTTCTTTGATATTCAGGCTGCGGGCTTTCTCAATCTGCAAGAGCTCTCCTTCGCTCATTTTGCGCACCGCATCCGAGAGGATATGGAGGATCTGGTAATCGTTATTTTCAAGGGAGACCATCAATCCCTTGGCCAGGAGGTAATCGCCGATCAGCACCGTGGCTTTTGCCTTCCACAATGCGTAAACTGAGAAAAACCCTCTTCTTTCCATTGAATCATCCACGACATCGTCGTGAACCAGGGTGGCCGTATGCAGCAATTCCACCAGGGAGGCGGCGCGGTAAGAGGAGTCATTGATTCCGCCGCAAAGCTTGGCGGATAAGAGCACAAACATCGGGCGGAGCTGTTTGCCCTTTCTTTTCACGATATAACGCAGGATCCGGTTCAATACGGGGGCCTGGCCCCGTACGGCCTCTTTGAAACGTATTTCAAAGTTCTGGAGTTCATCCCTGATTAGATCGGTTGGCAGGCGCATTTGTTAAACCGGGGCAATTTACGGGCAAAAAAATTATTGTTTATCGTTGCAGCAAAATGATCCCAAAAACTGACTAAGTAATTGAAAAATAATGGGCAAAAGGGGAAATATTTATGATAAAATTTGGGTAATTAGTCCTCAATTTCTATTTTTGCTCATTATTAGGACATTGTTCACAAATCTTAATCCTTAGTTATGGCAAGCAAAAAGTTATTACTCCTGACAGGCATGTTCTGTCTGTTAGCGTCTTATGGTATCTCACAAAGGGTGGGTGCCAGCTACGACGTAAAAGATTCTTCCGTTATTCCGAACAAGCGGATGCCCCAGCATACGGAATTTCTGAACGGCACTTATAATTTCCCCGCCAAGCCGCGCAACCAATGGGAAATCGGTATTAAAACCGGTTTGTTGAATGTCAGCGGTGACATTCCTTCACAACTGGCATTTCCCAGTTTCGGCATCCATGTAAGAAAGGCATTCGGGTATATTTTCTCGATGCGTCTTGAATACATGTACGGAACTGGTAAGGGCAGAACTTTTAACCCGACC
>CAYNSL010000098.1:0-13182 GCA_964399755.1 uncultured Chitinophaga sp. | reverse complement strand
ACAGTACACAGTCGACAGTACACAGTTGACAGTACACAGTCGACAGTACATAGTCGATATCGCCAGGATATTGTAACTACAACCAGTAAACAATCTGGGGTCTTTAAGACATTGCCTATTGCCCATTGCCCATTGCCTATTGCCCATTGCCCATTGCCCATTGCCTATTGCCCATTGTCTACTGTCCCACCAAAAAAACGGCGTTGCACAACATCAGCTTCCCGTTCTCCCAGAAACTACGGAACAACACGTCATCGGCGAGGTAGCAGATGCTGCCGCCGCCTAATTGCTGCACACCGAACAGCAGGCCGTCTTTCAGTTTTTCTTTCAGCCGGGCGCCGACAAATCCCGCTACCTGGTTGTCTTTTTTGATCACGCCGACATTCCAGCCGTTTTCGTGAATGAATTCAAAAATGTTATCATCCATTTTAAGCGTATAATAAAAACCGGGATATCCGTAGGCCAGCGGGTGGCTGTTATCAAGTTCAACTTTATAAATGGAACCGGGGATCGTACCGGGGATAAAATCCCTTTCGCGTTCATCAAATTTTTTCAGGGCATCGTAGGCTCCGTCAATTTTACCGGAATCATCGGCTTTTTTTATTTTGATCCCGAATTCAGCGCGGGCCAGTCCGGCCGCGGCCCCTTCGAGGGCCACTACCCTGCCTCCCTTATTGATCCAGGCTTTGAAGGCGTCGGCCTGTGTTTTATCAGTAAGAAAACGGTAATTGCCGTCGGGCATGATGATCACATCCGCATCTTCCAGCCTGATCCGCCCGAAATCGGCGGCGTTCACCAGGGTAATGGGATAGTCGATCTGCTGTTCGAAAAAATGCCAGATCTCACCGGCCGCCTGCGCGTTTACGCTCTCCCCGGTCATCAGTAATACTTTCGGGGCTTTGAGCGTATGTACTTTACCGCTGCCGAAATCATATCCCTTGTCAACATATCCCGTACTCACCGGAAAGAGTTCAATACCGTTGGCGTCGGCAACGGCGCGGGTGATGTTCCAGAGGTTTGCGTCAAATGACTTATTGGCCGTTTTCAGCACCAGTATGGAGCCGCGGTCAAATTTACGCCCGTTTACTTCGAAAGGTTGTTCGGTATAGCGAAGGAGGATTCCTTTTTGCAGCAGTTGCCCGATCGCCTTTACCGTTTTTAAACCGTTCCAGGGAATGACATAACCATAGCTGGTAGCGGGATTCGTAAAGCCCGCGGCAGCGGGAAGCGGACCTGTACTGTTGATTCGGTCGCGGCAGGCATAAGCATCCAGACCGTAGGCATAGGGAATCGACCAGGCGGTGATATCATAGGTAATGGAATCGGTGAGCCTGCTTTTGGGTTCCAGCAACACTTTAGCCAGCGCTGATTTAGGCTGGAAAGAACTGATCACGATATCTTTTTCGCCAATGGTAAAATTTTCTTCCTTCCCTGAATTATAATTATATCCCCTTGCGGCGCCGCTGCCCGCGCCGTATTGAATGCCGTTGCGGTCGAGCAGGAGCCGGAGCGATTCCATTTTTTCGCGGCTGCGGGTATCGTATTTTAAAACAAAGGTTTTGTATTCACCCACGCCGGCCGTTACGGCGTCGTTAAAATATTTATGAAATTCCCTGATCAGCCGCGCGGCGTTCAGCGATGCGATTTCCACCGTACTGATCGAAGTAGTATAATGGTGCAGGGCGCGATCATAGAGCGTGAGGGTGTCGCCGGAACCGGTTGCCACGGCGCTGCCCGCATTACCGCCGCCGGCCTGTTCGTAGGTCATGCCGATGGCCCCGTTAAACACCGGCCATGTATCGCCGTACGATGGGTAAAACAGGTCGAAATATTCTTTGGTGAAATAAAGCCATCCTTTCGCGTCAAAATATTTTGCGTGGTTCTTACCGATCGTTGCCTGGAATTCGCGCTGCCAGGGCGTGATCACGTCGTGAAAAGGTTCGGCCGCGGGCGCGAAATAATAATTTTCATCGATCCCCTGTTCGTGGTAATCCACATGCACCTGCGGCAACCACTGATTGTACAGGTTCATCCTTCGCTGCGATTCGGTTTGTGTTTGCCAGGCCCAGTCGCGGTTAAGATCGAAATTGTAATGATTGGTGCGTCCCCCCGGCCAGGGCTGGCGGTGTTCGCGCGCGGAGGATAGCGGGTTGGCGTTTTTCCCCATTACCGAGTTGAACCAGTTTACATACCGGTCGCGGCCGTCGGGGTTGATGCAGGGATCAATGACGACGACGGTATTCTTCAGCCATTCCTTTGTAGTGGTATTCGACGGGTCAACCAGGGCCCATAATGTCATCATTGCCGCTTCGGAGGAGGAAGTTTCGTCGCCATGCACATTATAGCTCAGCCATACGATGGCCGGGGCCCGGTCTTCCACCGCGGCCATTTTATCGCGGGAAAGATTGGCGAGGCGGAGGTTGTTCCTGCGGATGGATTCGAGGTTGCTGATATTCTCCGGGGAGGAAACGAATGCAAGGAGCAGGGGCCGTCCTTCGCCGGTTTCACCATAGTTCACCAATTTCACACTGGCGGGCGCGTTCGCGGCCACCTGGTTAAAATATCCTGCGATCTTCCAGTGGGGGCTATAGCGGCTGCCAACGGGATAGCCCAGGAAGGCATCGGGCGATTGCAACTGGGCAAAAAGGGACAAATGCAGGCAAATAACTGATAACAGGAGCGCGATATTCCGAAACATCTGATGTGATTTATGCCGAAAGATAACAAAGGAGCACTTATTTCCCATCCCTTTTATATGCCCGGCAATTCGCCTTTTTCAGTAGTTTTATTCCCCCGAACAGTCCTCCGCTATGTTAAAAAAAAGTTGGCCATTCCTGTTGTATGTTTCCCTGATCCTTGCCTGTCATCCGCCCCGGAAAAACGCTGTTGAACCGGCGCGTATCGATCCCTTCCGCTATCAACCCGTGAAGAAAGTCATTTCGCAAAACGGGGTGGTGGTGTCGGCGCATCCCCTTGCCAGCGCCGTGGGCGTGGAGATCCTTAAAAAAGGCGGCAATGCGGTGGATGCGGCTATTGCCACCCAACTGGCCCTTGCCGTCGTTTATCCCAAAGCCGGCAACCTGGGCGGGGGTGGTTTTATGGTGGCCCGTTTGCAGGGTTCGGAGCCCATCGCGCTGGATTACCGCGAAATGGCGCCTGGCGGGGCGCATCGTGATATGTACGTAGACGCCGACGGAACCGCGCGTACCGATAAAAGCCAGGACGGGCACCTGTCGAGCGGGGTACCGGGAATAGTGGCCGGTTTATTTAACGCTCACCAGTATGCGAAACTGCCATTCGCCAGTTTGATTGAGCCCGCGATCGAGCTCGCAGAAAAAGGCTTTGCCATCAGCGCCGGCGAAGCCGCTTCGTTAAATAACCTGCAGGCGGATCTGAAAAAATATAATACCGTGATGCCCGTATTTGTAAAACCGGGCGGCTGGAAGGCCGGGGATACCCTCGTGCAGCAGGATCTTGCCAATACCCTGAAAAGGATACGGGATAAGGGCGCGGCTGGTTTTTATGAAGGCGAAACGGCCCGCCTGATCGTGGAAGAAATGAAAAGGGGCGGCGGAATTATCACTTACGAAGACCTTAAAAATTATAAAGCGAAGAAACGCCCCGCTTATACTTTTGATTACAAGGGTTACAGGATCGTCAGCATGCCCATGCCCAGCAGCGGCGGGTTATTACTGCACCAGATGCTGAAAATGATCGCGGATAAAAATATTGCCGCCATGGGATTCCAGTCCGTCCGGGCCGTGCAATTAATGACCGAAGCCGAGAAAAGAGCTTTTGCCGACCGCGGCGAATACATGGGCGACGCGGATTATTATAAAGTACCGGTGGAAAAACTCAGCAGCGACGCTTATATCCGGGAGCGGATGAAGGATTACGATCCGCAGCGATCCACACCGGTGGCGCAGATCAAACCCGGGAAAGTTAGCCAGAAAGAAAGCGAGGAGACCACGCACCTGAGTGTGATGGACAAAGACGGAAATGCGGTGGCGGTGACGATCACGCTGAACAATTCATATGGCAGCCGAACGGTGATTGGCGGCGCCGGATTCTTCATGAACGACGAGATGGATGATTTCAGCATCAAACCCGGTATCCCGAATATGTATGGCGCTATCGGGGGCGAGGCCAATGCGATACAACCGGGCAAACGCATGCTGAGTTCGATGACCCCAACCCTTGTATTAAAAGACAATAAACCGTTCCTGGTACTGGGTACGCCGGGCGGCACCACCATTCCTACTTCCGTATTCCAGACCCTTGTCAATATCATTGAATTTAACATGACGACGGAAAACGCCGTTTACACACCCAAATTCCATCACCAGTGGTTGCCCGATACGCTTGAAGTGGAAAAAGGATTTTCAGCAACAACCCGCGAAGCCCTGGAAAAAATGGGTTACCTCGTCCGGCAGCGAAGCGGGATCGGCCGTACCGAAGTGATCCGCGTACTGCCCGACGGTAAGTTGGAAGGCGTGGCGGATATCAGGGGAGAGGATGGAGCGGTGGGGTATTAAAAGATGATAGTTGATAGTTGAGAGGTGAGAGTTGAAAGATGAGAGTTAAAAGATAAAAATTATGGGTTTCTGAAAATGGGAAATATCATTAACTATTGAAATTTCACTAAAGCAAAAGTGATAAAAGCTATTTTTTGCGGGAAGAATGATTAATGATTCGGGGCGCATCAACGACGCTGGTTGGAAGCGAATTGCCTATTGCCAATTGCCTATTGCATATTGCCAATTGCCAATTGCCTATTATGCAATATACTTTCCCGGAGAAAATTAGATAAGGCCGGACAATCATGATTTTTTATCCATAAACCAACACTATGTCTACCGGTAAAGAATACCTGCAAACGGCCATACGACGGATGAAATACTATAAGGACCTGGGCGATAAAACCTTTGAGCAGCTGAACGAATGGGATTTTCATTACCAGCCCAACGAGGAATCGAACAGTATTGCCGTCATTATCCAGCATATGACGGGAAACATGCTGAGCCGCTGGACCCATTTCCTGGAGGAAGACGGCGAAAAGGAATGGCGGCAGCGGGACGATGAATTCGAAGTGCACGACTACAACAAACAGCAATTGCTGGAACTTTGGGAAAAGGGCTGGACCTGTTTCCTGGGCGCCCTCGAATCCCTGAAGAAAAAAGACCTGAAGAAAACCGTCTATATCCGGAAAGAGCCGCTGAGCGTGATCGACGCCATCAACCGGCAGCTGGCGCATTACCCCTACCATATCGGCCAGCTGATTTACATCGCGCGGATCATCAGGAATAAAAACTGGAAAAACCTCTCCATTCCCAAAGGGCAATCGCAGCAATATAATACCGCTGCCGACATAAAAGATCCCGCAAAGAAATACTAAACCCCGGGCCTGAAAGGTTGCAATAACGGGATTTAATGGCTACATTTATCGCTTATACCCACCGGGACCATGAAAAAACAATGCCTGTTATACTTTATTTTTCTGACCGCATTTTCCGTAAAAGGCCAGGTGGCCTGGAATATTTTCGCGGGACCGCAGTTGCATTACACTCATTACACTATTAACGGTCTGAAACAAAAGAATGACATCAAATACGGGTTCCAGTTGGGGGCCGGGCTGAAAGTGCCTGTTGAAAACAGGCTTTACTTCGCGCCCTCCGGGTTTTACAGTTTCAAAGGTTACAAGGTAACGCTGTCCACTCCCTCCTACCCGCCCGATTCGTCCGCCATCGACAATAATACCACCCTGCATACCGTGGAGCTGGCAGCCCTGCTGCAATTTGATTTCAGCGGCCAGCCCGGGCATTTTTTCCTGCGGGGCGGACCCGCCCTTGACTTCCAACTTTTTGGCAGGGAAACCTTTCATACTTCGACCGGCGGTTCCGTGAGCCGGAACATGAAATTCGGTTACGGCGATTACGGTCATTACTCCGCAAATCTGACGGTTCACCTTGGTTATGAATCCGGCAGCGGTCTTTTCGTGTTCGCGTATTATTCGCACGGACTGGCCAACATCAACAACTCCGAAGACGTGATAACGCGCATAGGCGGTCCCGTTATCAAACACCGGGTGGCGGGTGTCAGTCTTGGTTATACGATCAACCGCCGGAAGATCGTCATGGATACCAAAAACAAGGAATAAGGCAGCCGGCCGTTAAAAATAGGAATCCGTTTCCAACAGAAAATAAAACCGGGACTGCAAAAAAGATACCGGCTCATTTTACAACCCGGCCAGGTACTGGCTGTTGATATACTTCGCCACTTCCGTGAGATTTTTTGTCTTTTCAAAAACGGCCAGCTGGCGGTCGGCCCCCGTGCCGTTTTCCAGCATCTTATTGACATAGGCGATACGGTGCCTGCTGCCGAGATGATCGAGTACGGGATCGAGAAAATCCAGCAATTCGTACAACAGCGCGCGGGTATTCACTTCCTCTTCCTTGCCGAAATCAATCAGGTAGCCATCCACCCCGTAGCGGCTGGCCCTCCATTTATTTTCATTGAGCAGGGCCCTTGAATACTGGATAAAGTTCAGGTTCTTGGACCGAAGCATATAGATCCGCGCGCAGACGGCCTGGAAAAGGGCAGCGAGCGAGATCGTTTCCTCCACCGTAAGCGGGATATCGCAAATGCGGAACTCCACCGTATTGAAAAAAGGATGCACGCGGAGATCCCACCAGATCTTCTTGGCATTGTCGATGCAGTTGGTCTTGATCAGCAGCTTCACATAATTATCATAGGCTTCGATACTGTCGAAGGAATCCGGGATACCCGTGCGCGGGAACTTGTCGAAAACCTTGGTGCGAAAAGATTTATACCCCGTCATCCTTCCTTCCCAGAAGGGCGAATTGGTGCTCAGCGCGAAAATATGCGGGAGGAAATAGCGGGTGCTGTTGGCGATATGGTTCGCCATTTCGCGGCTTTCCATACCCACGTGTACGTGCAGCCCGAAGATCAGGTTGCTGCGCGCCGCCTCCTGCAGTTCGTTCACGATTTCGTTGTAACGGATATGATCGGTGATGAGCTGGCTTTCCCAGTGACTGAAGGGGTGCGTGCCCGCCGCCCCCATGGCGAATCCCAGTTCGCCCGCAATACCCGAGATGGTCTTGCGGAGCGTAGATACATCCATATAGGCTTCGTCCACATCGGCGCAGATATCGGTGCCCACTTCCACCACGGCCTGGTGCATTTCGGCCTTTACCTTATCCTTGATGACCTTTTGCCCTTCCTGCACGATCTTTTGCTGGTGGCTTTTCAGTTCAAAGGTTTTAGGGTCGAGCACCATGTACTCCTCTTCTACGCCCAGCGTAAAGCTCTTATAGTTTAAGTTCATGCGAATTCCGTTTTATTTATAATGACCGGCATCCATCATCAAACATCCCCTTCATCATACCAGCGGACTTTTATTACTCGACCGCCTCACATACTCACCCCAGGTCAGGTTATCGGCCCCTTCCACATGCGACAACGCTTTTTCAATCGCGTAATTCGCCGCGGTTTCCACCACCCATTCAAAATTTTCTTCTCCCACGCTATGCCTGTCGGCATCAGGAGCCGGGTTGCAGAAATCGATGGCATAGGGCACCCCGTCGCGTACCGCCAGCTCCACCGTATTGAAATCATACCCTAGATACTCGTTGATCCGGAGTACGATATCGGTCATTTGCTGCAGGCGTTCGGGCGAAGGTTTAAAATCGGCCACATAGCGCAGGTGATGCGGGTTGCGCGGTTCATACGACATGATGCGCACATATTTCCCGCCGATGCAATAGCAACGGTAATATTCGGTGAACACGATCTCTTCCTGCAGCAGCATCACGAGCTGACCGGTTTCGGCATGTTTGCTGAAAAAATCTTCGGCGCTGGCTAATTTATACACGTGTTTCCAGCCGCCGCCCGCAAATGGTTTCATATATGCGGGAAAGCCCACGTAGCGGAAAATCGAATCCCAGTCGAGCGGATAAGCCAGGTTGCTGAAGGAATCGTTCGATGTATCATCGGGCAGGTCGCGCGAGGGTATGATCGCCGTCTTGGGCACGGGCACCCCCACTTTCGTCATCAGGCAGTTATTGAAATATTTATCATCCGCACTCCACCAGAAGGGGTTGTTGATCACGGCGGCTCCGGTCACCGCTTCATTTTTCAGCCAGGTACGGTAAAAGGGTACGTCCTGCGAGATACGGTCGAAGATGACTGCATACCCCCCGGAAACGCCCTGCATGGCTTTGTCGATCCGCACCGGTTCGGCCAGTATGCCGTGCACTTTCTTACTGTTGACCCGGGCCACAAATGCTTCGGGGAATGAGCGTTCTTTTCCGTGGAGAATTCCGATTTTCTTCATAAACAGATTTTAGGTGTCAGGGAAACGGGACCGGATCCGGCCCCTTCCTTCAAATGTATTTTTTCGGCCACAAATAAACAAATTAACCGCCGGCTTTAATGGATCTGTTCAACAAATCTGGAGGCTTTTATATAATATGCCGGTCCCATGGACTCCTTTTTAGGAAGACAGCAAGACGGCAGGAAAAAAATAAATCCGGAATGGTCATTACGATCATTCATTTCTCCCATGGTGGGTTGAAACGGCCATTGCGTGCGCTGTAGCGCGAATTCCTTATTTTTGAGGCCATGCAAATGGCAAAAGAATCCGGTATTCTGGTTGAAAACATTTCTATCCCTTCCCGCTTCCTGGAACGACAGGTGGAACTTTCTGTTTTTCGTCCGCGTTCTAACCCCGGTCCCGCGGGTCACCGCCTCCTCCTCATCAATGACGGGCAGGATATGGAAAACATGGGATTTACCGCCATACTGGAAGAATTAACGGCACAGGATCGCATCGAACCACTGTTTTGCGTAGCGATACACGCCGGCACCGAACGCAGGATGGAATACGGTGTGGCCGGGGTGCCCGATTTCAGGGGACGCGGCGCGAAAGCCGGTCACTATTCCTCCTTTATCCTCGAAGAATTATTACCCTTCCTGCGAAATCAATACCGGATCGGCTCATTCCTGGAAAAATCCTTCGCCGGTTTTTCACTGGGCGGGTTGATGGCGCTGGATATGGTTTGGCAATACCCCGCGGAATTCAGCCGGGCCGGTGTTTTTTCGGGTTCGTTCTGGTGGCGCAGCGTTGACCAGACCGAAGCTGAATATGACGACGACAAACACCGGATCATCCACCAGCAGGTAAGACGGGGTTCATTCTATCCCGGGCTGAAATTCTTTTTTCAATGCGGGAATATGGATGAAACCAAGGACCGCAACCATAACGGGATCATCGACTCGATCGACGATACGCTGGACCTGATCCGCGAGCTTGAATCGAAAGGTTATTCTTTAGAAGATGATATCCATTACCTCGAAATGCAAGACGGCCGTCATGACGTGCTTACCTGGGGCCGGGCCATGCCTGAATTTTTGAAATGGGGATGGGGGAAGAAGAGGGCTGTGCGCTATGAGCTATGAGCTGTGAGCTTCGAGCGGTGATTACCAACTTATTCAAAATATATCGTATTCAATACCAGTTAACAGGAATGAATAACGTTTAACAGGCAGTGCTCATAGCTCAAAGCTGGCAGCTCGTAGCCTAAAAAAAGCGTCCCGCTCCAATGGAACGGGACGCTTTTTTATTACTTTATCTCAACTATTAATTAAAGATATACCGCAGGCCAAACTGGATCTGGTAGGTGGAGTTCACGCTCACATCATCGCGGAAAGTACGGGTGATGATATTACCGCGGTCAACCGCCAATTGGAAGTTGGGTAATACGGTACCGCCGGGTGTATACGCATTGGTTCCCACGGTCAGTATCTGTGTACCATTGGTGAGTTTACGTTTTCCCCAGCTGGGGTTGATCAGGTTTCCGGCATTCACGATATCTACGGAGAACTGCAGGGTATTGCGGTACTTGCCTGTTTTTACAAAAAGGTCCTGCAGGAATTTCACATCAAGCTGGTTCCGCCAGGGTGCCAGGGCGCCATTACGCTCGGCATACTGGCCGCGGTGTTTGCTCAGGTATTTATCCTGCTGGATATAGGCTTCGAACAGGGCGCGCTGCGCATTCTGATCGTACACCACGCCATTGGCCGTACGGCTGGCAAACTGCATTTGCTGCACCTGCGCTGCATTGGGAATAAAGATCAGGTCGTTGCCGTTTACACCATCACGGTTGAAATCGCCGCTATAGGTATACGAGAAACGGTAAGCCGCCGAACCGTTATAGAAAAGAGAAATTGTAGTGCCCAGGTGTTTGAGATATTCCTTACGGTAAGATATGGAACCCATTACCCTGTCGGGTACTACGTACTGTGCATATGACAATGTGGGCGAATTCAGACCCCAAACCTGCTGCGTTCCCTGGTAAGCACCCAGGGGTTGGTCGCCGTCGCCATCATGCAGGTTGCCGGCCAGTGATTTGGTATAAGATAAAGCCGCCGTGAATCCTTTGCTGTATGTTTTTTCAAGGCGGATCGTCAGTGAACCATAATATCCTTTACTGCCATTATCGATAATCACGGGGGTGAATCCAACTGTACCGCCGGAAGCGGGCACCTGGTTTGCGTTCAGGGTATTGATGAAACGGGTGGGCACTGTAGATCCATAAATCGGGCGCTGATCGGGATAACCTGCCGTGTTCAGCGGCTGGGGATCGATATAGTTGGGCGAACGGAAGATCGCCGTGTTTACATCCTTATTAAAGATGGCTTCAATGGTACCAATAATACCCCAGGGCAGTTTGGTATCAATGGCCAGGCTGGACTTCCAGGTTTGCGGATGTACATAATCGCTGGACAGCGCCGTTACCGAAGTCGGAACGATGGTTCCGGCCGGGGGAACGGATGAAGGGCGATAGGCCGCGGGATTGGGATTAAAGGGACCCGGAGGCAAAACACCCGAAAGCGTGCCCGTGGAAGTATAGGTATTAAAGGCCTGTGTTACCTGGATCATCCCGTTATCACCCGACTGGCTCACGATCCATACAAAGGGAATCTTGCCGGTGAAGATGCCGGTTCCGCCGCGGATCTGCAGGGAACGGTCGCCGTAAAGATCCCAGTTGAACCCGATACGGGGTGACCACAGTATCTTTTTCTCGGGAAGCAAACCGGTATTCACTTTTTCGCCCTTGGCAAAATTCATGGCATACACGAGGGGATGCGTGAGGATCTGCGGTACGCTGGGATAAGTGGGCAGGTCGAAACGCAAACCGACTGTCAAACGGAAATTCTTGGTTACAGATATTTCATCCTGTCCGTATAAAGTATACTGCCTGAATTTAAAGGCCGAAAATGCCGGGGCAAAATCTTTGGAGAGCGAATAGGTAATGGCAAAGTCGGTGGGCAGTTTGCGGAGCGCCGGGTTGGGGTTCAGGGCGCTGGCGAAATCGGCCCAGGTGGCAAAACGGTAATAGCTGGTAGCGAAACGCTGGAAACCATTGATGGTTTCGCTTTGCTCAAATTGACCGCCCAGCGTCCAGCTGTGCTTTTTATGTGTCCAGCTTATATTGTCGGTTACGGAATACACTTTTACTTTCCGCAGGTTACCGAAGCTGAAAGGCTCATACCCGAAAGATACATAGGGAGCGCCTACGCCAGAATTCGCCTGGGGGGTAACCGAGGTGGTGCTCATAATATCTACGAATGGCATATCATACCCGGCAAAACCGGTAGCGGGATCCGCCATGGCCTTGGGACTGGTAGTGGTACGGGAGTCATCCTGGTATGTATAGGTACCGCGGATCACATTGGAAACGCGGCCAAGGTTTGAATTCAATTCAGCTGAGAAAGAATAGAAATTGGTACCCTGGAAATAATTGGAATTCTTATACCAGAGGCTGGTTACGTCGGTACGCGTAGCGCCATTACCGGCAACGGTGCCTGCACCGCCAACCGAAGTACTGGGAGAAGCAGGGTTTCCGCCTTCCACCTGGCTGTAACGGAATACAGCGCGGTGCTTGTTGCTGATGTTCCAGTCGATACGGCCCAGGTATTTTTTACGCTCGATATTCGGTGTGTAATTATCAAACGGACCGGTTTCGTATTTGTAATTATCACGCAGGTACTGGCTGATATAAGTAAGCGAGTCGGCGGAAGGCCTGGCTACGAAATTGGAGCTTCCGTAAGCAGCCGAAGAAGAGGAAGCCACGCGGGTTTGTATGACGCTGGGCTGCTGATCTTTTTCATAACTGAAGAAGAAGAACAATTTGTTTTTAATGATCGGGCCGCCGATACGGAAACCCCACTGGTCGAACTCTTCGGGCGAGCGGGTGAAATACGTTTTTTCAACGCGGCGTCCCCGCAATTTTTCCGTACGGTAGTAATGGTACATCGAACCGGAGAAAGTATTTGTTCCGGAACGCGTAACGGCATTGATGGCGCTGCCGATAAACCCGGCCTGGCGTACATCAAAAGGCGTGACGCTGATCGAAACCTCATCCAATGCATCGAAAGAAATGGGAGAACCGCCACCGGGAAGGTTTCCGGCGCCACCCACCTGGATACCGAAGCTGTTATTGAATTCAGCTCCGTCAACCGTAAAGTTATTTTGCCTTGAATTACCGCCGCCGATTGCCTGGCCGTTTGCCTGAGGAGTGGCGCGGGTAAGATCGAGGATGTTCCGGTTAATGGAAGGCGCCTGCGTGATCTGGCGGAGACCGATATTGGTCACGGCGCCCGTACGGTTCGGGTTGAACACGGTTCTGCGGGCCGTGGTCAGCACCACGTTCTCCATGGTCACTTCTGTTTTCTTCAATTTGGGATTCAGCGTGAATGATTCGGCCAGCTGCAGGTAAATATCACTGTAGGTCTCTTTATCATACCCAACAAAAGTCACTTCGATGGTATAAGGACCACCGGGACGCATGTTGTCAATACGGATAACGCCCCCCGCGCGGGAAACGGCCGTATACTTGGTACCGGATGGGACATGGGTGGCTACCACCGTCGCCCCGACCAGGGGTTCGTCACCAAAACTTTTTACTTCCCCGAGAATGGATGAAGTGGTGACCTGTGCAAATACGAACGGACTGGCCATGAAGGCTAAAGCAAACAAAAAGAGTAGTCTCTTAAGCATAAAGTTTGGTTTTCGGATGCAAAGAAAGGGAATATTTGCAAAATAAATATAGGCAAATATTAACAAATCAAGGCTGAAAAATAAGGCTTTATAATGACATT
>CAYNSL010000097.1:0-13200 GCA_964399755.1 uncultured Chitinophaga sp. | reverse complement strand
ACTTGGTCAGACGGGCGGTCAGACCATGTTGATGTATGTTGATGACGCGGTCAGATGGGCGGTCAGACCACGTGATCGAATGTTGATATCGCGGTCAGACCGGGGAGTTCGGCCTGATGAAAAGTGAACTTGGTCAGACGGGCGGTCTGACGAGGTTGATAAATGTTGACAACGCGGTCAGACGGGCGATCAGACGAGCTGATCGAATGTTGATATTGCAGTCAGACGGGCGGTCAGACCGGGGGAGTAGTGATTGATACCGTGATCAGCCGGTCGTTCTGCCGAAGTATTGAAACATCCACACTACCCATTCAGGAATTTTTCCGAAATAATATAAACCAGTACCGGATCTAGATCATCTTCCGGATCAGCTTCCCCAGCATCATCATCCCGTAATCGGCATCGCCGTCCCAGGGTTTGCCAAAACTGATACGGATAAAATGATTGTAATTGCAGGAAGCCGAAAAAATCTTCCCGGGTACCACGGAAATATGATGCCGCATCGCTTCGCTCCGCAGTTTGAAAGCATTCACCTTTTTATTCAACTGCACCCATAACACAAACCCTCCCTGCGGACGCGATACCTTGGTGTCCTCCGGTAAATAATCGATAATGGCCTGCATGTACCGCAGACACTGCGTATGCAGGGCCTTGCGCATATTCCTGAGATGATACTCATATCGCCCGTTTTGCAGGAAATGTGCCATCGCCGCCTGCGTCAGGGTAGGGGAACTGATATTGTTCATCCTTTTGATCTGCTTCACTTCTTCCAGGTACCTCCCCGGAATCACCCAGCCAATCCGGTAACCGGGGGCCAGCGACTTCGACAGGGATGAACAATGCATCACCAAACCGCGGGTGTCATAATACTTGCAGGGACGCGGCCTGTTTTTCCCGAAATACAGTTCCCCGTAAATATCATCCTCGATCAGGGGAATATTGTACCTGTTGATCAGCTCCACCAGCTTTTTTTTATTTTCTTCCGGCATACAACTGCCGGATGGATTATTGAAATTCGGCGTCACGACAAATGCTTTCACCGGGAATTTTTTCAGGACCGACGCCAGGCAATCCAGGTCGGGACCGGACACCGGTGAAGATGAAATCTCCACCACTTTCAACCCCAGGCTTTCAATAGCCTGGTAGGTACCGAAATACCCGGGCGACTCCACCGCCACCGTATCACCGGGTCGCGTAACGGCACGCAGGCACATCGTAATGGCTTCAAGACAACCCGAAGTCACGATCACCTCATCAGCCTGTACCTTGCCGCCCCAGTTAAACGACAGTTTCGCGATCTGCCGCCGCAACTCCCGGTGCCCCTGCGTATGTTCGTAACTCAGGCAATGATCCTTGTTGTTCTTCAGGGCATGCATAACCGATTTGTTGATCTTGGCCACCGGCAACAGGGCGTGATCGGGAACGGCAAGCGCAAAATTGATCACTTTCTGGTTGTCCGTGGCGATATCGGCATAGATAGAAGCGATCATTTCTTTCACGCTTACATCGTGCGAAATGACTTCCGGTTGAATCACCCTGGGCAGATCACGAAACCGCTTCTGGTTAAACCGGACATAATAACCGGACTTTGGCCGCGATTCGATCAACCCCTTTCCCTCAAGATGATAATAAGCCTGGAATGCGGTACCCATGCTGATCCCGTATTCCTCGCTCAGCATTCGCACGGAAGGAAGTTTGTCGCCTATCTTCAGCACATCCTCGCTGATCATTTTTTCAAGACCCTCGGCCACCTGGATGTAAAGGTGATCGGTGCCGTTGTTGTTGCTGCGCATAAAATTGGTTTGAGGTCAGAAGTCAGAGGTCGGAAGTCGGAGGTCGTAGTGATGCGTCGTAATTCTAATATGGCATCATTGATAATTTGATATGAGCTGTTCGGGCTTCAGACCTCAGGCTTCCGGGCCCTGCCTAATCTGATCTAGTCAAAATTACAAAAACTGAATCTGTTTTTTCAAATAAATCCTTGTGAATTTTGGTATGGAATCACGGGGCTTTCAAAAACCACCGGGGATTTAAAAACCCAAAACGGCTGCGTAAAAAAACCAACAATGAAAAAGGAAATGCACAAAGCGTATATCGCTTTAGGCCTGGTTAGTTTTTTCTGGGGCACCACGTATGTAGCCTCCCGCGTAGGAGCGCAGCAAATGCCGGGATTGTTCATGGCAGGCGTCCGCCAGTTTATTTCCGGGTTGATCCTCGTCGTTTTCTTTCTTGCACGCGGGTATAAACTGCCCGGCTTCCGCGAACTGAAAACCATTTCGATCCAGGGTATCTTCCTCCTTTGCATCGCCAACGGATTACTTACCTGGTCGCTTGAATATATCAGCGGCGGGCTCGCGGCCATTATCGTGGCGCTGGTGCCCCTCTTTATCGCATTGTTCAGCATCTGGCTATCTGCCTGCACCCGTATCAGCCGGTTAATGATCGTAGGTTTAGTTACCGGCTTTGCCGGCGTACTGCTGATCTTTTCCGATTATATGGGTGAGCTGAAACACCAGAACTTTTTGCTGGGGGTGGGACTCGCCCTGATTTCCGTATTGTCCTGGTCCTTCGGCACCGTGTACACTTCACGGCAAAAGACTTCCATCAATATCCTGTTTAATGTCGGGCTCCAGATGCTGATCGCCGGGGTAATCATGCTGATCGTTTGCGGCATCACCGGCAAATATGTAAACCTCGCCAGAGCCAGCAGCGATTCCTGGCTGGCCCTGCTGTACCTGATCGTCTTCGGATCCCTGGTGGCTTATTCTGCCTTTGTATTCGCCGTTACCAAATTGCCACCAACCCAGGTATCAGTCTATGCCTATATCAATCCCCTGGTAGCGGTGGGACTGGGCTGGTTACTCCTCTCCGAGAAAATGAACGGGGTCATGGGGCTGGGCATGCTGATTACGCTGGGCGGAGTCTATGTGGTGAATCGTGAATTCAAAAAAGTAAAACGATGAACACAATTAATATTATAAACTACCGGCCGGAACACCAGCCTTATTTTGAAAAATTCAACCGGCAATGGATCGAAGCCTGGTTCGAAATGGAACCGGTGGATGAATGGGTGCTGACCAACCCCGGTAAAGCGATCCTCGAACCCGGCGGCGCCATCCTCATGGCTGAATACGGGGGTGTTATTGCCGGTACGGTCGGGCTCCGGAAAGTGGATGAAAAGGTGTACGAATTTACCAAGATGGCGGTCGATCCTGCCTTCCGTCGTAATGGCATCGCCGAAGCGATCAGTTTTGCCAGCTTTAAAAAAGCGATGGAACTGGGAGCGGAAAAGATCATCCTTTATTCCAATACCCGCAACGAAGGGGCCATCCGTCTCTATGAGAAAATAGGTTTTCGCCACCTGCCGGTTGAAAACGACGTTTACAAACGCGCCAATGTAAAAATGGAGATCGATATGAAAACGGCGGCCAATCGCCTTGAAAAATATGAGCAACAACAATTCCAGTTAACCCACTAAACCCTTCAACATGGAAATCCTCACTGACATCCCCGTAAGAAAAACAAAAAATTCCCGATTGTCCAGGGTCGACTTTGACCAACTCGAATTCGGAAAGGAAGTGTCTGATCATATGCTCGTCTGCGATTATGACGGTAAATCACCCGACAGGATCGGCTGGCAGCAACCGGCCATCGTACCTTTCGCCAACCTCTCGATCAGCCCGACCACCCTCGCCCTGCACTACGGGCAAACGGTTTTTGAAGGCATGAAGGCATTTCGCATGGAAGACGGACGGGTCAATATTTTCCGGATCGACCGGCACTATGAACGCTTTGCCCGTTCACTCGACAGGATGTGCATGGCCGTACCGCCCCGCGAAATTTTTATCGAAGGCTTGTTAAAACTCGTGGAAACCGACCGCGACTGGGTGCCTTCAAAACCCGGAAGCTCACTTTATCTCCGTCCTTTCGTGTATGCCACCGAAGCCCGTTTCGGGGTGAAAGTATCGGAACAATACCGCTTCGTGATTTTCACCGGACCCGTTCCCGAATTATATGCGAAACCGATCCGGGTAAAAGTGGAAACCGAATATGTACGCGCCGCAAGGGGCGGTACGGGTTTTGCCAAATGCGGAGGAAATTACGGAGCTGCTTTTTATCCCACCCAGCGCGCCCGGCAGGAGGGCTTCGACCAGGTGCTCTGGACTGATAGCCGCGATCACCAGTTTATCGAAGAGTCGGGTATGATGAACGTGATGTTCGTGATCGGCGATACCCTCGTCACACCGCCAATTTCGGATTCAATCCTCGACGGCGTAACCCGCGATTCCCTGCTCACGCTGGCCTACGATCTTGGACTCTCCGCCAAAGAAAGACCGGTATCGGTGGAAGAACTGGAAAACGCATTTCGCAACAATGCCATCACCGAAGCATTCGGGGCGGGCACAGCGGCCGTGGTAGCGCCGATTGAAACCATCCGGATCGGCAGTATTGATTATCATTTACCCGCCTATAACCAGAATAATATCATGTTCCGGATCAAACAAAAACTGGAAAAGATCCGCACGGGCCGGGATGAAGACATTTACGGCTGGAACTTTATCGTCTGACCGTTTACGTTGGGTTTAGTAAGGAAGGCTGATCATGGATCAGCCTTCATCGTTTTGGATATGATAATAGATACTTTTTTTCAAATGTTCTGTAAGTCTACCTTAATAATAATGTCGTTCCCTTCATAAAAACATGTTCCCCCGAATCTCTTTGCACATAGCTCAGCAGCCAGGCATAAATGCCCGTTCCCATTGGCTGACCCCGGAGGGTGCCGTCCCACTTTCGCGACCAGTCGCGGGTTTCGAATACCAATTGCCCCATCCTGTTATATACCCTGAACAGCAGGTTGTCGGCCTTCAGCGCGTTGACGGGGTAAAGGAAATCGTTCAATCCGTCGCCGTTAGGGGTGAACGCGGTTGGTACCGCGATCCGGCAATGACTAAGCACGCGGATCACGCGCCGTGCCGAGTCGCCGCAGTTCAGCTGGGTGTTCAGCGCATGGAGGGTAACGGTATAATAAGCTTCACGCCCGATATCGCTATAACGGTAACCAACAGGTGTTTTTTCAGCACTGCTCACACCATTGCCAAAACTCCAGCGCCAGGTGTCGATCAGGCCGCTGCTGGTATTTTCGAAATGAAGGCTGTCACCGGGACAAACTTCCCGGGGTGCGCTGAAAGCCGCAGTTAAAAATCCTGAAGTCGTGATGGTTTGTGAATAAGTGTCTGTGCAATGCCCGTTGGAAACGGTCAGCTTCACGGTATGATTACCGGGTTTTGAAAAAGTGTATACCGGGTTTTGTTCACCGGAAACGGCATTACCGCCGAAATCCCATGCCCAGTGGTCTGTATGGTGGTTACCATCATGGAAGAATGAGACCGGTGTTTCCCGGCAGCTAAGCGTAGCCGTAAATGTATATTGCGCCGATACGGGCTCAAATAATTCGATGGAAAGCGTCGCGCCCGCGGGTGATTCAAGCCCGCATTCGTCAATCAGCGTATTCCCGTCGTTTCCGGAAGCCAATACTATCTGGTAAGTGCCGCTGCTGATAGTAGCAGGGGAGAGTTGTAAGCGTATCACCGGAGTCGTAACCCCGTTGGGACAGGAGCCCGGTTGAAAAACGGCGCTCACCGGCTGGGGCCCGGTGATGATAAAATCCGATCCATCGGCGGCCACTGAGGCGCACTGGATCGGTTTTTTAAAAACAAGATCGATATATCCCGGGGCACAGGAGGCCGGCCTGATGCTATCCATCGGGGTGGGCTGGGGCGTACTGAGGGTGAATGGCAGCGAATCCAGTTCCGGGATATTCCGCCCGCAAACATCCGTGATGGTATTGCCATCGCTGCCGTTATGGATAACCAGGGTATAATTGCCATAGGGAAGGGTCTGGTTAAGGGTCAGGGCCACCGAGTCGGTCCCGAATGGCTGTGTACAGATCCCCGGCGCCGCGGAAATAACAGAGGCCCCGCCGCTGATTGTAAATTCGCTGCCGTCAACAGAAATGCTGTTGCACTTCATCGCTTTGTTTAAGCGAACAAAAACACGGGTGCCATCGCAATTGGCCCGTGCTGATAAAAGCTGTGGCTCCACGGCATCGGTGATGCTGGCCGATCCCCCGTCGAAGGTTAGCTGGTAATTACCGGTGGTGCCGCTTTCATTACAAACCATCAGTAAATAAGTATGCCCGATCACGAGGTCCGGCATCTTACTGAATAAAGGCTGTGCTCCGGAACATACCGTAAGATTTGTGCCATCGGAAGAAGCGCCTTTTTCACCCACATCACCCGACCAGTTACAGGCCACAAATAACGAAGGATTGGTAAAAATATCCGAAGGGTTGGTGGCCGTGATATCAAATAGCTGCCAGCTGTAATTGGCGGTGAGATCTTCGGGCATAATAGAAAAGCCAAGCGTACCTGACCGGTAGCAGACCATCCTGAAAAAATTGGGGTTCTTGTTGGTATATGGATAGCCATCCCCGCAGGGAACCGGTACCGTGCTTTGCCCGCAGAAACTGGGGGTGCTCACCGATAAACTGGATGATCCGCAGACCAGGATGGCTGAGGGGGGCGTTTGCCCGTTGACCGTACAGGTTTGCGCCCCTGCGTACAGGACAGGCGTAAGCGCCCAGAAAACCAGGATGGTTTTTTTTAACATAGCGTCGTTCCCGGCAAAACGGGAAATATCAGCCAAAAGCGGCCGGGAATTTCTACAAATTACAAAAACTATCCCGCTCCCGATTCAGTACATTCGCAGTTCAGCCTTATAAAATGAAAACGATCCTGATCACCGGCGCTTCCGGAAATATGGGCCAGGCAGTTGTAAAAAAATTCCTCGCTGAAGGTTTCCACGTAGTGGGAACGGTCATCCCTAATGATCCTGTAAAACTGGATATCAATCATCCGAATTTCCGGACCAGCACGGCCGATCTGATGAATGAGGAAGCGGCCGCGCAAATGGTGGATTCCATCATCGCGGCGCAGGGAAGTATCGATGCGGCCGTATTAACCGTGGGCGGCTTCGCGATGGGTGCTATTGCCGATACAACGACCGCCTCGATCAGTAAGCAAATCAAACTGAATTTTGAAACGGCATATAATGTGGCGCGACCTGTTTTTGCACAGATGATGCGGCAGGGGAGCGGCCGTATATTCCTGATCGGTTCGAGGCCCGGTCTTTCCATGAAGAACAGCGGGGGTATGGTGGCCTACGGGCTGGCCAAATCACTGGTTTTCCGGCTGGGCGAGCTGCTGAATGATGAAGCCAGGGGCGCCAACGTAGTAACCAGCGTGATCGTTCCTTCCACGATCGATACACCGCAAAACCGGCAAAGCATGCCCGGCGCGGATTTCGGCAAATGGGTGAAGCCCGAATCCATCGCGGAGGTTATTTATTTTTATTGCAGCCCCGGCGCCGAATCTTTGCGGGAGCCGGTGATAAAAATTTACGGAAATTCCTGAGCGAATTTATTTCCGTTGATGTGGTTGGTGCCGGTTTACAGGTGCGGTATCTATCGCGTTTCCTTTTATTATATTCGGAACATGTCCCGCCCGCTGAGCCGGCCGGGTAAAATACATCAGGCAAAATCCAGTAAGGAAGCCAGGGTCCCTTTTTTCAATTGTTTGTCTGCGATAAAATTCAGGATTTCGTTACCGGAACTGTATGCTACTCCCACCCCTGCATTTCTGATCATACAAAGGTCGTTGTCGCCGTCTCCTACAGCGATGGTGTCGTTAATCCCGATCCGGTATTGCGCCAGGAGGTGCAGGACTGCATTGGTTTTGCAGATACCGTGACGGCAAACAGACACCGCGCTGTTAAAGAAGAAGGAAGGGATCTTCACTTCACCCGTGGCGATGCTTTTTGAAAATTCCAGTTCGTTTCCCAGTGAAAAATCCGCTTCCAGCCGGGTTTTCACATGGTTGACGACTACATCATAGCTGTCGCTGATGATGCCCACCACGTAACCTCTTTCCCGCAGTTCGCGGATGACCCGGCCTGCGTCATTTGCAAGCGGGATGCTGTCGGCGACTGCCAGCACCTGGGAAATATTCAACCCCTTCATCAGGCGGGCAATATTTTTGGTCAGGATAACGGGATCGTTCTCCATACCGCGGATCGTCAGAAGTTCTTTTTCGAACCCGTAAAAACGGGCGCAGGTATCGATAAACCGTCCTTCGAACAGCGTGTTGTCGAGATCAAAGACAGCCATTTTGTCCAGGCCTTTCAGACGTTCCTTGATGGCAAATTCCATCTGGTCGCGGATCTCGCTGAACGACTGCAATTCTTCCAGGTTTGCATTGGGTCTTTTTTGCTGGAAAGCTCTGTCGATGATGGTCCGTGAAACTTCCTTGCTCATTTTACCCAGTGCCTGCCAGGGTTTGCTTTTATTGTCGATGTACCCGATCGGGATCTCGCGGATCCTGGCTTTTTGCAAATGCATATCGATCAGGATGCCGATGTCCACCCCGTAATCATCGCTGAAGGCAACTTGCTGCAACCATTTTTTTTTCCCGGCTATCATCCCGCTCAGCGGCTGGGTAAAATGCGAGATATCGGGAAACAAGATATTCAGGAGGGGTTTCGCCACCAGTTCCGTTACCCGCCCGGCATTACGTCCGAAGCTGGCTTTCACAAAATCGGCTTCGTCGTCCAGTATGGGTTGCGCCAGTTTTTCCAGGGTGCCATCCGGGTAGGATACGATGTCTCCGTCTAAAAACACCAGGGTTTCATTTGCGGCGCAGAGCAGGCCGTCCTTCATCGACGCTCCTTTGCCGAGTTTGGTGCTTGTGATCACAGTGGCACCCGCATTTTTGGCGTTGGAGACGGTATTGTCGACGGATTTGTCGTCCACCACGATCACTTCCGAAACCAGCGGTGATTTCCTGGCGAAATTAACGACGTTAGCGATGGTTTCTCCTTCGTTCAGCGCAGGGATGATAACGGTTACCATGGTCCGGGTGTTGTTGCACCCAAAAGTTAGGCAATGAAGTCCGCCGGGCATGACGAATAATGTTAAATCGTCCGAACAGGTATAATTCCACATTGACACTCAATTTATTTTTTATCCGATCTGCCGGGTCAAGTATCGGGCGGTTGCCATTATTTACGGACTAATTGTCTTTTTGTCAGGGGTAATAATTTTCTTTGGCAAGCCATTTGCCGTTCCCCTTAATAAATTATTATGGGAATAAGTAAAAAATATTTTCTATTTCCGCTGATCGGAATCATGATGGTGAAGCCGTCGGGTGCGCAGATCATCCGCGCCGGTATCAATTTCGCCAACATCACCATTACCAACGACGGGAATATCGACCGGAATAATATGCTGGGCAGTTTCCAGGTAGGGTTCAGCGGCGATATAAAACTCGGACCGGGTGTTTATTTTCAACCCGGGCTGATCTTTACGGGCAAGGGCTCCAAAACAGAATCGGGTGATCCCAACGGTAATACCTGGTACAGGGCCGTCAGCAACCCCTATTATATCGAAGTGCCCGCCAGCCTTGTTTTCAAATCGACGGGAGGTCCCGTTCGTTTTTTTGCCGGCGCGGGTCCTTATATCGCGATGGGCGTGGCCGGGAAGAATAAAGTCGACGGAAAATTCCTAGGGGCCGCCTTTCACAGTGAAAAAAATATCGAATGGTCGAATGACGATCCCTCCACTTTCGATTATGAAGAAGGGGCCGGATACGGGATCATGAAACGATTCGATTACGGACTTAACGGAACCCTTGGTCTTGAATTCGCGCATTCGTTCCTGTCGCTCAATTATGGACTGGGTCTAGCCAAACTTCAATCGGGAAGTAACAGCGCGGCGGATGATCTGAACAAACACCGTGTCCTGAGTATTGTGTTCGGGTTAAAACTGTAGCGATCACAGCTCACAGCTCGTAGCTCAAAGCTCACAGCTTATCTTATATCGCTAACTTCGCGCCATGCCCCGCATCCTCAAATGGCTTGGCCTGGCGGCCGCCCTCGTACTGGTATTCTCTTGTTTTCTGCCCTGGGTCTATATCGAATCCCGTGAAATCACCGTCACCGGAATTGATTCCACCGGCACCAATTTCGGCAAGCCCGGTTACCTGCATTTTGTGATGGCGGGTATTTTTATCCTGTTTGTGCTGATCCCGCGCATCTGGGCCAAAAGGGCCAACCTGCTGGTTACGGCCCTGAATATCGGCTGGGCCCTCCGTAATTTCTTTATCATCACCGCCTGCGAGGGCGGGGAGTGCCCGGTAAAAAAAGCGGGACTCTTCCTCGCGCTGGGATGTTCCATCCTGATGCTGCTGGCGGCGCTTTTCCCGGATATGAAAGTGCCGGAGGAGAAGAATGGCTGAACCACCATTAACTACCCCGGCAACGAATACACCGGTTTTGTGGCGATTCGACTACACCCGGGCCGGATATTTTCATTGCTTCATTCAATAGTTTTCCACAGGAGATTTAATCCTGCTTCCGGTAAGTGGAAACACCATATATTAGCCGTTTCGATAAAAATAAACCTTCCCCGAAAATCCTTCTGTCCCCTCTTGAATGATTCCGAATGCGGCCATTTTCCAATTAAACCATGCTGTAACGGATGATAATGATTTGTTTATATGCGGAATAAGCGCCGGGAATCGTAAATGGTAATTTCGTAATAGAATTAACGGATTAAAATATTTTTTAAATTAATATTTCTGGTTATGAGGAAGTTTTATTTTTTGCTTGTTTTCTTTTTTATTATTGAATGTGGGTGGGGGCAAACATCCACACAGGATTTCGGCTCTTCTACAGGATCACATACAAGTCAAACCGGTAGCGCTGCATTCATACCCAATCCTACTTCAGGAACAACCTGGGCAAGGGCTGGTGCGACGGCGCCAAACGCACCTGTAAACCTCGTTACCGCTTCGAATCCATTGGGAACCACTGGCGCATATGTTCGTGCTGTTGCCTCTAGTTCAACATCAGTTTGTAAATTCTCTCCCTGGGTTGGATATACTTCCAGTACTGAGTTTTACACTTCCTTTAAAGTTTTATTTGGCGATGCCAGTGCAGGAAATACAGCTACATCAGGCATTTGGTCTTTTTATCAAGGAGCCGGAACAATGTATTCTGATGCCAGTGATTTTTCAGGGGCGCAGGTATTTACTGGACTGAGATTTACCTATGGAGCAAGCGGGGCAATTTCGTTAACATATAGAGGGGGAGGAAGCTTTGTTACAACGGGGTTAACTAACACTAATTTTAGTTCGGCTACAGTTTATACTGTGGAAATAGTGGGAAATAACAAAACGAGCGGGACGATAAATTATTTATATAATGGCGGTTCACAGTCTGTGGCGGTTCAGAAATTTGATTTATATATAAATGGCGTTTTAATCGGAGATGATCTCGCAGAAGCAATTATGCCTGCTAATACTGCAATTGCTTCCGGAACTTTTATTGGAATTAGTAGTACCTCAAACGTAGCGAATATTTTTGTAGATGATGCTATAACATATAATGCTGTGCCGGCTTCGATCGGAGTCCCCCCGACACCGACAACCACATCAATCTCACCTAATTCGGCAACTGAGGGTGGTTCCGGATTTACCCTGACTGTTAATGGGACCAATTTTATTAATGGTCTTTCTACAGTACGTTGGAATGGGAGTAATCGAACAACTGGTTTTAATAACAGTACTCAGCTTACGGCAACTATAAATGCAGCTGATATTGCTTCGGCCGGTACAGCTACCGTGGATGTAATTACCAGCGGCGCGGCGGCAACATCGAATACTCAAACCTTTACTATTAATTCAGCATCAAGTCCGTTAATCACATTAACACCAACATCGCTAAGCGGGTTTACCTACGTCGCAGGAGCAGGTCCATCGGGAATACAATCATTTTCTGTATCTGGCGTTAATTTAACTTCTCCTCCCGGAAATCTTGTTGTGACAGCACCATCTGACTATGAAATAAATGATGGCAATGGCTGGGTAACTACTTTTAATATTCCGTATGCTTCCGGAACACTCGGCCCGACAAATATTGACGTACGTCTGAAATCCGGGCTTGCTGTAGGTAACTACAATAATGAATTGATCTCCGTGGTTGGCGGGGGTGATACCAAAAATGAAACCGTTAGCGGAAGCGTTACGCTCGGTACTCCTGTGGCGAATTCGCCAACAGTCTTCACGCCTAACAGTTTTACTGCGATTTGGTCCACTGTAGCTGGTGCAACAGCCGGATATTTGCTGGACGCATCTGCATTCAGCAGCTTTACCACCACCGGCACTGTTGCTAATGAAGGTTTTGAGAATTTGCTTACCTTATTCACCGAGACCACCGGTTCGGGTTCATTTTCGAGCGGTAATTCAACGTCAAGTGATGCACCTTCAACTTCGCCTTTTGCTTCTGCCGGAACCTATGCATACGGGAAAGCAAACGGATCCGTCACGATAACTTCTTCTAACATAAATACCTCTTCTGCAAGTGGAGTACAACTGAGTTTCAGGCTGGCTTCTTTCTCGATTGGAAGCCTTGCCAATGGTGCTGATGCGGGCGATATTGTCACTGTCGAAATCAGCCCGGATGGGGGAACTACCTATTATAGTACGGTGAGGGTTCTGGGCAATAGTAATGCAGTTTGGGCTTATGCAGCGACAGGTACTGCAAGTACGGCATATGATGGAAATGCAACACCGGTAGATTTTACACCGGCCGGGGGCGGAACACGCACTACCGATGGCTATAGTACTGTTGTTATTACGAATCTGCCTTCAGTGAGCAACCTGAAAATACGTATTACCTTATTAAACAATAATACGGCAGAACTCTGGCTTATAGATGATCTGGCTGTGACTGGTTTAGTTGGTTCATTTCTTACAGGGTATAATAGTCTTCCGGTAGTAGGTACTTCTCAAAGTGTAACAGTTCCCGGAGCCGGCACTTATTATTTCCGGGTAAGAGCCACTACGGGATCAGTTATTTCGGCCAATTCAAATGTGGTTGCGGTAACCATGAATGACCAGAGTACAGCCACCTTCAAAAGCAATAACTCAGGAGATTATAACAATACTGCTTCCTGGCTTTATAATGTTTCAGGTTCAACTTACATTGGGGCTACTCAATTACCGGCAAATACAAATGATGTTATCATTCAAAGCGGTCATACCCTGACCCTTTCCGCTTCAGCCTCGGCAAATGCATTTACAATGA